>DATJOZ010000033.1:0-7798 GCA_035506655.1 Gaiellaceae bacterium
TCGCCGAGAGCGCCGGCGACGCGAGCTCGGGGACGAGCGTCAGCGCGGCGATCCAGTTCCCCGCGCGCGTCGAGAGCGGATACGGGTGCCACGCGTCGTCGTTCTGCGGCGGATGCGACTCGATCCAGCGCGCGACGAGCACGCGGGCTCCTTCGACGTCGGCGGCGCGCGCGGCGCCGAGGACGTCCTCGCCGTACGACGCGTGAAACGCGCCGAGCCGGGTCGCGGGATCGGGCGCCGGCATCGGCTCGAAGGCGGGCGAGCGCCAGAGCTCGGCGGCGGCCGGGACCGGGCCCGCGTCGCGCGGCGGCGGGTCGGACGGGAAGCGGCGCCGCGCGAGCGGGCGGCGTGCCCGCGCGCGGAGCTGGCGCCCGCGCGCGACGCGCAGCGCGTGGAGGTAGAGCCCCGGGCTCACGCGAGCGCCTCCGCGTACGCGGCCTCGAGCTTCTCGGCCGCGGCGGCGAACGAGAGCTCCCGACGGGCCTTCTCCCGGCCAGCGGCTCCGAGCCGCGCCCGCAGCTCCGCGTCGCCCAGGAGGCGCTCCAGCGCCGCCCTGAGGGCAGCCACGTCGCCCGGCGGGACGAGGAGACCCGTCACGCCGTCCTCGACCGCGTCGACGAGCCCGCCGACGCGGCTCGCGACGACCGGCCTGCCCCAGGCCATCGCCTCGCGCGGCGCGACGCCGTAGCCCTCGCGGAGCGACGGCGCCGCGACGACCGCCGCGCGCTCGTACCACGCGCCGAGCTCGTCCGGCGGGACGAAGCCGACCGCGCCGGGGACGCGCGAGCGCAGAGGCCCGTCGCCGACGACGACGTGCGGCAGCCCCGCCGCGGCCGCCGAGAGCTCGAGGACGCCCTTCTCCGCCGACAGTCGCCCGACGTAGAGGACGTGCGGCGGCTCCTCGGGCGCGCCGACCGCGTCCGGGATCGCGACACCGCTCGGGACGACGCGCACCGTGCGCGCACCGAGCCGCTCCGCGTCCTCGGCGAGCGCGCTCGACGCGGCGAGCACGAGCCGTGCACGAGCGAGCACGGGACGCGCGAGCCACGGCGCGCGCCGCGCGAGCTCGACGTCCGTCCCCCACACCTGGACGACGTACGGCCTGCCGAGCGTCGAGGCGACCGCGCCCGCAGCGAGCCAGTGCGCGTGGACGAGATCCGCCCCGCGCGCCGCGCGCGCCGCCGCGCGCCGGAACGCGAAGAGGAACGCCGGCACGAGCGCGACGCGCCACGGCGCCGCGCGCAGGTTCCCGACGACGCCGTGCCCGTACGCGATCCCGTAGTACCGGAACGACGCGGGCGACACGACGGCGACCTCGACGCCGCGCGCGCGAACGCCCTCGACCGCGTCGGCGACGAAGCGTCCCGCGGGGTCCTCGGGCCCGCGCGGATACGACGTCGTCAGGACACAGACCTTCAGGCGGCGCGCCTCGCGAACACGATCGGCAGCGCGAGCGCGAGCGCCGCGAACCCATAGAAGTAATAGAACTGCATCGTGAGGTAGAAGAGGTTCGCCGCGAGCGTCCCTGCGAGCGCCGCGGTGAAGCCCCACGCGAGCGGGCGCACGCGTCGGCCGAGCGGGTCGCGCGCAGCGTCGAGCATGCGCCCGAGCACGCGCGCCGCGTGCAGCCGCACGAAGAGGTAGCGCAGGAAGACCATGTAGAGGGCGAACCCGACGAGGCCCGTCTCGACGATCAGCGCGACGTAGAACGAGTGCGGACCCCAGTTCGTCTTCCCGGTGACGAACTCGTAGTAGACGGAGAAGTTGTTGAGCCCGAGCCCGAGCAGCGGGTGCGAGTGGATGATCTTCGGGATGAAGTCGTAGACGGCGAAGTGCGTCGACGTCGAGCCGCCGCCGGTCTGGATCCGCGACCGCAGCACGACGGAGAAGTAGTGCCACCGCGAGTAGACGACGTAGAGCAGGATCGCGCCGACCACCGCGAGCGGGACGAGCAGCGCGCGGCTCCACGCGAAGCGGCGGTACGGGAACGCGAGCACGACGATCCCGACCGCGAGCCCGAGCAGGCCGCTCCGCGACAGCGTCGCGAGCTCGACGATGAGCAGGAAGCCGAGCACCGCGCCGAGCGGCCACTTCCACCGGTGCCCGCGCGGCAGCCGGAGATAGAGCGGCGTCAATGCGAGCAGCGGGATCTCGAGCATGATCCCGAGATGATTCGGGTCTCCGGTGAGCGCGTTCGGCCGGTAGACGCTCTGTCCGTTGACCGCTCCGTAGATGTTGATCGAGCTCGCGCCGCCGGTGAGCGGCGAGAGCAGCAGATGGTCGAGGTTGTGGCCGGCGCGCGCCGCGAGCAGCTGCAGCACGCCGTAGACCGCGTTCACGACCATCCCCGCCGTGAACCAGCCGAGCGCACGCCAGTAGAACCGGTCGCCGCGCCGCGCGAGATACGCGACCGCCGCGGCGAGGAACAGGAAATGCAGCAGGAACTTCACCATCCCCTTCGTGTACTGCTCGAAGCCCTGCTTCGTCTCGAGGTTGAAGAAGCCGAGCAGGTACACGAGGAGGAACGCCGCGAAGAAGAGCAGCACGATCCCCGTCGTGCGCGGCGTCGGCCCGCGGCTCGTCAGCACGAACGCGACGAGGAAGCAGATCGTCATCACGTCGGCGATCCCGACCGAGCCGGCGAGGTTCCAGTGGACCTTCTCGAACGTGACGCAGAAGAACGTCGCGAGGAAGAAGACGTCCGCGACGCGCGTGCGGCTCACGGCCCGCGGGATGGGGACAGCCGCCGCCGTCATGCGAGTGTTCTTAGCAGGTCGGCGAGCTCCTCGACGCGGCGCGCGCGGGAGAGCGTGTCGCGCCACTCCGGCGACAGCGGCGTGCCGTCCAGCTTGCCGTCGCGCCAGCGCGCGTGGAGGTCGACGAGCGCGTCGCGGAGCGCGGGGACGTCGTCCGCCGCCGCGACGACGCCGGCGCCGGTGTCGCGGATCAACTGCGCCGCCGCGCCGTCCGGCGGGACCGCGGCGAGGATCGGCCGCTCGGCCGCGAGGTACTCGAAGACCTTCCCGGAGAGCACGCCGCGCCCGCGGCCGCCCGCGTCGGGGATGAGCAGCAGCAGCACGTCCGAGTTCCGCTGCAGCGCGAGCGACTCGCGGCGCGGCACGTAGCCGATCAGCTCGACGCGGTCGCCGAGGCCGAGCGCGTCCATGAACTCGCGGTCGCCGGGGCGGAAGTCGCCGACGAAGCGCACGGTCACGTCCCGGAGCCCGGAGTCGGCGAGCGCCTGGAGGAACGGCTTCGGGTCGCGCTTGCCGAAGAACGAGCCGGCGTGCGTGATCCGGAAGCGGTCCGTGCGCGCGTACTCGAGCCCCGCGAAGTCGTCGAAGTCGCAGCCGTTCGCGATCGTGACGACGGGGCCGCGCGGGTTGATGCCGCGCGTCTCGACGGAGATCGACTCCGCGGCGGTGACGATCGCGTCCGCCTGCGACGCGACGAGCCGCGCGACGCCGGCGCGCGCCTTCCGCTTCGCGACCGCGGCGATCCCGTCGGCCGCGCGGTGCGGATGCAGCACGAGCGAGTCGCGGAGGTCTGCGACCCACTTCACGCCGGTCGCCTTCTTCACCGCCGCGCCGATGAGCTGGACGGAGCCGGGCGGCGAGGTCGTCAGCACGACGTCGATCCCCTCGCTGCGGACGATCTGGATCGCCTTCGGGATCGCGGTCGCGTTCCACGTCACGTTCTCGTCGGGAACGAGCAGCCGCCGGCCGATCGTCGACGCCTGCCGCACGGCGAGGTCGATGCCGGAGCGGCCGTGCAGCTCGTCCGCGATGCGCCGCCCGCGCGGGCCGACGTAGCGCGCGCGGTGCACCCACGCCTGCGTCGGCAGCGGCAGCTCCGCGTCGACGTGCACCCATTTCGGGTCGTCCGGCGCGAGCACGTGCGTCTCGATCCCGAGCGCCGGGAGATGGCTCGCGACCTTCAGCGACCGCTGCACGCCGGCGCCGCCGGCCGGCGGGAAGTACAGCGTGACGAGCAGCACCTTCATCGCGGCGATGGTAGTTCCGTCGTCACAGCTTGAAGACGATGAACCGGCGGTCGCTGTAGACGGGCTTCAGGCCGGACGCCTCGAGCTGCGCGATCGGAACGGTGCGCCGCGTGCGGAGCACGATCCAGCCCGGGTGGTACGTGCGCATCGTCGCGAGGCTCCCTGTCGCGAGGAACGCCTTCAGCGCCTTCGCGCGTCCGTACGGGTTGTTCCGCTTCGTGTCGGCGACGTGCACGGGCGGCGCGACGGCGACGTACACCGGCGCGTACGCCGAGATCCGGTAGCTCGTCTCGAGGTCGGAGAGGACGACCGCGCGCTTCGGGACGTCCCTCCGCAGGTAGTCGACGAGGCCCGGCGACAGCGCGTACGGGTCCTTCGTCGACCCGCCCGTCCAGTGCCGGAAGCCGTGCACCGCGACCGGGAGGACGAACAGAAGCGCCGCGAGCGCCGCGACCGGCCCGGCACTCTCGTACCGGCCGCTCAGCTTCCGCCGGAACACCGTCGCGAGGACGAGCGCCGCCGCGCCGCCGGCGAGCGCGATCCACGTCGCGAACGACGGGCCGCCGTGGTGGAGCTTCGTCCCGAAGTCGCCCGGGTAGCGGATCTCGAGGACGACGCCCGCGATGAACGCGATCGGCAGCAGGAACCACTTCGCCGGCCGCGCGAGCACCGCGAGCCCGCCCGCGAACGCGATCGCGAACGGGACGAAGCCGGCCGCGCGCCGCGACTGCGACAGCGACACGAGATCGGAGAAGTGCGGGAAGACGAACGGCGTCAGCTCGACGAAGAGCACGAGCACGGTCCCGCCGAGGACGAGCGCGCTCCAGCGCCGGCGCGCGGCGAGCCCGGCGAGCGGGACCATGAGGAGCGACGCGACCGCGACGGAGCCGCTCCGCGCGACGACGCCCGCGGCGAGGTGGTACGCGTGCGCGGAGTGCACGACGAGATCGGTCGTGTACTGCGCGAGCGCGCGCGCCAGCTCCGCGGGCTTCGGGTAGTACGACTGCGTCTCGGCGACGATCGGCGCGAGCCAGGCGAACGTCAGCACGACGGGGAGCGAGAACGACGCGAGCGCCTCGGCGCTCGCGCGCAGGTCGGTGTGCGTCAGCAGCAGTCGCGCGAGCGCGTACCCGACGAGCGGGATCGCGACGAACAGCGCGTACGTCGGGTGGACGAGCGCGAGGTCGAGCCCGGCGACCGCGAGCGTCGCCGCGAGCGGCCACGACGGAGCCCGCACGAAGCGGAAGAAGAGCCCGACGACCGCGGGCACGAGCATCTGGCGAGCCATCGTCCCCGGCAGCTCGATCGACGCGTACGCGCCGCCGCCGCCCGGCGCGAGCGCGATGAGCGTCACCTGCGCGAGCAGCGCGGCGACCCCGAGCCACGACGACTCGAAGACCGCGACGCCGGTCTCGAAGACGATCACGAGCGCGATCGGCACGAGCACGCTCGGCTCGTGGAGGATCACCGACGTCGGATCGACGCCGCCGAGCTTCGCGACGAGCGCGAGCCATCCGTGCCAGAGCGGGAACGCGTAGCCGGGATGGAGGCCGCCGTCCTTGAACTCGTCGACCGCGCGGAGCGTCAGCGAGCCGAGGTCGTCGAGCTTGCGGACGCGGCCGAGGTGAAAGAGCCCGTCCCCGCGGACGACGCCCTCGATCCCCCACAGCGCCGCGCCGAGCGCGATCCCCGCGAGCGCGACCGCCCAGCGGCCGCGCGGCGCCGGCTCGGTCCTCGCGCGGAGCGAGAACGGCAGCGCGATCGCGCCGATCAGGAGCACGAGCACGAGCGTCAGCGTCAGCGACCCGTGCACCGCGAACGTGATCGCCATCGCGACGCCGACGAGCGCGACCGACCACGAGATCACCGCCGGCGACCCGCGCCGTCCGAGCGCGCGCGCGACGAGCTGGCCCGGCAGGAGCAGGACGAGCGTCGCGGCGGTGAGCCGCACCCAGAGCCCGAAGCCGGTCTGCGGGAGGATCCAGGCGACCGCGAGCAGCGGGAGCGCGAGCAGGAGACCGGGCAGGCGCTGGTCGATCAGCCGGAAGTCGCGGCGGTTCACGCGAGCAGCTCCTCGACCGAGCCGGAGCCGAGCCACGCCGCCGCCTCACGGTAGCTGCGCCCGCGTTCGCCGCGGAAGAGCACGCCGCGCAGCGCGAGCGCGACCCGCATCATCCGCCGAGCCCGCTCGGCGTACGCGTCGCCGCGGTGCTTGCGGAAGAACCTCAGGTGTCCGCGCTGGATCTCGACGAAGAACCGCCCCTGGTGCGATGCGCCGCCGACGTGCGTCGCCTCCGCGCCGGGGAAGAAGACCGAGCTCCAGCCGGCGTCGCGGAACCGCCACGCCCAGTCGACCTCCTCGCTGAAGAGGAAGAAGCTGTCGTCGGCCGGCCCGACCTCGTCGATCGCGGCCTGCCGCACGAGCCACACGGCGCCCATCAGCACCTCGGCCTCGAGCACGGACCGGTAGTCGAACCCGTTCCCGTAGAAGTCGTTGAAGGTGTGCGACCGCGGCGCGAGCTTGCGGAGGAAGAAGTACTCGGTCGCGAGCCGCCACAGCGTCGGGAAGCCGCGCACCGACCGCTGCAGCGTCCCGTCCGGGTTGCGCAGCAGCGGCCCGACGACCGCCGCCGCCGGCTGCGAGTCCGCGAACGCGACGAGCGCGTCGAGCGCGCCGTCGTGGAGCCACGCGTCGCTGTTCAGGAGCAGGACGTAGCGGCCCGACGTGCGGTCGACGCCGGCGTTCCATCCCGCCGCGAGGCCGCGGTTCTCCTCCTCCACGACCTCGGCGTCCGGGAACCGCTCGCGCACGAACGCGACCGTGCCGTCGGTCGAGCCGTTGTCGACGACGATCGTCTCGACGCCGCGCACGCTCTCGAGGCACTGCTCGATCCACGGCAGCGCGTTGTACGTCACGACCACGACGGACGCGTCGGTCATCGAGGCGCCGCCTGCCGCGAGCCGCCGCCGTGCGTCGACTCCCACATGAGAATCGCGGCGCCGGGCAGCGCGAGCGCGATCGTGACGAGGAAGAAGAGGAAGCCGGTTGCGAACGCGGCATTCGCGCTCACGCCGAGCGCCGCGAGGAACGAGACGAAGAACGTCTCGCGCACGGCGAGCCCGTTGATGGTGAACGGCACGAGCATGACGAGGAAGAGCAGCGGCCCCATCACGTAGTACGGCCGCGGCGAAAGGTCGACGCCGACCGCCTTCCCCGCCGACCAGATCGCGAGCACGCGCACGGCCTGCACGGCGATCGTCAGCACGAACATCCAGACGAGCAGCCGCCGCTCGTTCCGGAACGAGTGCAGCGCGAGGTACACCTCGCGAAGCGGCCGCTCGATGCGGAGGAAGCGCAGAACCGGCCGCGTCCAGTGGAGCAGCGGATGCAGCCGCGTCGAGAAGAGCACGATGCACGCGAGCACGGCTCCGACGACGAACGCGAGCTCGACCCAGATGTAGCCGCCGACGCTGTAGTGGCCGAGCGCGAGCGCGAAGCCGACCGCCGCGAGAAAGAGCGTGGCGACGCCGCCGAGCCCGCGCTCGAGCAGGACGGTGCCGGCCGCGGCGCCGCTCGAGTCGCGGTGGCGGCGCGACGTCTCGTAGATCCGCGACGCGTCGCCGCCGAGCGAGGTCGGTAGGACCTGACCGACGGCGTACGACACGAAGTAGGCGCGCGTGAGCCACTCGATCCCCTCGTGGATGCCGCGCACGCCGAGCAGCTGCTGCCACCGCCACGCCATCGGGAGGATCGTGATCAGGATCAGGAGCGCGGAGACCGCGATCCACTTCTTG
>DATJOZ010000034.1:0-163759 GCA_035506655.1 Gaiellaceae bacterium
CCCCCCCCCCCACGCCTCTGGTGGGCAGCGGCGCGGACTCGCCGACACGACGTCCCTTAAGCGGGGCCACGGCGGAGCGGCCCGCGAGCGCGTCTTCGTGGAGCGAGCGTGAACGGTGGCTCCGCCCGCCCCGCTGGACGAAGTAGAGAGGGAGTCAACGGATCTGTCTGTCGGGGTTGGCTGCCCTACCGAGTCCTGCGCAGCGCAGGCGTCTGGCCGTGTCGCCAGGTCCTCCATCGGACGGAGGGCCGAACGGACGACCAGACGGAGGAGCCGCGCCGGCCCAGGTCGGCGCGGCGACAGGCCCCTCAGCCCAGACGCAACGGTGGAGCGCGCAGCAGACTCTGGTTTGTACAACGCCAAGTTGCGTCCACTCAGTTCGCGCGGGTCAGTAGTTGCCGACGCCCGGGTGAGTGTCGCCGCGGATGCGTCCGCTTGGCAACGGCTCGATCCTGACCACGTTTCATAGCGAGGAGGTGGGATCGGTCGTGAGCTCGGCTTCGGCAAACGGAGCTGGCGACAGGATTGCGGCGCCTTCACCACGCCCCGAGCTCGACGGCACGGCTGAGCACGTCGTCGTTCTCGGGTGCGGCGGGTTCATCGGGAGCCATCTTCTCGATCGGCTGCTCCGCGACTCGCGCGTGCGGGTCGAGGGGTGGGATACGTGCGTCGACAAGATCCGCCCGCATCTGGCGGATCCGCGGCTCGAGCTCCATCTCGAGTCGATCGCCGACGACGGAGCGCATGCGTCGCTGGAGCGGGCGATTCGCCGGGCCGACGTCGTGGTGAATCTCGCGTCGATCTGCAGACCGTCCGAGTACAACACGCGGCCGCTGCGGGTCATCCGGTCGAACTTCACCGACGCCTGCGAGGTCGTCGAGATGTGCGCTCGAGAGCACACGTGGCTCGTCCACTTCTCGACGAGCGAGGTCTACGGCCGGACGCTCGCGAGTTACGTCTCGCCGGGCCGATACGACGACGTGGCGCTGTTCGAGCTGGACGAGGACTCGACGCCGCTGGTGATGGGCCCCGTCCAGAACCAGCGCTGGACCTACGCGACGGCGAAGCAGCTGCTCGAGCGCGTGATCTTCGCGAACGCGCAGGAGGAGTCGCTTCCGTTCACGATCGTGCGGCCGTTCAACTTCTTCGGGCCCCGCATGGACTTCATCCCCGGCATCGACGGCTCGGGCCTTCCGCGAATGCTGGCGTCGTTCATGGGCTCGCTCCTGCGGGGGGAGCCGATTCGCGTCGTCGACGGAGGCGGCGCCCGGCGCACGATCCTCTCGATTCACGACGCGGTGGACGCCGTGATCCTGATGCTCACGCATCGGCCGAGCGCGGAGAACCAGATCTTCAACATCGGCAACCGCGCCAACGAGGTCACGATTCTCGAGCTCGCCGATCTGATGCGCCGAACGTACGCAGAGATCACCGGGAAACGTGCCTACCGACGGCACGCCATCGAGTTCGTCACCGGGATCGAGCTCTACGGCGAGGGGTACGAGGACTGCGATCGCCGAATGCCGCGCCTCGACAAGGCGACCACGCGCCTCGGCTGGGAGCCGCGGGTCCCGCTCCGCGAAGCGTTGCGCGAGACGATGACCTACTACCACGAGCACTACGACGTCGAACGCCATGTCAACCACGCCGACATGGTCGCCTAGCCCCGTCCCGCTCAGCACCGGCCGCGCGGACATCTCGATTGTCGTGCCGGTCCACGACGACCGCTGCAACCTGGCCCGCTGCCTCGAAGCGCTCGCCGCCCACCGGCACGAGCTGATCGTCGTCGACAGCGGGTCCCGCGACGGCAGTCCGGAGCTCGTGCGGAGCCGCTTCCCGTCCGCCAGATGCGTGGCGCTGGGCGCGAACCGCGGCTATGCGGCTGCGGCCAACGCCGGCCTCGAGCTCGCCTCGGGCCGGTACGTCCTCCTGCTGAACTCCGACGCGCGGCCGATCGGCGATGCGGTCGAACGGCTCGTCGCGCTTGCCGAGGCCCGGCCCGACGTCGGTGTCGCAGGCCCGCGGCTCGTGAACCCGGACGGCACGCTCCAGCGTTCGGTCCGGGGGTTCCCGACGCTCTGGCGACTCGCGACAGAGTTCCTCTTCCTGCGCAAGCTCGCCCCGAAGTCACGCGCACTGAACGCCTTCTACGGCGCTGGCTTCGACCACGGGACGCCGGCCGACTGCGACTTCCTCAAGGGGGCTGCGCTCCTCCTGCGCCGCGAGGCGCTCGACGAGGTCGGCGTACTCGACGAGGCGTTCTTCGTGTTCAGCGAGGACGTCGACCTCTGCTACCGGATGCGCGCCGCCGGGTGGAAGGTCGCGTTCGTCCCCGATGCGGTCTTCGTCCACGTCGGCGGCACTTCGACCCGGCCGCGCTGGGACCGGATGTACCGGGAGCAACTGCGAGGGCACCTCGTCTTCTTCGCCAAGCACCACGGTCTCCGTCGGGCCGAGCGCGCGCGCAGGATCATGCTCGCGGGTCTCGTCGTTCGCGTGCTCCTCTTCGGCCGGGAGCGGCGACCGATCTACCGGGCCGCGGCCGCCTGGCTCGCGTCGAACGACGTCCCGACGCTCCTCCGCCCGCTCACATGAGGGTGCTGATCGTGACCCTGTTCTTTCCCCCGACGGGTGGGGGCGGCGTCCAGCGACCCCTGAAGTTCGCGACCCAGTTGGCGGACCTCGGCTTCGAGACGCACGTCCTTGCCCCGGACGACTCGAAATGGGTCGAGCGCGACGACACCGTCGCTCCGCCGCCGGGACTGCACGTCGTCCGCGCGCGCAATCTCGGCCCCGCCTGGCGGCTGCTCGGATCGGATCTCTACGGGACGCACGGCCTCGTCCGCCTCGGAGTCCAGCTGCGAGCCGTGCCCCGGCGCGTGCTCGTTCCCGATCCCAGCGTGCTCTGGAGCCTTACCGCCGTCCCGGCCGGGCTGCGCCTCGTTGCGGACCTCGGAATCGACGTCGTGCTCACAACCTCGCCGCCGCCCTCGGTGCACCTCATCGGCGCCGCGCTCAAGCGCCTGACCGGCGTGCCGTGGGTGGCCGACCTTCGCGACTCGATCGTCTTCAATCCGCATCGCCGCTTCGACGTCCGGGGTGAGCGGGCACTGGCGCGCGTCGTCGCGCGGTACGCGGACGCGACGGTTGCGGCCTCCCACGGAATCGGGGCGGAGCTCGATGACCTCCACGCGAAGGCGCCGGTGAGCGTCATCGAGACCGGGTGCGACTTCGAGGCGTTCGACGGGCTTCCCTACCGGCGCGGCGATCGGCTGCGCATCACGCACACCGGCAACTTTCTCGGCCGTCGCGATCCTCGTCCGTTCTGCGAGGCCCTCAGCACGTTCGACCCCTCCGACGTGGTGGCGCGCTTCGCCGGGACGTTCAGGCAGCGCGATCGCGACTACGCGGCCGCGCTCGGGCTCGGGCCCCGACTCGAGCTGATTCCGTTCGTGTCCCACGCCGAGGCGCTTGCGCTGCAGCGCGACTCCGACGTGCTCCTCCTGCTCGTGCCCGAGGCGGCCGGGCGCGGGGGCCACGTTCTCACCGGCAAGGTCTTCGAGTATCTCGCGGCCCGCCGGCCGATACTCGCAGCCGTCCCGCCGGGCGGCGAGGCCGCGCGTCTGATCGAGCGGACGGGGGCGGGAACGGTCGTCGCGGCGGATGACGTCGAAGGCCTGACGGCGGTCATTCGCATGTTCCGGGACAGGTGGCGCGACGGCGCGCTCGGCGACGTCGCGATCGCGCCGGAGCTCGAGGCGACACTGTCCACGCGCGCCGCCGCGGCAAGGCTCGCCGAGGTGCTGGAGCACGTAACCCGGTCGCGCCGGCAGGCACGCCACATTCGTCTGCGGCGCTCGACGGCATGACGCGGCGCGTCATCGACGCGCTGTTTCTCGCGGCTCTCTTCTCCGTGTCCTTCATCGGGCTCAGGTGGCAGATCGCGGGATACGAGCCGAAGCTGTCGGACTTCCTCATGGTCGGGTTCCTGGTCGGATTCACGGCCGAGGCGGCACGCAGCCGCACCCGCCTTGCCGGACCCGCCGCCGTCGTGGTCGGCTTCGGTGCGGCTCTGGGCCTGGCGTATCTCGCGGCCGTGCCGGCGATCGACGGGCGGGCCGAGCTCGCCCAGTTCTCGAAGGGGATGGCCTACTTCGCGCTGCACTTCGCGTTTCTCGCGGCGGGAGTGCACTGGCTCCGGTACCGGTCACAGCGGTTCTTCCACCTGGCGCTGGCGTGTCTGCTGGGCGGAATCGCGGCGAACGGCCTCTACGCCGGACTCCAGCTGCTCGCGACCGCGGCCGGCTACAACCTGGACGCGCTCGTCCTCTCGCCGCTCACCGGGCGTCCGCCGCGCTCGCTCAGCTACGGGTTGATGTACGGCCCGGACACACCGCGGGCGAGAGGACTGACGCGCGACCCGAACCACCTTGGAGTCATGCTGCTGCTCCCCACGCTCGCTCTGCTCGCGCTCAGCGGGCGGCTGGCGCCGCTGCGCCGGCGGCGTTCCGCGGCCGCAGCGTGCGCGGGTCTGCTGATCGTCATGGCGCTGACGCTCTCGCGGAGTGCGGCGTTGGGACTCGCAGCCGGGGTGCTCTTCCTGCTCCTCGCGGACCGGAGCCGGTTCCCGTCGCGGACGCTCGTCGCCTCCGCGGGCGCCGCCGCCCTCGTCCTCGGCCTCGTCGCGGCGACGAACGCCCACAAGGCGGAGCGCGTGGTCGGCGCCCGGCTCGGATTCTTCGGCTTCGCAGGCCTCCAGCATTTCCGCACGTACGAGCTGCTTCGGCCCGCACTCTCCGCGCATCCGTTCTTCGGCGTCGGCCTGAACAACTTCACCCTCACGTACGCCCAGCGGGTGAACGGCATCCGAGAGGCCTCCCATTCGTTCTACGTCCAGTCGCTCATCGAGACGGGCGTCGTCGGAGCCGCCGTCTTCGCGCTCTTCCTCGCATACGTCGTCCACCGGCTGTACGCCCTCCGCGCGTCCGACGACCCGAACGACGCCGACCTCCGGCCTGCGCTCTTCACGGTTCTCGGTGCACCCCTCGCCGCGACGCTCGTCGCGAACGGCTTCTACATGACGATGTCGTTCTCGTACTTCTTCGCGTTCCTCGTCTTCATCCTCGCCGCAGTGGGCGTGCGAGCAGCACGCTCTCCGGGCACAGCCCACCCGTCCGTGGGGCGATCCGGCCCGCTAGCGGAGCGCGCCGTCCGAGTGCGCGACGATGTACGCGAGCAGCCGCCGCATGTTCGCGTAGTCGATGTGCGTGGGATCCCAGAAGTCGTTCGCCGACCCGCCCCAGCGATGGATGTTCTCGGCGTCGACGGCCACGAAGTCGTACCGCCGGTGCAGGCCGCGAAGATAGGTGAGAGCGGCCCGGTGCTCCGGGAACCCGTACTTCCGGAGCTCCGCCAGCACCTTCGGCTGGATCGGGTTGAAGACGATCACCGGCCGCGAGCCGTGGCTGTTCATGAACGCGAGCGTCTTCTCGAACCACACGAACCGTCGCGGGTTCGTGTCGAGGTTCAGCGAGCCGTGATGCTCGCGGACGCTCGCGACCAGCTTGGCGACCTCGGCGTCCAGGTTCTTCGCGTGCTCCGGGAGGCTGCTCGCGACCTGCGCCGTGTAGGAGCCGTCCGCCTGGTGGCGGCCGTCCGGCCGGCCGCGGGGGCGGCAGAGCGCCTGCCGGCTGAGGGCGCCGGGTAGTCCGAGATACCCGTGGCTGCGAGGGTCGGCGAGCAGTTCGGGCGGGATGCCGTTCGTGGCGAGCCCGGCATCCACGAACCAGATGTAGCGGCGCCCGGCGCGGGGTGCGCAGTCGGCGAGGTAGCGCGTCATCACGAAGGCGTCGGCGGCCGTGCCGGCTCGCACGGCCCCGTTGAACGCCGAGTGCCCGGTGAGGCTCTCGATGTAGTCGGGCTGCGCGCGCCGGCCGCGCGAGCTGCCGAGGACGATCGTCTCCGGCGACGTCGTCAGCCTGGCGACCAGGTCGAGCTTCACCGACCTGTCCTCCGAAGGGTCGTGGGCCGCGAGCGCCGCCGACGCCAGGATCAGGGCGAGACCCACGAGGACGGCGGCTCTGCCTATCTCAGGGCTCCTTCGGAGTGTGCGACCACGTATCGCAGCAGCCGTCGCATGTTCGCCCGGTCGATGTGGGTCGGGTTCGTGAAGTCACCCGGCCGCCCGCCCCAGACCCGAATGTCCTCTCCGTCGACGACCACGAAGTCGACGCGCTTGTGGAGGTCGGCCAGGTAGGCGTCCGACGTCGTCCGCGCCGGGAAGCCGACCTGTCGTGACCGCGAGCTGCCGAGGATCAACGTCTCCGGGGCGCGCGTCAGCCGGTCGATCAGATCGAGCTTCTGTGCCCGGTCGGTCTCGCCGGCGGGCCGGGCGGCCGAGGGCGCAGCGGCGACGGCGAGCACGAATGCAACGGAGGCGACAAGCGCCGCCGCGCACGACACGGGGCGACATCTGAGCTGTTCGACCATCGATGACTGCCCCTCTCGGCCGGATTGTGCCCGAACTCCGCAACACCCGCGGAATCCGCCGTCCGTCGCACATCTCCTTGGACAACGGCCGGTCGTTGTGCTTCCCTGTCTCGATCCCGACTCGCGAATGTCACGGTCGGGCCGCGCGTAGCGGTTCGACGGCTCACACGAACCTGGTCCGCGCGCTCCTGACGCTGATGCTCGCCGGCGCCCTGGCGTTCGCATTCCTCGAAACCCCGGCGGCGTCCGGCCGGACGGCCTCCGTTCCGCCGAGGGCGAAAGCGCGCTCCCTCTTCCCGCGCTTCAAGGGTGCCGTACCGGTGCTGCTCTACCACCGGATCGGCCCCAGCGGGTCCTACACCGTGGCGCCGGGCACGTTCGACGCGGAGATGCAGCGGCTCCACGACCTCGGATTCCAGGCGATCACCCTCGATCAGTACGTGCGGTTCGTCCGGGGCGACGCGGTCGACCTCCCGGAACGACCGATCCTCATCACCTTCGACGACGGCTACGCCTCTGCGTGGGACAACGCCGATCCCGTGCTCGCCCGGTACGGCTGGAGCGCCGCCATGTACATCCCCACGGCCGCGGTCGGCACTCCCGCGCACCTGACCTGGGAGCAGCTCCGGCAGATGCAGTCGTCCGGGCGGTGGCAGATCGACGAGCACGCCGGTGACGGCCATGTTCTGGTCACCGCCGACGCGGCGGGACGGCGCCTGCCCTTCTACGCCGCGGAGCTGTGGTCCGACGGCAGGAAGGAGACCTTCGCCCACTACAAGGAGCGCGTGAGCGGCGACATCAAGCACGGTCTCGCGATGCTCGCCCAGAACCTGCCCGGCTGGACCTCGCACGGCAGCTTCGCCGTCCCGTTCAACAACTACGGCCAGAACGGCTCGAACGACCCGCAGATCGAGCCCTGGCTGAGCGGCTTCCTGAAGGCGCAGTTCACCGTCCTCTTCGTGCAACGCGACGACGGCTTCACGACGCCGGATCCGGGGTTCGCAAACAGGATCACGGTCTCGTCGAAGTGGAGCGCGGACGACCTCGAGGCGAACCTGGTCCAGGGCCTCGACGCGCTCGCGCGTCGACGCCGCTAGGGCCGGCGTGCTCCGGGTCGGCGCGCTCCTGCTGCTCGTCCTCGCCGTCGCGTGGGCGCCGGCTGCGGGCGCCGGGTCGACGACGCCCGCGCGCTTCCCACGCTTCGACGGGGCGGTGCCGGTGCTCCTGTACCACGGGCTCGCACGTGGCGGCGCCACGCCGGCCGCGTTCGACGCGCAGATGCGCCGGCTTCACGCGCTCGGATTCGAGCCGATCACACTCGGCCGGTACGTGCACTTCATCCGCGGCGATGCGGTCGACCTCCCGCAACGACCGATCCTGATCACGTTCGACGACGCCTTCCTGTCCTCGTGGACCGTCGCCGATCCGGTGCTCGCCCGCTACGGCTGGAGCGCCGCGATGTACGTCCCGACGGGCCTCGTCGGGCTCCCGGGACGGATGACGTGGCGCCGGTTGCGGCAGGCGGAGTCGTCCGGGCGGTGGCAGATCGACGAGCACGCCGGCGACGGCCACGTCATGAGCACCGTCGACGCCGCCGGACGGAGGGCGTCCTTCTACGCGAACGAGCTGTGGACGAACGGCAGGCAGGAGACCTTTGCCCACTACAAGGAGCGGGTGAGCGGCGACATCAGGAAGGGCCGGACCGTGCTCACGCGCAACCTCCCGGGCTGGATCTCGCACGGCAGCTTCGCCGTTCCCTTCGGCAACTACGGCCAGATGGGCTCGAACGACCCGCGAATCGAGCCGTGGCTCAAGAGCTTCCTCGAGAGTCGGTTCGTCGTGTTCTTCGCGCACGGCGACAACGTCTTCACGACACCCGGGCCGGGCGTCGCCAACAGGCTGAGAGTCGCGCCGGGCTGGAACGCGCAGACGCTCGAGACGCAGCTGCGCCGCGGCCTCCACCGGCTCCGGTCGCGCGCCGTCGCTCCGCGCTAGTCCGGCTCGTAGCCGGCGCTCCGCAGCATCCGGCGGAGGTCGGCGAGAAGATTCTGGTCGACGTCCTTGCCGCGGGGCGGCCGGATGACCTCCCGCTCGCCGCCGAGCGAGATCGCGACCTTGCCGTCGTGCCGCTCCTCGAGCGCACCGAGCGCCTCGAAGAGGGAGCGCACCCGGCGCCACTCGACATTGCCGCTCGACGGGTGGGCGAAGATCGTCTCCAGCGTCTCCCGATGGGGGCCCGTCAGCTCCGTGGCCATGCGGCGATCCTACTGCGTAGGATGGCCCGCGATGAACGTCGTCGTGGCCAACATCAAGGGCGGGGTCGGGAAGACCACGACCTCCGTCTACCTCGCGGCGGCGGCCGTCGAGCGCGGGCACGACCCGGTCGTGCTCGTCGACGCCGACCGGCAGGCGTCCTCCGCCGAATGGCTCGAGGAGCGGCCCGTCGAGGGAGTGACCGTCGTCGAGGCGCCGTCGCAGCGGACGCTGACGCGGGCGATGTCGCAGCACAACGGGCTCGGCGTGGTCGACGCGCCGCCCGGCGACGAGCGGCTGCTGCAGGCGGCGGTGGGCGGCGCGACGGCGGTCGTGATCCCGACGCGCGCCGGAGGCGTCGAGTACTCGCCGGTGCTGCTGACGATCGACCTGATCCCGGCGAAGACGCCGCGCGGCGTCGTCATCTGCTCTGCGCGGCTCGGCACGAACGACCTCGACGAGGCGGTCGCGTGGTGGCGGTCGCAGCGCGTCTCGGTCTGGGGCGTCATCCCGGAGCGGGTCGGCATCGCCGCCGGCCCCGAGGCGCGCCTCTACCGCGAGGGCATCGAGCGCTACGGCGCAGTCCTGCGGCGCGCGCTCCGCAAGAGCTGATTACCCGAGCAGCGCGATGATGCGCGCCGCGCTCGCAATCCAGGTGGACTTCGTCGAGCGCGGTACGGAATGCGGAAGCTGCCCCACCTGGTTGATGAACGAGCCGAGCCGGGACCCGGCCGCCGTGCTGCCGCCGGTGCGAAACGCACGGTCGGCCTGCGTGAGTTGGGCGGCCAGCGACGACGTCCGGTTCTTCGGCAGGCTCGCCGTCGTCGCCACCTCGCGCTCGAGCGCGACGATCTGACCGTGAACGCCGAGCACGGTGACCGTGAACGACATCGGCTTCGCCTGGTTGCCTGCGGCATCGTGTGCCTGGCAGGTGACGATCGTCGACTTCGTGGCCGCGTGCGTGCCGAGCGGGAAGGTCGACCCCACCGCAGGTAGACAGCCGACCGTAATCTGGGGGGCCGCGTTGCCGGGGTCGGTCGCGGTGATCGCGTAGCTGACCGCCGCGCCGCGGGAGCTGGTCGCGTCGACGGTGACGTTCGCATGCTGTGCGAGCGTTGGAGCAGTGGTGTCCGGAACGCTTCCGGCGCCGCTCGAACCGCCGCCGCCCGAACCGCCGCCGCTCGATGAACCGCCGCTCGATGAACCGCCGCCGGACGAACCGCCGCCGCTCGAACCGGGCGGCGTGACCGTCACGGTGAACTGCGCAGAGCCCGTCGAGTAGACGTGTCCGGGATCGCCGGTCACGTCGCGCTTGACCGCGCCGGAGCACGTGACCGTCGTCGTGCCGACCGGGAACGCGACGCCGCCCTGGTGGTCGCAGGTGACGTTGACGGACCTGCCGCCGACGTCGATCGCGGTCGGCAGCGCAAACGCGACGACCGCACCCGCGGTCTGGCTGGTCGCCTGCGCCGTGATCGGGCCCGGCACGTTCTGGAACGTCGGCGGCGGTACGGTCACCGTGACGGTGAACGAGGCGTACAGGGACGCATTCCCGGCGGGATCGACCGCGCGGCAGCTGTCCATGCTCATTCCGGCGAGATGCGTCGTGCCGAGCGGGTCGGTGCACTGGATGGAGACCTGGCTGGACGGATAGTCCGGATCGCTGACGGCGAAGTCGTAGTTGATCGTCGCCGAGAACGTCTCCCCGTAGTCGGCGGTGGCCGGCACGGTCACGTCGTGCACGGAGATCGTCGGTGGTCCGCTCCGCGAATGTGCGCCGGCCGCGCTGCCGAACACCAGCGCTCCCGCTGCGACGACCGCGACTGGACCGGTGCCCCGAGCGCGCATGAGCACTCCACACTAAAGGCACGCGCACGTCGACAAAAGGCCCCGGCCTCACCGAAGGAACGTACCCCCGGCCGGAGAACGTCCCGGCATGCCGAAGGTCGCCGCCGTCGAGCTGCCGCGGATGCGCGACCAGCTGCTGTTCGACGGAGCAGAGGCCGGGCGGAAGCTGAGCGCGTTCTGGGTGCTTCTCGTCCTCTCGGCGGTGATCGCGTCGGCGGGGATCGTCTCCGACTCGACCGCGACCGTGATCGGGGCGATGATCGTCGCGCCGCTGATGACGCCGATCGTCGGGACGGTCTTCTCGGTGATGAGCGGCGACCGGGCGAACCTCCTCCGCTCGCTCGGGCTCGTCGCCGGGGGCGCGGTCGCGGTGATCGCGATCGCCTGGCTGTTCGGGAAGATCATCCCGGTCCCGATCGTCGCGCAGACGAACTCGCAGGTCGCGGGCCGCGTCCATCCGGACCTCGTCGACCTCGTCGCCGCGCTCGCGACCGGCGCGGTCGGGTCGTTCGCCGTGATCCGCTCCGACGTCTCCGACACGTTGCCGGGCGTCGCGATCGCGATCTCGCTCGTGCCGCCGCTCTGCGTCGTCGGGCTCACGCTCGAGTCGGGCGCGAACGGGCAGGCGGTCGGCGCGCTGATCCTCTTCCTCACGAACGTCGGCGCGATCCTCCTCAGCGGCCTCGTCGTGATGGCGCTCTACCGCGTGTTCGAGGTCGCGACGGTCGAGACGCCGCGCGTGCACCGGCGACTTGCATCGGTGGTCGTCGCGCTGTTCGTCGTCGCACTGGTCGTGCCGCTCGCGGTCACGTCGACGAAGATCACGAAGGACACGCTCGACCGCGAGCGCGTCTCGCCCGTCGCAGCACGCTGGGCCGCCGCGTCGGGCTGGCACCTCGTCTCCGTCACCTCGTCCGAGGCCGGCGTCGACGTCCGCGTCTCCGGCGGCTTCCCCGAGCCGAAGCCCGGTCAGCTGCGGAAGCGGCTCGTCGAGGCCGGCCTCGGCAAGGTGCGCGTCGTGCTCGAGCTCGTCCCGTCCGAGCGGATCCCGCTCGACGGGCCGTAGCTCAGGCGGCCTGCGCCGCCTGAGCCTCGATCGACGTGAGCTGCGCGAGCTGCTCGCGCGTGCGCCGGAGCCGCTGCTTGCGGTCGGCCAGCGCCCGGCGGGTGGCTCCGACGGTCTTCAACCGCCGGAGCTCCCCCACCTGCTGCTGGATCTCGTCGAGCAGCCGCTCGACCTCCTGCTGGTAGCGATTGCGCCGTCTCGTCATCAGGCCGCCTCCTCCAGTGCGGGCGTGAGGTCGCCGACCGACTCGGACGCCGGCGTCGAGGATGCCGCGCCGGGCTCGATCATGAGCGCCGTGACGATCGCCGCGATCGCGGCGAGGCCGGCGAGGACGTAGAACGTGATCTGGAACCCGTGCGTGAGCGCGGCCGCGTCGAGCGGGCCGATCCCCGGGTGCCCGTGGACGTAGTGGGCGGTGTACGTCGTCGCGATCGTGGTCGCGATCGCGACGCCGATCGCGCCGCCGATCTGCTGGTTCGTGTTCAGGAGCCCCGACGCGACGCCCGCGTCCGCCGCCCGGACGCCGGTCAGCGCGCCGATCGACATCGGCACGAACGCGAACGCGAGCCCGATCCCGCTGAGGATGAACGCGGGGAACAGGTTCGAGAAGTAGTGGCCGTGCACCGGCAGCTGCGCGTACAGCACGAGCCCCGCCGACGACAGCGCCATCCCGACCGGGAGGACGAGGCGGATCCCGACCCGCGTCACGAGCGCCTGCGACACCGCCGAGAAGGCGACGATCGCGAGCGTCAGCGCGACGTACGCGACGCCGGTCTGCAGCGCCGAGTAGTGCAGCACCTGCTGCATGTAGAGGGTCAGCAGGAAGAACTGCGAGAAGATCGCGGCGCCCATGAGCAGCGCGTTGATGTTCGACGCGGACAGCGTCCGCAGCCGGAAGATCCGGAGCGGCAGCAGCGGCGCCTTCGACCGCACCTCGATCACGACGAACGCGACGATGAGGGCCGCGGACGCCGCGAGCAGGCCGACCGTCTCGGTCGTCGCCCAGCCGTGCTGGCTCGCGTGCGTCAGCGCGTACACGAGCAGCATCAGCCCGCCGGTGATCGACGCGGCGCCCGCCGTGTCGAAGTGGCGGTGCCGGAGGTCGGCGCGGCTCTCGGAGAGCAGCACCGGGCTGAGCGCGAGGACGGCGATGCCGACCGGCACGTTGATGAAGAAGATCCAGGACCAGCTGAGGGCACTCGTCAGCGCGCCGCCGAGCAGCACGCCCGCCGCGCCGCCGCTCCCCGACGCGGCGCCCCAGATCCCGAGCGCGACGTTGCGCTCGCGCCCCTCCTGGAACGTCGTCGTCAGGATCGACAGCGCCGCCGGCGCGAGCAGCGCCGCGCCGAGACCCTGGAGGCCGCGGAAGACGATCAGCGACGCCGACGACCAGGCGAGGCCGTCGAGCAGCGAGCTCGCCGTGAAGAGCGCGAGCCCGGCCATGAAGACGCGCCGCCGCCCGAGCAGGTCGGCCATCCGGCCGCCCAGGAGCAGGACGCCGCCGAAGAGGATCGCGTAGGCGGTGATCACCCACTGGAGGCTCTCCTGGCTGAAGTGGAGGTCGTTCTTGATCGTCGGCAGGGCCACGTTCACGATCGCCACGTCGAGGACGACCATGAACTGGGCCACCACGAGGACGGACAGGACGGCCCACCGCCGCCGGTCCCGGTGGCCGATATCCGCAGACGGTGCAATAGTGTGAGTGCTCATTCGATGCTCCCCGAAATCGTTTACCGGCCAAACGATATACCAAACCCACCGTCTTGCGCTACTCTGATTTCGTGAACACACCGTCGATCGAGTCCATCCCCGCTCCGAAGCCCTGTTTCCCCAAGGAGCTCGTGGCCAGCCCGGCCTTTCTCCTCGCCCGGCTCGGGGTCTCCTTGAAAATGCGGGCGTTCGACGAGTTCGAGGCGAAGGGGTTCAGCCCGTACCACCACAGCGTCCTCGCGCTCCTCGACGAGGGCTCGCGCGAGACGCAGGCGACGATCGCCGACGCGCTGAACCTCGACCGGAGCATGCTCGTCGGCCTCCTCGACACGCTCGAGGAGCAGGGCCTGATCGAGCGGCGCCGTGACCCGAACGACCGCCGCCGGCACCTCGTGAGCCTGACGCCGACCGGCAAGCGCAAGCTCGCCGAGTTCCGGACGCTCATGCGGACGATCGAGAACGAGTTCCTCGCGCCGCTCGACGCGTCGGACCGCGCCGAGCTGCACACGCTGCTGCTCCGGCTCGCGACCGAGCTCGATCCCCGCTTCGTGACCGACGCGATGGTCGCGCCGGTCCCGACGCCCGCCTAGGCGGCTTCGGGGAGCTCGACCGCCCCGGACGGGGCGGTTTCGCCCGCCTCGCGCCTCGGGCGACGCGCGAGCAGGTTGCTCGCGACGAGCGCCGCGAGCGTCAGGCCGACGCCGAGCAGCTCGACCGCGTTCGGGCGATAGCCCCGCGCGATCTCGATCACGAACGTCGTGACGGGGATGAGGTTCCCGAACAGCACGGCGTTCTGCGCGCCGAGGCGCCGGATCGCGCCGTTCCACGTCAGGACGGCGACGAACGCACCCGGGATCGCGAGGTAGAGGATCTGCGGCGCGACCGACCAGAGCTGGCCGCTCGACGGCGCGTCGACGAGCCCGGTGCCGATCACGACGGCGGTCGCCGCCGCGACGCTGAGCCAGCCGAGCGACGCGGTGAGCGTCGTGTAGCGGAGCGGCGAGAAGTCCGGGAACTCGGCGGCGCCGAGCCCGTAGATCATGAAGCTGAAGACGCCGGCGAGGACGAGCCCGTCGGCCCAGCCGATCGAGCCGTTCAGGATCGTCGACGGGTGGCCGCCGCTGATCACGAGCGCGACGCCCGCGAGCGCGAGCCCGAGCAGCGCGAAGGTCGTCCCCGACGGGCGGACGCGCGTCCGCCGCCAGAGGATCAGCGCCGTCAGGAGCGGCCCGAGCGCGACGATGAGCGACGCGCTCTCCGGCCGCGCGTGCGCGAGACCCGTGTACGCGAGGAGGTTGAAGCCCGCGAAGCCGACCGTGCCGAGCCAGAAGAGCCGGAGGCCGCGGCCGTCGAGCCCGAGCGCCTTGCGGCCCTCGACGGCGACGAGGACGACGATCCAGAGGAAGGCCGCGATCGCGTAGCGGACGGTCGTCAGCGGGAACGCGTTGATCGTCCCGAGGGCCGACTTCCCGACGACGAACTGCGCGCCCCACGCGACGGCCGTCGTCGTCGCGAACACCACTCCGATCGTCCTGCTCCGTCCCATGTCGGGTTTCAACGCGCGGGCGCGCGGCTTTATTCGGCGAGCTCGAGCGGCAGACCGAACAACGGAAAGAGCCGCTGCGTATCGAGGAAGAACGTCAGCTCGGAGATCTTGCCGCCCGCGGTCTCGACGACCATCAGCGCCCACGGCTCGTGGCCGCCGGCCGGCGCCGGCTTGTACTGCGCGAAGGCCGGCGAGCCGTTCGCGCGGCCGGCGGGGAAGACGCGCGAGCCCTTGCAGCCGATCCCGGGCCCGAACCACCACGCGAAGATGTCGTCGCGCCCCGCGAGCCAGAGGTCGAACGGCGGCATCGACTGCTGCGCGTCCTCGCGGATCAGCTCGGTCAGCGCGTCGATGTCGTACGCCTCGAACGCCGCGACGTAGCGGTCGAGCAGCTCAGCGTCGACCTCGTGGTCGGACTCCGGGATGCTCGCGAGCGCGAGCGTCGCGCGCGCACGCTGCAGCGCGCTCGTCACGGACGCGACCGACGTCTCGAGCAGCTCCGCGACCTCGGTCGCCTGCCACCGGAGCACCTCGCAGAGGATCAGCACGGCGCGCTGGCGCGGCGGCAGCAGCTGCAGCGCGGCGACGAACGCGAGCCGCGTCGTCTCGCGGTCGACCGCGACGTCGGCCGGGTCCGGCGACGGCTCGATCCACGTCACCTCGGGCCGTGTCGAGAGGTTCTCGAGCACCGGCTCGCGCGCCGGGCCGAGGTCCATCGGCCGCGCGCGGCGGCGGCCCGACTTCAGCATGTCGAGGCAGACGTTCGTCGCGATGCGGTAGAGCCAGGAGCCGAGCGACGCGCGGCCCTCGAAGCGGTCGCCGCCCTTCCAGGCGCGGACGAACGTGTCCTGCACCGCGTCCTCGGCGTCGAACGGCGAGCCGAGCATGCGGTAGCAATACCTAGTCAGCTCCGCCCGGTGCTGCTCCAGCTCCGCGAACGCGGGCGACGCGGCGATCGACGACTCCACGATCCCGATCGTACGTGACGCGATGACCGATGAGTTCGCGCCCCGGCGACGGTCTAAGTTTCCGACAACACACGATTCCGGAGGTGAGACCCGCGTGGCCCGCACGCTGCTGCTGATCGGAACCCGCAAAGGCCTGTTCGTCCTCGAGAGCGACGCCGACCGGCGCGACTGGTCGATGCGCGGCCCGTACTGCGAGGGCTGGCCCGTCTACCACGCCGCGTACGACGCGGAGCGCGGCGCGATCTACGCGGCCGCCGCGAGCGAGTGGCACGGCTCCGCAGTCTGGCGCAGCCCGGATCTCGGCGAGACGTGGACGCACTCGAGCGAGGGGCTCGCGTACGACGCGGACGGCGCGCGCAAGATCTCGAAGGTGTCGTCGCTCGCGGCGAAGGGCGGGCGCGTGCTCGTCGGCGTCGAGGCGCCGGGCATCTTCGAGAGCCGCGACGACGGCGCGACGTGGTCGCTCCTCTCGACGCTCGCGGGCCAGCCGGGGAGCGAGGCGTGGGACGACCCGGCAACCCAGCCGCCGGGGCATCTCGGGATCTCGTCGCTCACGTTCGACCGCGAGGATCCGTCGCGCTTCTGGGCGATCGTGCAGGGGATCGGCGCGTTCGAGACGACGGACGACGGCTCGTCGTGGACGCCGCGGAACCGCGGCCTGCGCGCGGAGTGGCCGCGGCCGCACGAGGAGGTCGGCTTCTGCGTCCACCGGCTCGTCCGCTCGCCCGTCGACCCCGACCGGTGGTACCAGCAGAACCACTGCGGCATGCACAGAAGCGACGACGGCGGACATTCGTGGACCGAGATCACCGAGGGACTGCCGTGCGACTTCGGCTTCGCGGCGGCGACGCATCCACACGACCGCGACACGTTCTACGTCATCCCGCTCGACCCCGGGCACGCGCGCTGCATGCCCGAGGGGCACGCGGCGGTGTGGCGCACGCGCGACGCCGGCTCGAGCTGGCAGCGGCTCGACAAGGGGCTGCCGCACGAGGGCGCGTACGTCGGCGTGCTGCGCTCGGCGATGTCGATCGACGCGTACGACTCCCCCGGCCTCTACTTCGGCACGAGCACGGGGCAGGTCTTCGCGAGCAACGACGAGGGCGACAACTGGAGCGAGATCGCGAGCTACCTGCCTGCGATCTCGTCGGTCGAGGTCGTCTCGCTGGACTAGCGGTGACCGACGTCCATCTGCCGTCGACGCTCACGCCGCTCTTTCCCGGCCTGCCGCGGCACGTCGACGTCGACGCGGGGACGGTGAACGAGGCGATCGACGAGCTCGAGTCGCGCTGGCCCGGCCTGCGCGACCGGCTGTGCGAGCCCGGCCCGGAGCTCCGCCGGCACATCCACGTCTACGTCGACCGCGAGCGGGCCGGGCTCGACACGCCGCTCGCGGCGGGCTCGCAGGTCGAGGTGATCGCGGCGATCAGCGGCGGTTAGTCTCCCCGTGTGAGCCTCGCGGACCTCTTCGACCTGCGCGGGCGCGCCGCGATCGTCACCGGCGGCGGCGCGGGGCTCGGCCTCGTCTTCGGCGAGGCGCTCGCGGAGGCAGGCGCGAACGTCCTCCTCTGCGCGCGCCACGTCGAGCGGTGCCAGGAGGCGGCCGCGGCGATCGAGGAGATGTTCGGCGTCCGGGCGCTCGCGATGCGCTGCGACGTCCGCGCGCCGCACGAGGTCGAGGCGGTCGTGAAGCACGCGCACGCCGAGCTCGGCTCGATCGACATCCTCGTCAACAACGCCGGCACGTCGTGGGGCGCGCCTGCGGAGACCTATCCGCTCGAGGGCTGGCAGAAGGTGATCGACGTGAACCTCACCGGCCTCTTCACGTTCACGCAGCTCGCCGGCCGCGTGATGATCGAGCAGGGGCGCGGCCGGATCGTGAACATCGCATCCGTCGCGGCGTTCACCGGCGCGCCGCCGGAGCTGATGGACGCCGTCGCGTACAACGCGTCGAAGGGCGGCGTCGTGTCGTTCACGCGCGACCTCGCCGTGAAGTGGGCGCGGCACGGGATCACCGTGAACGCGATCGCGCCCGGCTGGTTCCCGTCGGACATGAGCAAGGTGCTGCTCGACCAGCACGGCGACCTCTTCAAGGCGCGGATCCCGCTCGGCCGCTTCGGCGAGCCGGACGACCTGAAGGGGGCGGTCGTCTTCCTCGCGAGCGACGCCTCCGCGTTCGTCACGGGCCAGACGCTTCTCGTCGACGGCGGCCAGTCGGCCGGTTGACCCTGCGGAACCGCGTGACGCCGTTCGGCGAGCTGGTCGCCGACCCGGCGCGCGGGCTCGTCTACGGGAACCGCGGCTGCCTCCACGACGCAGGCGGCGAGCTCCGCCGCGCGTGGCAGGTGCGGCGCTGGATCGCGTGCCGGCTCGAGTTTCGCGGGCGGCTGCGGCGGCCGCTGCTCCAACCCGGGCGCTACACGGAGCTCTTCTTCCTCGACGAGGCGACCGCGCTGGCGGCGGGCCACCGCGCGTGCGCCGAGTGCCGGCGCGAGGACTACGTGCGGCTGATGGAGATCGCCGGCGTCGCACGCGCGGACGACCTCGACCGGCGGCTGCACGCGGAGCGGCTCGAGGGGCGCGCGCGCCGGACGCACGAGGCCGCGTTCGCCGAGCTCCCGGACGGCGCGTTCGTCGTGCGGGGCGGCGACGCGTGGCTCGTTCGCGGCGGCGAGCTGCTCCGCTGGACGCCGGCGGGCTACGCCGAGCGCGCGGCTCGGCCGTCGGGCCGGGCGGAGCTCCTCACGCCGCCGACGCTCGTCGACGTGCTGCGGGCCGGCTGGGAGCCGGTCGTCCCGCTCCTCCATCCGTCCGCGGGTTTGCGATGATCGGCGTCACGCCGAGCTACGACGACATGTGCGCCGCCCACCGCTGGGAGGTTCCGGACCGGTACAACATCGCGGCCGACGTCTGCGACAAGCACCCGCGCGACAAGCCGGCGATGGTCTGGGAGAGCTTCGACGGCACGGTCCGCGAGGTCGCCTGGGGCGAGCTGCAGGATCTCGCGAACCGTGCGGCGCACACGCTCGCGGCGCGCGGCGTCGAGCGCGGCGACCGCGTCGCGGTCGTGCTGCCGCCGACGCCGGAGACGGCCGCGATCTTCTTCGGCGTCTGGAAGCTCGGCGCGATCCTCCTCTCGATGTCGGTGCTCTACGGCGACGACGGGATCGAGCACCGGCTGTCCGACTCCGGCGCGAAGGTGCTCGTCACCGACCCGGCGAACGCGCCGCGCTTCGACCGTCCGTGGGCGCCGGACGTGCTCGTGCTCGAGGACGACACGCTCGACGCGGCGCCCGCGGACTTCGTCTGCGCCGACACGGCCGCGGACGATCCGGCGCAGCTCTATTACACGTCGGGCACGACCGGGCTCGCGAAGGGGATCGTGCACGCGCACCGCTACGTGCTCGCGCACGAGGAGTTCCGGTACGTGCACGAGGTCGAGGACGGCGAGCGGTTCCACGGCATGGGCGAGTGGGCGTGGGCGGCCGGCATCGCGCCGCTGCTCGGCCCGTGGCGGCTCGGCGCGGTGCAGTGCGTGTACCGCCGCGAGGCGGGCTTCGACCCGCAGAAGCAGCTCGACTTCCTCTCGCGTCACCGCGTGACGAACGTCTTCACGACGCCGACCGCGATGCGCTCGATGATGGCGATCGAGGACGCGGGGACGCGGTACCCGCAGGTGTTCCGCCGCGTCTGCTCGGCCGGCGAGCCGCTGAACCCGGAGGCGATCCGCTGGTTCCGCGACGAGTACGGCGTCACCGTCCTCGACTACTACGGGCTCACGGAGTCGTACCCGCTCGTCTCGAACTTCCCGTCGATGGAGGTGCGCGAGGGCTCGATGGGCAAGCCGATGCCGGGCTGGGATGTGCGGATCCTCGACGAGGACGAGCAGCCGGTCGCCCGCGGCGAGCGCGGCGAGATCTGCCTGCGCGCACGGTCGAACCCGCACTATCCGCTCGGCTACTGGCAGAACGACGAGGCGGGTCGCGAGACGTTCGGCGGCGAGTGGTTCCACACGAAGGACGCCGCGGTGCAGGACGAGGACGGCTACTTCTGGTACGTCGGCCGCGCGGACGACGTGATCATCGCGGCGGGCTACCGCATCGGGCCGTTCGAGGTCGAGTCCGCGTGCCTCGAGCATCCCGCGGTGCGCGAGGCGGCGGTCGTCGCGTCGCCGGACGAGCTGCGCGGCAACGTCGTGAAGGCGTTCGTCGTGCTCGCGGACGGCTACGACCCGTCGGACGAGCTCGCGCGCGAGATCTCCGGCTTCGTGCGCGAGCGGCTGTCGGCGTACGCGTATCCGCGGCGCGTCGAGTTCGTCTCCGACCTGCCGAAGACGCTGACGGGGAAGATCCGCCGCATCGAGCTCCGCGAGCTCGAGGTCGAGCGGGCTAGGCGGTAGCAGGCGTGCCGCGGCCGCGGCGGAAGAGCACGTAGCCGAAGCCCGCGGCGCCGCCGAGCCCGATGACGAGGAAGAGCGCGCCCGCGACGTCGAGGTGCGGGCCGGGGTTGTCCGGCGGGACGATCACGGCGCCGCCGGGGAAGACTCCCTTGCGGAACTCGGGCTTGGCGAAGCGGAACCGCGGCTCCGGAGCGCCGGGGCGGAGCCTCTCGATCCGCGGCGGGACGACGAACCCGGCCGGAGCAGCGAACGTCATCGAGACGTGCCGTTCCGGCTTCGCGACGAGGAGGAGCAGGCCGAAGAGCGCGAGGAGGAGGCACGCGGCGATCCCGGCGACCGGATACCAGCGGCGGATTCGCGAGGGCCGCGCACCGGGTGCAGCCGGCGTCCGCTCCGGGATCACGCCGCGCGACTCCGCCCAGGACCGCGCGAACGCCGGCGCGTCGAACGCCTCGTTGCCGAGGACGTCCTCCGCGGAGCCGCCGTCGGCCTCTGCCTCGGCGATGTCGGCCTCGAGGTCGGCGGCCATCTCGTTCGCGATCGGGTCGGCGACGCCGAGCCGCTTCCATTCGCGCAGGCACTCCTCGACGAACGGCCTCATGCGGCGACCTCCACCGCGACGCGCCCGAGGACGGCGTCGAGCGCGTCGCGCGCGCTGCGCCACTCGGCGACGCCGGCCGCGAGCGCGCTCCGGCCCGCGTCCGAGGGGCGGTAGTACTTCCGCGGCGGCCCGCCGTTCGAGGCGCTGCGGTACGTCTCGACGTAGCCGTCGCGCTCGAGCCGGCCGAGGAGCGGGTAGATCGAGCCCTCGCCGACGATCGAGAGGCCGCGCTCGCGCAGGCGGCGCGTCATCTCGTAGCCGTAGGCGGGCTCCTCCTCGATCACGGCGAGGAGGCAGAGGTCGAGCGCCCCGCGAAGCAGCTGCGTCCGGCGTCCGTCCGGCGATCCCATGCGTCACAAGATAGCGCGGATTCCCTTGCGGCGCAAGGGAGTGGCTCAGGCTGCGGTCTCGGTCGCGAAGAGCCGCGCGCGGGCGCCCTTCACGGCCTTCGTCAGCGTCTCGATGTCGTACGCGCCGTAGTGGCGGCGGCCGTTGATGAAGAACGACGGCGTGCCGGTGACCCCGCTCAGGTCGGCCGAGTCGACGTCCTCCGCGATCCGGCCCGCGCCGTCGTGCCTGCGGAGGTCGTCCTCGAACCGCTCGACGTCGAGCCCGATCTCCCGCGCGTGACGGACGAGGTCCGGGACGCGCAGCTCGTGCTGGTGGTCGAGCAGCAGGTCGTGCATCTCCCAGAACTTGCCCTGCGCCGCCGCCGCCTCGGCCGCCTCCGCCGCCTGCTGCGCATATGGGTGGACGTCGTTCAGAGGCAGGTGCCGCCAGACGTACGCGACGTCGCCCCAGTCGGCGAGCAGCTCGTGGATCACGTCCTCGGCCCGGCCGCAGAACGGGCACTGGAAGTCGCCGTACTCGACGACGGTCACCGGCGCGTCGACGGGGCCGCGGATGTGGTCGCGCTCCGGGTCGACCGGCGCGCCGAGGTCGACGATCACCTCGGCGGTGCCGACGAGCGCGCGGATCCGCATCCGCGCCGGCAGGTACGTCGTCGCGCGGTAGACGAGCGACGTGAGCAGCGACGCGACGACCGCCGCGCTGAGGACGCCGAGCTTCGCCTCGTCGAGCGTCTGCCCGTGGAACGCGAGCGTCGCGATGAGGATCGACACCGTGAACCCGATCCCCGCGACGGAGCCGGCGCCGGCGACGGTCGCCCAGCCGACCGGCGGGCGCAGCGTGCCGCGCGAGAGCTTCGCGACGACCCACGAGCCGCCGACGATGCCGCTCGGCTTGCCGAGCACGTAGCCGAACAGGATGCCGAGCGTCACCGGCGTCCCGTACGCGTGCAGGAGGAAGGAGCCGTTGACCGCGATTCCCGCGTTCGCGAGCGCGAACAGCGGCACGATGACGTAGCTCGTCCACGGGTGGTAGATCTGCTGCAGCCGCTCGTTCGGCGAGATCGCCGCCGCGAGCCCGGACTGCGCGGAGCGCGCAAGCTCCGGCGTCGGCTGCTCGCGGAAGAGCCGGAACAGGTCGCTTGCCCGCTCGAGGTCGCCGCGCGCGGCGGGGTACGCGAACGTGATCAGCCCCGTCGCCAGCCCGATCACGACCGGATCGACGCCGGACTCGAAGAGCGCGACCCACGCGGCGGCGCCGAGCAGGAAGAAGACGAGGCCGTAGCGCACGCCGGCCGCCCGCGCGACGAGCATGAGCGCGAAGATCCCGATCGCGATCAGGAGCGCGCCGACCGCGATCGTCGTGCTGTAGAAGACCGCGATCACGCCGAGCGCGAACACATCGTCGACCACGGAGACGGTCAACAGGAACGCGCGCAGCCGGCTCGGGAAGTGCGACCCGACGAGCGCGAGCAGCCCGAGCGCAAACGCGGTGTCGGTCGACATCGCGGCGCCCCAGCCGTGCCGTGTCGAGTCGCCGGCGTTGATCGCGAGGAAGATCGCGATCGGCACGAGCATCCCGCCGATCCCGGCGAACAGCGGCAGCGCGAGCCGCCGCCGCTCGCGCAGCTCCCCCATGTCGAACTCGCGCCGCGCCTCGAGCCCGACGACGAAGAAGAAGAACGTCATCAGGCCGCTGTTGATCCAGCCGCGGAGGTCCTGCGAGATGCCGTGGCTCCCGACGTGCACCGACAGCTCGGTCGTCCAGAGCCGCGTGTACGACGAGGCGTCGGCGTTCACCCAGACGAGCGCGACGACCGTCGCCGCGAGGAGGAACGCCGCGCTGCCGGTCTCCGTGCGGAGGAAGTCGCGGAGCGGCGTCTCGAGGTTCCGCGCCCACGCGGTGCGGCCCTGGAAGGGCGCGGTCGTCTCTGTCTGTGCCTCCGCCACGCGACTAGGTCGCGCTGGACTCGGCCCAGATGTTGATGCCGCCGTCGACGGCGTGCGGCTCGATCGCGGCGAGCTCGTCGTCCGAGAACGCGAGCCGGTCGAGCGCGCCGACGTTCGCCTCGAGCTGCGCGATGCTCGAGGCGCCGATCAGCGTCGACGTGACGCGGCGGTCGCGGAGCGTCCACGCGAGCGCCATCTGCGCGAGCGACTGGCCGCGGCCCGCCGCGATCTCGTGCAGGGCGCGGATGTGCGACATCGCCTCGTCGGTGATCATCGCCGGGTCGAGCGAGCTCCGCTCCGCCGCGCGCGAGTCGGCGGGGATCCCATCGAGGTAGCGGTCGGTGAGCATCCCCTGCGCGAGCGGCGAGAAGACGATGCAGCCGACGCCGAGCTCGCCGAGCGCGTCGAGGAGCCCGTCCTCGATCCAGCGGTTCAGCATCGAGTACGACGGCTGGTGGATGAGGAGCGGCGTGCCGAGCCCGTCGAGGATCGCCGCCGCCTCGCGCGTCTTCGCCGGCGAGTACGAGGAGATCCCCGCGTAGAGCGCCTTGCCCTGGCGCACCGCGGTGTCGAGCGCGCCCAGCGTCTCCTCGAGCGGCGTGTCGGGATCGAACCGGTGCGAGTAGAAGATGTCGACGTAGTCGAGCTTCATCCGCCGGAGGCTCTGGTCGAGGCTCGCGAGCAGGTACTTCCGCGAGCCCCACTCGCCGTACGGGCCCGGCCACATGTCGTAGCCCGCCTTCGTCGAGATCACGAGCTCGTCGCGATACGGGCGGAAGTCCCTCTCCATCATCAGCCCGAAGTTCTCCTCGGCGGAGCCGTACGGCGGGCCGTAGTTGTTCGCGAGGTCGAAGTGCGTCACGCCGAGGTCGAAGGCGCGGCGCGCGATCGCGCGGCCGGTCTCGAACGGCCGGTCGCCGCCGAAGTTGTGCCAGAGCCCGAGCGAGACGGCCGGGAGCTGGAGCCCGCTGCGGCCGCAGCGGTTGTAGGCCATCGAGTCGTAGCGCTCGGGGGCGGCGAGGTACGGCGGCATTGCCGCGACGCTACACGACGGTGTTGGCCGGACGTCGGCCCTCGACGAGGACGGCACGGAGCGCGTCCACCGCGAGCAGGCCCATCGCTTCGCGCGTCCGGCGGGTCGCGCTGCCGAGGTGCGGCGTGAGGACGACGTTCTCGAATCCGAGCAGCTCCTCGGTCACGACGGGCTCGAGCTCGAAGACGTCGAGCGCAGCTCCGGCGATCGTCCCGTTCCGGAGCGCGTCGCAGAGCGCCGCCTCGTCGACGACCGGGCCGCGCGCCGTGTTCACTAGGATCGCCGTCGGCTTCATCTTCGCGAGCGCGGCCGCGTCGATCAGGTGGCGCGTCTCCGCGTTCAGCGGCGTGTGGAGGCTCACGACGTCGGCCTGCGCGAGCAGGTCGTCGAGCGGGTCGGCGCGTCCGGCGTAGATCGCGTGCGCGCCGAGCGCCTCCGCCATCCGGCCGGTCTCGCGGCCGATCCGCCCCGCGCCGACGATCCCGACGAGCTTCCCGTCGAGACTCTCGCCGAGCATGAACTCGAGCGAGAAGCGCCACTCCGCGTGGCGCCGCAGCATCCGGTCGCCCTCCGTCACGCGCCGGAGGAGCGAGAGCATGAGTGCGATCGCCAGCTCCGCCGTCGTGTGCGTGAGGACGTCCGGCGTGTTCGCGACCAGCACGCCGCGCTCCCCCGCAGCCGCGAGGTCGACGTTGTCGACGCCGACGCCGTAGTTCGCGACGACGCGGAGCTGCGGGCCGGCCGCGTCGAGGTACGCGCCGTCGACGCGCGTCGAAAGAAGCGAGAGGATCCCGTCGGCGCCGGCGGGGTCGCCGACGAGCTCGAAGTCGCGCTCGAGCTCCTCCGTGATCCGGGCCGGGACCGCGCCCGTGACGTGCACCGTCGCCACGGCGCGGAGGCTACTACTGCTGCAGCCGGTACAGCACGCCGTCGAGGCTCACGGCGTAGAGCTCGCCGTTCCCGTCGACGCCGAAGGACGAGAGGTTCGGGATCGGGTCGGCGAACCGCGTCACCGCCGACGCGCGGCCCTTCGGGCCCGTCTTGAAGCTCCAGACCGAGCCGTCGCAGTAGTCGCCGAAGATGTAGCGGCCGCGCGCGGACGGGACCGCTGCGCCGCGGTAGACGTAGCCGCCGATCACCGCGCAGGCGGTCGAGTCGTGCGAGTAGCTCCAGACCGGCGGGACGAGGACGCCCTTCTTCGCGAGCTTCACGGCCGGGTTGTAGAGCGCCGGGCCCTCGAAGCGGCTCCAGCCGTAGTTCGCGAGCGCACCGATCTTCGCGGCCGGCCGGAAGTCGATCTCCTCGAAGCGCCCCGCGCCGACGTCGCCGATCCAGAGGTTCCCGTTCGCCCGGTCGAACGAGAACCGCCACGGGTTGCGGAGGCCCAGCCCGACCGTCTGCCACGTCGCGCCGGCGGCGTTCGGCTTGATCCGGAGCAGCTTGCCGAGCGGGCTCGAGAGGTTCTGCGCGTGGTTCTGCGGGTCGCCGGTCGAGACGTCGCCGGACGCGGGGTTCGTCCCGCCGTCGCCGAAGCCGACGTAGAGGTAGCCGCTCCGGTCGAACGCGAGCTGGCCGCCCTTGTGGTTCGGGTACGGCTGCTTCACGAACAGGAGGTCGCGCCCGCTCGCCGGGTCGCCGACGCCGTTCGCGGACGTGAACGCCGCGACGTGGCTGTCGCCGTTCAGGTCGCTGTAGTCGACGTAGAAGCGGTGGTTCGTCGCGTAGCCCGGGTCGAACGCGAGCCCGAGCAGGCCGCGCTCGCCGTCGTCGAGCACGCGGCTGCGAAGGTCGAGAAAGGTCCCGGCGACCACGCCGCCGCGCACCGTCTCGATCGTGCCGCGCTGCTCGACGACGTAGAGCGTCGTCGCGTCGCCCGGCGCCGACGTGACGTAGACGGGCTCGTGGAGGCCCGTTGCGACCGGTTGGAACGAGAAGGCGGCCGCGGCCGCCGCGAGAGCCGGGAGGAGGGTCAACCAGCCGGAGGGTACGCGCGCTATGGTCCTGCCGGAAGGGCCACTTTCAACTGTGTCGACCGGACCACTTTTCGCGCTCCATCTCGAGCCGGGCGCGCCGCTCGGGCTCCAGGTCGAGCGCGCGCTTCGCGACCTGATCCGTTCCGGATCGCTGCCGGTCGGCGCGTCGCTGCCGGCGACGCGCGCGCTCGCGGCCGACCTCGGCGTCTCGCGCGGCGTCGTCGTCGGCGCGTACGCGCAGCTTGCGGCGGAGGGCTACATCGCGCTTCGCCGCGGCGCGGCGCCGACCGTCGCCGCGCGTGGGCGCGAGGCGGACACGATCCGCGTCGAGCCCGACGTTCCCGTGGCGAGCGCACGGTTCAACCTCCGCCCCGACCTGCCCGATCTCGCGCTCTTCCCGCGCCACGACTGGCTCGCAGCCTGCCGCGCGTCGCTGCGCCGCGCGGCGAACGCGGACCTCGCGTACGGCGAGATGATCGGCTCCGCGGAGCTCCGCCACCGGCTCGCGCCGTTCCTCGCGCGCACGCGCGGCGTCGTCGCGAGCCCCGACCGGACGGCGGTGTTCGCCGGCTCGACGCACGCGCTCCACGTGCTCGCGTCGGTGCTGCGGGAGCAGGGCGCACGGCGGATCGCGGTCGAGGACCCGGCGCACCGCTGGCGGACGCGTGCGCTCGCCGCGGCAGGACTCGAGGTCGTGCCGGTCCCGGTCGACGGCGACGGCCTCCGTGTCGACCTGATCCCGCCGAACGTGACCGCCGTCGTCGCGACGCCCGACCACCACTTCCCGCTCGGCGTCGCGCTCGCGCCGGAGCGCCGCCGGGCGCTCGTCGAGTGGGCGGCGCGCGGCAAGCGGCTCGTGCTCGAGCACGACTTCGACGGCCACTTCCGCTACGACGGCCGCGCTCCCGGAACGCTCCAGGGACTCGCGCCGGAGCACGTCGCGTACGTCGGGAGCGCGAGCCCGCTGCTCGCACCGACCGTCCGCGTCGGCTGGGCGGTGCTCCCGGCGCGCCTCGTCGTGCCGGTGGCGAACCGTCTCTTCGCGACCGTCGTCTCCGGGCCGCGCCTCACGCAGCTCGCATTCGCCGACCTGATCGAGCGCGGGACGCTCGACCGCCACCTCCGCCGGGTGCGAACCGCGTACAAGGCGCGCCGCGAGGCACTGCTGAAGGCGCTCGACCTCGAGCCCGCCGGCGTCGCCGCCGGCCTCTTCGTCCCGTACCCGGTGCAGGACGAGGGCGTCCTGCTCGCGGCGCTCCGCGAGCGCGGCTTCGCGCTCGACGGGATGAACGAGCACGCACGGAGCCCGGTCCCGCCCGGGCTCGTGCTCGGCTTCGCGGCGTCGCCGCTGCCGACACTGCGCCGTGCGGCGCGCGAGCTTCAGAGCACGAACGGGACGACGCGCCGCGGCACGCGCTCGCGGTAGTCGCGGTACGCCGGGTCGGAGTCGAGGCAGCGCTCCTCCGTCACGATGCGCACCGCCTGGAACGACGTCACCACGGCGAAGAGCGCGAGATTCCACGCCGACGGGTTCTCGAGCACATAGCCCGTCCACGCGATGAGATAGCCCGCGTACAGCGGATGGCGCACGAACCGGTACGGCCCGCGCGTGCAGATGCCGCGGTTCGCGGCGACGAGCCCGAACGACCGGCCGAGCGCGACGGCCGACGCGATCGCGATCGACGCGCCGATGAGCTGCATCGCGAACCACACCTTCCCGAGCCCGAGCGCCGGCCCGTAGTTCGGCCGCGCGAGCAGGATCCCGAACGTCCCGATCGCGGTTGCGCCCCGCGCGACGAACGTCCGGTCCGTCGACTCCGCAGGCCGCCGGATCACGAAGAGGACGGCGAGGACGAGCTCGCAGACCGTCGCTCCGAGGCCCACGGGCCGGTGCGTCTCGCTCCAGTCGGCGAAGTTCGCCGCCGCGAAGAGGAGCCAGAGGATTGCGAGCGGCGCCGACGACGCGACGCGCGAGACCGCGGGGCTGCGAACCGCGTAGTTGAGCGTGCTCACGGCGCGGCCAGGCTCAACCGGTCGCCGACGTCGATCCCGCGCCGTTCGGACTCGCCTGCCGCGAGCTCGAGGACGGCCGCGGCGCGCCGCCCGTAGGCAGTGCGCCACGGCCGCAGCCGTCGCACGACGCGCACGACCGCGAGGTCGCGATCGAGGAACACGACGTCGATCGGGAAGCGCATGAACCAGGTGTGCACCGACGACGCGGGGCGAAGCAGGATCCCCTCGTCCGGCGGCAGCTCCGTCCGTCCCAGGAGCCCGCGCATCCGCGTCAGCGAGTCGTCCGCGACGACGCAGCGCTCGCACACGACCTCGCCGGCGGCGGTGACGAGCGGTGCTTCGCGTGGGATCCGTCTTGGCACGGGGCGGCTCCTCGATCCAGCTTCTCTGCCGGTTGCCGCCGACCGACGCAACAGAACGTGTGCAGTCCGTATCGGCGCGCGCGAAACGCGACCGTCCCTCGAAATGGTGAACGCAATCGACGATCACTGAACCGAGGGATTCTCGAATCCTTCGAATTCTTCGATTCATCGCCGCAACACGATCAACTTGAGCGTCTCGGCCACGCCAAGGCAACGGAGGTTGTTGAAGCGTGGCTCGCATGACCACAGTTCGATCGAGTTTCGACTTCTTCACGGATTCGCCGCGCGCGCTGTACGCGGTGCGGCTCGACGTCCCGAGAGGAGGTGAATAACCACATGCTGATTTCCTGGTGGCTCGACTACGTCAAGGCGAACTGGCGCAAGGAGGAGGGCCAGACGATGGCGGAGTACGGCGTCGTTCTCGCCGTGATCACCATCGGCGCCATCGCAGCCTTCACCGCTCTTTCGGGCGGCGTCAAGGCGGCGATCAACAACGTGACCGGTCTCCTTCCGGGCAGCTGAGCCGGAAGCAGAACCACACCGCTCGACACGAAGTGCCGCAGGACGGATTGGGGGAATACGGATGAGCCGCACAATCAGCCGCGCGAAGCTTCTTCTTCGCCGCATGGAGGGTCAGACGATGTCCGAGTACGCGATCGTGCTCGCCGTCGTCGCCGCCTCCGCCGCGCTCCTCTTCGCCGAACTCGGCAACCGCGTCGTCGCGGTGGTCAACGAAGTGGCGGGATTCCTGCCATGAAGCCTCGGAGACGGGTGGGGCGCACAACGCATCGCTCCTCAGCCCCACCCGGCTCCGAGAACGACGGAGGACGCATGAGCATTCGGAAGATCACACACGACGAGTCGGGCCAGACGATGACGGAGTTCGCGATCGTCCTCCCGGTGCTCGTCGTCTTCCTGTTCGGCGTCATCCAGTTCGGGATTCTCTTCAACAACTACATGACGCTGACCGACGCGGTCCGCGCCGGCGCCCGCGAGGCCGCCGTGTCGCGGAACGACGCCGACCCGACCGGGGCCGCCACGACCGCAGTCCGCAACTCGGCATCCGATCTGAACCAGTCGAACCTGACTGTCACGGTGAACTCGCCGTGGCAGGCGGGCACGGACGTCACCGTGACGGCGACGTATCCGTGGTCGATCAAGTTGCTCGACTGGGTGATCGGCTCGGGGACGCTCTCGTCCAAGACGACGGAGCGGGTCGAATGAACGCTCTCGACGCATCAGGGCGTCGACGTCCCTGAAATCGGATCCACTAACACGACGCGAGGGATCAGATGACGTACCAACTGAGGAACATCATGATTGCGGTCGTGCTCGGCCTGCTCGCGGTCGTGTTCACGACGCTCTACGTGACGAACTACCGCAAGCACGTCCAGCAGGGCCAGAGCTCGGTCGGCGTGCTCGTCGCGACGACCGACATCCCGGCCGGCACGACGGGCGAGGCGATCGTCTCCGGCCACATGCTGAAGACGGTGACCGTGCCGCGCACCGCACTCACGCCCGGTGCGGTGACGAGTCCGGACCAGATCGCCCGGCTCGTCACGACCGACCAGATCATCGCCGGCGAGCAGGTCTCGACCCGGCGATTCGGCGGCTCCACGGAGCTCGGCGTCCGCGCGCAGCTCAAGGGGAACATGCGCGCGATCCAGATCGCCGCGAACGGGAACCAGGTTCTCGCGGGGACGCTCCGCTCAGGCGATCACGTCGATCTCGTCGCGAACATCAAGATCGACAACGCCGGCAACCAGACCCACTTCGACCGGATCGTGCTCCGCAACCTGCTCGTGCTGCGCGCACCGACCGGGCTCGACGTGAAGTCGGGAAGCGGCGTCGCAGGGCTGAACCAGCAGGTCTCCGTGATGCTCGCCGTGCCGGACACGCTGTCGGCGCGGCTCTACTACGTGATCAAGAACGCCGACGCGGCCTCGTCCTCCGACGGCGGCTGGGCGCTCGAGCTCCGGCCGGTCGGCACCGCGACCGACGGACAGAGCAAGACCGAGAGCATCAAGACGGTTCTCCCGGGAGGTGGGCAGTAATGAGCCACATGAGTGAGGAGCGCAGGCCGCTCCGCATCTACATGACCGGCGCGTGCGACGGGTCGGACACGCTCCGCGCCGCGCTCGCATCGCATCCCGAGCTCGAGCTCGTGGGCGCGAGCGAGACGATCTCGGACGGCGCCGCAGCGCTCGCCGGGGGCCACCTCCAGGTGCTGCTCCACGCCACCCGCTCGTCGACGTTCCCGCACGACGACCTCGCCGCGATCCGCGAGCACACGCGGGCGCCGGTGCTGCTCGTCGCGTCGGGTGAGGCGTCGCAGCTCCTCGACGACGCGCTCGACGCCGACGTCGCGGACGTCCTGCTCCTGCCACAGCTCGCCGACAACGTCGTGTTCGCGCTCCGCAAGGCCGCGCACACCGCACGGCGCGTCGACGGCGGCCGCGGGCGCCAGGGGACGATCATCACGGTGTTCTCGCCGAAGGGCGGCACCGGCAAGACCGTCCTCGCGACGAACGTCGCCTCCGCGCTCGCGAAGGTCGAGGGCAAGAAGACGCTCCTCGTCGACCTCGACCTCCAGTTCGGCGACGCGGCGATCATGCTCGGCGTCGAGCCGGAGAAGACGATCTTCGACCTCGTCGTCGCTCCCGGTGAGCTCGACGTGGAGAAGCTCGCCGGCTACGTCACGCATCACCCGTGCGGGCTCGAAGTCCTGCCGGCGCCGCTGCGCCCGGAGGATGCCGAGCTCGTGACGGAGGCGAAGCTCGCGCGCCTGCTCGAGGTGGGCCGCGAGTCGTACGACGCGATCGTCGTCGACACGTCGCCGTTCTTCCACGGGCCGATGCTCGCGACGCTCGACCGCACGGACGAGCTGTTCCTCCTGTGCGGGCTCGACGTCCCGACGCTGAAGAACGTGAAGCTCGCGCTGCAGACGCTCGAGATGCTGTCCTTCCCGAAGGACCGGATCAAGATCGTCCTCAACCGGGCGAACTCGAAGGTCGGGATGAAGCCGAGCGAGGTCGACGACGCCCTCGGCCTCCGGGTCGTCCACCAGGTGCCGTCGGACCGCGTCGTGCCGCTGAGCGTGAACCAGGGGAAGCCCGCCGTGATCGCGGAGAGCGGCTCCGACTTCGCGAAGGCGGTCCGGGCGATCGCAAAGGCGGCGCTGCCGAAGGCGCCTGCCGAGAAGCAGCAGCGCAAGCGGATGTTCAGCAAGCAGCCGGCGACTGCGAAGGCATAGGCGATGGGACTCCAGGACCGCCTCAGCAAGCCGGCGGCCGGGAACGGAGCGGCCGCCGTCGCGGATCCGCTCACCGCGCCCGTCACCGCTGCCGCACAGTCGCCGCACGAGCGGCCCGCCGGGACGCCCGGCGCGGTCGACCCGTACGCCGAGCTGAAGACGCGCATCCACCACGCGGTCATCGCGACCGTCGGCGTGGAGCTCTTCAAGCAGGAGATGACCGAGGACCTCCACGAGCGCGTGCTGCGCGCCGTCACGGAGCAGCTCGTCCTCGACCGGACGCCGCTCACGCGCGACGAGCGGCGGCAGATCGTCCGGGACATCACGGACGACATCCTCGGCTACGGCCCGATCGAGTCGCTCCTCCGCGACGAGTCGATCTCGGAGGTCATGGTCAACGGGTTCGACCGGATCTACTGCGAGCGCGCCGGGAAGATCGAGAAGACGAACACCGCGTTCGTCGACAACGCCCACCTCCTGCGCATCATCGACAAGATCGTGTCGCAGGTCGGCCGCCGGATCGACGAGGCGTCGCCGATGGTGGACGCGCGCCTCCCGGACGGCTCCCGCGTGAACGCGATCATCCCGCCGCTGTCGCTCAAGGGCCCGACGCTCACGATCCGGAAGTTCTCGCGCGACCCGTACACGATGAACGACCTGATCGGCTTCGGCTCGATCTCGCCGAAGGCGGCGCAGTTCCTCGCCGCCTGCGTGAAGGGGAAGCTGAACATCCTGATCTCCGGTGGTACCGGCACGGGCAAGACGACGACGCTGAACGCGATGTCGGCGTTCGTGCCGGAGGACGAGCGCATCGTGACGATCGAGGACGCCGCGGAGCTCCAGCTCCAGCAGGACCACGTGATCACGCTCGAGTCGCGGCCGCCGAACATCGAGGGCCAGGGCGAGGTGCGGATCCGCGAGCTCGTGCGGAACGCGCTGCGCATGCGTCCCGACCGGATCATCGTCGGCGAGGTCCGCGGGGCGGAGACGCTCGACATGCTCCAGGCGATGAACACGGGCCACGAGGGCTCGCTCACGACGATCCACGCGAACTCCCCTCGCGACGCGCTCATGCGTCTCGAGACGCTCGTGCTCACCGCGGGCGTCGAGCTTCCGCTCCGCGCGATCCGCGAGCAGATCTCGAGCGCGTTCGATCTGCTCGTCCAGATCAGCCGCCTCGTCGACGGCACCCGGCGCATCACCCACATCACCGAGGTGCTCCGCATGGAGTCGGACGTGATCACGCTGCAGGACATCTTCTCGACGAAGGCGCCGGAGGAGGGCGACAGCTCCGGGTCGTTCGGACGCCAGTCGCGCCTCTTGAGCCCGCTGCTCTGCACCGGGCTGAAGCCGCACTTCCTCGACAAGCTCGCCGCGAACGGCGTCGGGCTGCACCAGACGTTCTTCACGCCGGACGAGGACTCCGGTGCCGCCGCGCGCGACATCGGCACGCCTCCGCGCTTCGGAGCGTTCGAATGAGCCGCCGGCTCCGGAAGATCCGCATCCGGCTGAAGCTCCGCCCGCTCGCGCTCGCGACCGTGGGGACGCTCGTGCTCGCGGCGCCCGCAGGCGCGTCGAACGGCTCGGAGGTCCCGGCGCGCGCGTACGGCACCGGCGGCTCGCTCGCCGTCGGGCTCCTCGTGGGCGTGCTCGTCTTCGCCGCGATCGTCTTCCTGCTCGGGAGCAAGAAGAACTCGTGGCTCCGGCACCGCCTGGCGGCGCACACGGGCGACACGAGCAGCAGCGTCCGGCGCCGCCGCGGCCGCAAGAGCCTGATCCAGATCATCCTCGGCGCGACCGAGCGTGCGTTCGGGAACTTCCGCCAGTGGCAGTCGATCCAGCGGATCCTCGACCGCGGCGAGACGCCGCTCCGCGCGGTGGAGTTCTTCTACATGGTCGGTGCGGCGGCGCTCGTGCTCGGGCTGATCGCGGCCGGGCTCGGCCAGTCGTTCATCGTCATCCTCGGCGCGATGGCCGTGGGCGCGCTCGTCCCGTTCGCGATCGTGATGCAGCGGATGAAGCGCCGGCTCGGCGCGTTCGAGTCGCAGCTGCCGGATCTCTGCATCACCATCGCCGCGTCCCTGAAGGCCGGCCATTCGTTCAAGCAGGGACTCCAGGCCGTCGTCGACGAGGGCCAGCCGCCGGCGGCGACGGAGTTCAAGCGCGTGCTGACGGAGACCGGTCTCGGCCGCCCGATGGACGACGCGCTCGCCGACATGTCGGACCGCGTCGGCTCGAAGAACTTCGAGTTCGCGATCACCGCGGTCACGATCCAGCGCCAGGTCGGCGGCTCGCTCGCGAACCTGTTCGACCTCGTCGCCGACACGGTCCGGCAGCGCCAGCAGTTCGCACGGAAGATCCGCTCGCTCACCGCGATGGGCCGCATGTCGGCGTACACGCTGATCGGGCTTCCGATCTTCCTGATGCTCGCGATCTCGGTGCTGAACGCGGGCTATCTCCACCCGCTGTTCCACTCGTCGGCGGGCCACATGATGCTGATGATCGGGTTCGTGATGATGATCGTCGGCTCGTTGCTCATCAAGCGAATCGTCTCCTTCAAGGGGTGAGTGACCGATGCTGCTGATCGTCGCCGCGCTCTGTCTGACGCTCTCGTTCGTCGCCATCGGCAACCTCGCGACGATGCCCGCGCGTCACCGGCGCGCACGCATCCGCTCCGCCGCGACGTACGGGAACCTGAAGAAGACGACGGACCACGTCGACCGGACGCGGTTCAGCGAGCGCGTCGTCGGCCCCGCCGTCGGCTGGCTCTCCCGCGCGATGCTCCGTCTCAACCCGAAGCAGAGCCTCGAGTCGATCGACGCGCTGCTGATGGCGGCGGGAATGCGCAACTGGACCGCACAGGCGTTCCTCGCCTCGAAGGCGGCCGCCGGGATCGGCGGCATCCTCGTCGGGCTCCTGCTCGGCTCGGCGAGCTCCGCCGCGGGCGCGTTCGTCTTCGCGCTGATCCTCGGAGCCGGCGGCTACATCGCGCCGGCGATCATCGTCCAGGCGAAGGCACGCAACCGCGGGAACCAGCTCTCCGCCGAGCTCCCGGACGCGCTCGACCTGCTCGCCGTGAGCGTCGAGGCGGGCCTCGGTTTCGACGCCGCCGTCGCGAAGCTCTGCCACTACATGCACGGGCCGCTCGCGGACGAGTTCGAGATCGCGCTGAACGGGATGCGGATCGGCGAGAGCCGCTCGGACGCGCTCAAGAAGCTCGCCGTCCGCGCCGGCACGCCGGAGATCGCGGCGTTCGTGCGCGCGATCATCCAGGCCGACCAGCTCGGCACGTCGCTCGGCCGCATGCTCCGCGTGCAGGCGACCGACACGCGGCTGAAGCGCCAGGCGTGGGCGGAGGAGCGCGCGATGAAGGCGCCGATCAAGATGCTCTTCCCGACGGTGATGTTCATCTTCCCGGCGATGTTCATCGTCGTGCTCGGGCCGGCCCTCCTCAGCCTCAAGCAGCTCTTCTCCTTCTAGATGTCGATGACCGAGGAGCACACCGAAGAGACGACCGAGCGGGGCTTCGGCACCGGTCTGCGCGCGCAGCTCGAGGCGCGGGCCGCGTTCGTCGACCAGGACGTCGAGGACGCGCCTCGCTCGCCGGGCGAGGCGATCGCTGCCGCACACGTCGCGGTGGAGGTGCCCGAGGGGATCGGGCTCGAGGAGCTCCGGGCGGAGCTCGACGCGTCGCTCGGACGCGAGCAGGAGCTTCGCGAGTCGCTGACCGCGCAGATGGAGACGTCGGCGCGCGAGGTGCAGTTCGAGCAGGAGATGGCGAAGCGATTCGCCGAGCTCGAGGATCGCAAGCGCGGGCTCGACATCCGCGAGACCGAGCTCCACGCCGCCGAGCAGCGGCTCGATGCCCGTCTCGCCGAGTTCGACGCGCGCCATACCGAGCTGAACAAGGCGCACGAGGTCGTCGACCAGGCGACGGCCCGGCTCGCGCAGCGCGAGCAGGCCGTCGCGCTGAAGGTGCGCGAGCTGAAGGCCGCCGACGAGCAGCGCGCGGCGGCCGCGGCGGAGCTGACGAAGCAGGCCGCAGCGCTCGCCGACCGCGAGAAGTCGCTCGCGAACGCCGTCAGCGACGTCCTCGAGGACAAGAAGGAGCTCGCCGCGCGCGCCGAGAAGCTCGAGGCGGCGATCCAGGAGCGCGAACGCGCGATCGACGCCGCCGAGGGCGAGTTCGACGAGCGCCGCAGGGAGATCGAGTCGGCGGAGCGCGCGCTCACGGCGGCGCAGGCCGACTTCCAGAAGCGGCACGAGCAGCTCGCCGCGAAAGAGGCCGAGCACGAGCAGGAGAAGGCACGCCTCCACGAGCTCACGAAGGAGCTCGAGCGCGCGCAGGCGCGCGTCGAGGCGCAGGCTGTTCAGGTCGAGCAGATGCGCGCGCAGGCGCCGGCCTCGTCGGCCGCGGGCGCGGCGCTCGAACAGCGGGAGATGGAGCTGGCCGCGCGCGAGGCGGAGGTGCACCGGCGCGAGGCCGGCGTCCGCCGCGCCGAGATGGAGGCCGCAGCGGCGCTGCCTCCGCCGATCGACGAAGTCGCCCAGAAGCGGGTCCAGGAGCACGAGCGGGCGCTCGGCGAGCGTGAGGAACGGCTCGAGAAGCTCGAGGCGCTGGCCGACGCGTCGCGGCAGCGCCTCGAGGAAAAGGAGCGGAAGCTCGACGCGAGGGACGACGAGCTCCGCATGCTGGTGCACACGCTCGAGGAGCGCAGCGCGGCGATGGATCGCCGCGAGGCGCAGATCGCAGCCGACAACGAGGTGCGCGAGTCGCGCCTCGAGGAGCGCGAGCGCGTCAACTCGGAGCGCGAGGAGAAGCTCGCCGCGCGCGAGGCGAACCTCAAGACGTACGTCGGCGAGCTGCAGGGCCAGTTCGCGAACGAGGGCGACTGGTGGGCGAAGCAGCTCGGCTCGAAGCCGGAGCAGTCGGCCGCGTAGGGAGGGAGACGACGATGCTGTTCACGAGACCGCTCGCCTGGGCCGCCGCCGGCATCGCCTCGCTTGCGCTCGGCGCGGGCGCCGGCGCAGGCACCGGCTGGACCGTCCGCTTCAACTTCGTCCCCGCGCGTGCGTACCAGGGCCAGCCCGCCGCGGTCACGGTCGTCGTGAAGCCGACGGGGACGCAGTGCAACCTCCTCATCCGCTACGCGGACGGCACGATCCAGCAGGGGCTCGGGTCGGTGCGCGCGACGACCGGGCTCGCGAAGTGGAGCTGGACGCTCGCGGCGACGGCACCCGTCGGGCCGGCGCGTGCCTCCGTCGTGTGCGGGAAGCTGCCGACGCGCAACCGCATGTTCACCGTCGTCGGCGGCACCGTCGCGCACTCGAAGCTCACGATCGCCGGCAAGGGCTGGTCGCAGCGGCCGGACCCGTACGGGCCGGGGAGCTCGGTCAGCTACGGCATCCAGCTCCACAACCCGTCGTCGAGCGAGGACGCGCAGAACGTCACCGTGCTCGTGAACTTCGTCGACGGCGGCAACCACGTCATGCAGACGGCGACGAGCCGCATCCCGGACGTGGGCGCGGGGACGACGTTCAACCTCGGCGGCGCGGCCTCCCTTCCCGGGCAGACGGCGGTCGCGAAGCTCGAGGTCGTCGTCCAGACGCAGCAGTACGCGAAGAGCGCGCCGCACGTGCCCGCGACCGAGAACGTCGTGATCGGCCCGAGCCAGTTCGACCCGAAGTGGGTCGGCGAGATCGACGGCACGATCGTGAACGACGACGCGACGAAGGTCCTGACGAACGCACAGCTCTCGGTCGTGCTCTTCGACGCGACGGGGGCGATCGTCGGCGGCGGCACCGGTTACGTGTTCGCGGCGCTCCCGCCCGGCACGCGCGCGTTCTTCTCGGCGACGACGGGCTTCTCGTCGGTCGGGATCGACCGCGCGTCGACGGCCGCGATCTCGGTCGAGCCGACCTACGCGACGCAGTAAGAGCTACCGGGTCGCGTAGTACAGCACGAGCGCGATCACGTTCATCGCGAAGATCGCGAACGTCACCGACGTGAGGAATGCCGTCGCAAGGACGAACGCGTGGGTGTTCGGATCGAGCCGCATAGCCGCAGTGCGCAGGGCCGAGAACGGGGAGAGGCCGGGCGCCCCTTCATCATGCAGGGCGCCCGGCCTCTTGCCTATCCCTCGAACGTGTCGCGTTACGCGGCCTGAGGCGCAGCCTCCGACCCGTGCTCGAGCTTCGGGAGCCAGCCGAGCCAGTTCGGCAGGTACCAGTTCCAGTCGCCGAGCAGCTTCATCGACGCCGGCAGGAGCACGCCGCGGACGATCGTCGCGTCGATCAGCACCGCCGCCGCCAGCCCGATCCCCATCTCCTTGAAGTCGAGGAACGGGAGCGTCGCGAAGATCATGAAGACGCCGACCATCACGAGCGCCGCGCTGGAGACCGTGCCCGCCGTCGTCTTGATCCCGTGGGCGACGGCGTCCTCGGTCGAGAGACCGCGGTCGTATGCCTCCCGGATCCGGCTCAGGATGAACACGTGGTAGTCCATCGAGAGCCCGAACAGGATCACGAACATGAAGAGCGGCAGCCACTGGGCGATCCCGCCGTTCGAGTTGAAGTTCAGCACGTTCTCGCCCCAGCCCCACTGGAACACCGCGATCACGACGCCGTACGCGGCGGCGACGGACAGCAGGTTCAGCACGACCGCCTTCGCCGCGATCACGATCGAGCGGAAGGACACGAGCAGGAGCAGGAATGCGAACGCGAGGACGAACCCGAACACGAGCGGTGCGTTGTGCTTCATGTTCGCGTTCGCGTCGTACGACGCCGCGGTCTGCCCGGTGACGGCCCAGGTCGTGTCCTGCACCCGGCCGATCGTCGACGGGAGGACGTCGCTCCGCAGCGCGAGGAGCGCGGCGTTCGACGCGCCGTCGGTGCCCTTGCCGGCGAGCGGGACCTCGATCCGGGCCGCGGTGTGCGACCGGTTCACGTCGACGTCGATCGGCCCGTGCATCTTGCCGGTCGCGATCGCGGCCGCCCGGAACGCGTTCACGGCGTTCTTGAACTCGGCCGAGTCGGTCGACGGCGTCGTCACGGCGACCTCCGCCGGTGCGACCTCGCCCACGAACGAGTGCTGGATGCGGTCGATCGTCTCGACGGTCGGCGCGTTCTTCGGCAGCGCGTCGAGCCCCGACTGTGCGGTGTGGAGGTGCAGCAGCGGCGACGCGAGGACGAGCAGGAGCGCGACCGCGGCGGAAGCGGCAACGACCGGCCGCTTGAGCGCGGGCGTGAGGATCCACGACCAGACGCGGTTCTCGCCGCTCGGCCGGCGGACCCGGCTGAGGAACGGGATGCGGCCCTTCTCGACCTTGTCGCCGAGCCGCGCGAGCAGCGCGGGCAGCACGGTCAGGGAGCCGATCATCGCGACGAGGACGACGAGCATCGTCGCGACGCCGAACGAGACGAACGTCTTGTCGCCGGTGAACAGGAGGCCGGCCATCGCGGTCATCACGGTGACGCCGGAGATGAGCACCGAGCGGCCCGAGGTCGCAGCCGCGGCCTCGAGCGCCGCCCGGTGACCCTTGCCCGCCGCACGCTCCTCGCGCTCGCGCTTGAGGTAGAAGAGCGCGTAGTCCACGCCGACGGCGAGGCCGACGAGCAGGACGACGGCGGAGACGCTCTGGTCCATCGGGACGAGATGGCTCGGGATCGCGAGCAGCCCCATCGTGGCGAGCACCGCCGACAGCGCGAGCAGCAGCGGGACGCCGGCCGCGACGAGCGAGCCGAACACGAGCACGAGGATCGCCAGCGTCAGCGGGATCGAGCGCTCGCCGGCCTGCGCGAGCTGGTCGCTGAACATCTTGTCGAGCGCCTTGCCCGAGCTGATGCTGCCGGCCTCGCCGATGTAGAGGGACGGATGCCGCTTCGCGACCGCGTCGGTCTTCGCCGTGATCGCGTCGATGTGCGTCTTCGCGGTGTCCGCGCTCCCCTTCATCTCCCACTCGACGAGCGCGGTCCGGCCGTCGGGCGACACCTGGTCGCCGTACGCCGGGTCGAGCGGCGAGCGGAGGTTCTTGATCGTCTGGAAGGGCGCGACCGTGTGGACGACGTCGTTCACCGCCGCGCGGAACGCGGCGCTCTCGACCGTCGTCGAGCCGGTCGCCTGGATGAGCACGATCTCCGTCTGCGGGTCGGTCTGCCCGAAGCCCGCCTGGCGGAGCAGCACGTCGGCCCTGTGCGCCTGGCCGACGTTCGTGTCGTTCTGGTCGATGTGCTTCGTCTTGACTGCGTTGCCGATCGCCACGGAGGCGAGCACGAAGGCGAGCCAGCCGAAGACCGCGGTCTTCCAGTGGCTCGCACTCCAGCGACCCATCCGGGCCGCGATGTTGTTGGACTGCTTGAGCGGTGACATTGCGAGCCTGCCCTTTCGAGTACGAGTTGACGTCTCGGAGGCTCGCAGCGGGCGCCTTCGGCGGGAATCGAGCTATCCCGCGTCTCGCGGTGCGGCTAACCGCACCGTGCGGCGGCTAGTCGCGGAGGTACGCGAGAACTGCGAGGACGCGGCGGTGGTCGCCCTCGGCGGCGGGAAGGTGGAGCTTCCCGAAGATGCTCGTGACGTGCTTCTCGACCGCGCGGAGCGTGACGACGAGCTTCTCCGCGATCGCCTGGTTCGAGCGGCCCTCGGCCATCAGCTCGAGCACCTCGCGCTCGCGCGGGGTCAGCTGTGAGAGCGGATCGTCGCCGCGCCGCCGGCCGACGAGCCGGGAGACGACCTCCGGGTCGAGCGCCGAGCCGCCGTCCCCGACGCGCTTCACGGCCGCGGCGAACTCCTTCACGTCGGAGACGCGGTCCTTCAGCAGGTACCCGACGCCCTCGGCGTTGCCCTGGAGCAGCTCGAGCGCGTAGCCCGACTCGACGTACTGCGACAGCACGAGGACGCCGGTGCCCGGATGCTGCTCGCGGATCTCCTGCGCCGCGCGGAGACCCTCGTCGGTGTGCGTCGGCGGCATCCGGATGTCGACGATCGCGACGTCCGGGTGGTACGAGCGCACCTTCAGCATCAGCTCGTCGGCGTTCCCGGCCTGCCCGACGACCTCGAACCCCGAATCCTCGAGCAGCCGCGCGATCCCCTCGCGCAACAGCACGGAGTCGTCGGCGAGCACGATCCGCATCCGCGCGCCGAGGCCGCTGTCCTCGATGTCCGCGCGGAGCGGCGGGAACTGCGCGGTGCCGACCTGGAAGATCCGCTCCGGCCGGTCGAGCCCGCGGAGCCGCACCTCGCCGAGGTCGCGGAGCTCCACCCCGTCGCCGAGCGCCTCGCGCGTCGCGCCGGAGAGGAGCACCTGGCCGCCGTGCCCGGCGGCGCAGATCCGCGCCGCGCGGTGGACGTCGACGCCGACGTACGCGCCGTCCGTGCGGAGCGGGTCGCCGGTGTGGATGCCGACCCGGACGCGGACCGCGCCGTCGTGCGCGCGCTGGATCTCCTCCGCCGTCGCGACCGCGGCACGCGGGTCGGCGAACGCGAGGGAGAACTCGTCGCCGCGGCAGTCGACCTCCTCCCCGCCCCCGGCGGCGAGCGCCGTCCGCACCGCCCGGCGATGCTCCTCGAGCGCGGCCGGGTAGTCGTCGCCGAGCGCCTGCACGAGCCGCGTCGAGCCCTCGATGTCCGTGAAGAGGAGGGTGACGCTCACGCGGCGAGTCTACGAGGACAGTGGGAGATCCGCGACCACGCGGGTGCCGCCGCCGCGCGGGCTGTCGACGGCGAGATGCCCGTCGACGGCGTCGACGCGGTCGACGAGGCCGCGGAGCCCCGAGCCGTGTGCCGGGTCGGCACCGCCGACGCCGTCGTCCGCGACCTCGACCCGCACCCGCTCGCCGTTCTTCGAGACGCGGACGACGGCCGCGCCCGCGCCGGAGTACTTCGCGACGTTCGCGAGCGACTCGGACACCACATAGAAGATCGCCACCTCGACCGCGCCCGGGAGCCGCCCGTCGACGTCGAGCTCGAGCGTCACCGGCACCGGCGAGCGCTCGGCGAGCGACTCGAGCGCCGCGTCGAGCCCGCGGTCGGTGAGGATCGCCGGGTGCAGGCCGCGCGCGAGCTCGCGGAGCTCCTGCAGCGCGAGCGAGAGCTCCTCGCCTGCGCCCTGCAGCACGTGCGCCGCCGCCTCCGGGTCGGAGAGCTTCGCCTCGGCGAGCCGCAGCGCCAGCGACAGCGACACGAGCCGCTGCTGCGCGCCGTCGTGGAGGTTCCGCTCGAGCCGCCGCCGCTCCGCGTCCGCCGCCTCGACGAGCCGCGCGCGCGAGCGGCGCACCTCGTCCTCCGCGTGCTTGCGGCCGGTGATGTCGGTCCCGCAGATCAGGTAGTGGCCCTCGCGGTAGCGCGCGAGCGTGACGGTCCACCACTCGACGAGGAGCTCGCGCCCGCCGGCTCCGCGCCACGGCGTCTCGAGCCGCGTCTCGTCGCCGGTCTCGACCGCGTGCGCGATCGCGTCGCGCACCGTCTCGACGTGCGCCTCCGGGATCACGAGATCCCAGAACTTCCGCCCGACGACGTCGTCGTCCGAGAGCCCGGTCGCCGCGGTGAACGCCGCGTTGACGCCGCGCCGGTCGAACGTGCCGTCGCGGTGGATCGCGCAGAGGAGCGACGGCGTCGCCTCGCTGACGATCGTGAGGAAGTCGCGCTCGCGCTGCAGCTGGTCCTCGTGCCGCGCGCGCTCGCTGACGTCGAGCCCGGTCAGCAGCAGCCGGTCGCGGCCCTGCCCGTCGGAGATCGGGGTCATCGACCACGCGACGACCGCCTCGCCGTCCTTCGTCCGCCAGCGGCTCTCGTGCTCGCCCGGCACGCAGCCGACGATCGCGTCGCGCACGGCGTCGGCGTCCCCGTCCGACGCGAACACCTCCCAGAACGGCAGGCCGCGCACGACCTCGTCGTCCTCCACCCCGCTCGCGCGGACGAGCGCGTCGTTGAAGCGGACGATCCCGCCCTCCGTGTCCATCACGGCGAAGAACGCCGGCGACGCGTTGACGGCGCTCGCGATGAAGTCGCGCTCGCGCTGCAGCTCGTCGAGCCGCGCACGGAGATCCGCCTGGAGCCGGTTCCGCTCGAGCGAGAGCCGCGCGGCCGCGACGACCGCCTCGAGCAGCTCCGGCTCGTCCAGGAGCGTCCGGTCGTGGACGAGCACCGCGACCGGCGAGCCGTCCTCGCCGGAGACGAGCGTCGAGACACGAGCCGAGTCCTCCTCCGGCACGGTGAACTGCCTGCCGTCGGTGCCGACGTACGTGCGCCGCTCCAGCACCCACACGCCGAACGTGAGGCCCGGGTCGCGCAGGGCGCCGCGCAGCGCCTCCTGCGTCTCGTCGAGCGTCGCGGTCTCGCGCACGCGCACGAGCAGCTCGGCCACGCCCCCGCGCGCAAGCCGGCTGCCGAGGATGCCGCCGAGGATGAAGTACGGCAGCGCTCCCGCGACGAGCAGCGAGGCGGTCGAGAAGAGCATCTTCGCCGTGTGGTTCACCGGATCGAGCGCGAAGCTGATCGTGAGGAGGACGACGGCGGCGCTGCCGGGATACACGACGTTCCGGATCGCGCGCCGCGCGGTCGGCGTGCTGCGGCGCCAGCGCCGAACGAGTGCGACGCCGACGAAGACGAAGAAGACGACCGCGGCGATATCCCAGAAGACGAGGAGCACGTCGGCGATCGCCTTGTGCTCCCAGACGAGGAGGTCGTTGGACGGGCACTTCCCCTTGTCGGGGCAGCTCGGGTCCGGCTCGAAGAGGAGCAGCGATCCGTTCGCGACGACCGCGAGCGCGTAGCCGATCGGCACGAGCGTCCGCTCGAGCCGCGTCTGGAGCTTCCCCGACGGATACGAGATGAGGAGGTGCACGAAGAACGCGAGCACGAGCGAGCCCGTGAGCTGGCCGAGCGTGAAGAGGAACGAGTTGCTCGCGTCGACGAGCAGCGGCACGAACCACGAGAAGCCGATGAGGACGAGGAGCTTCCCGGTCCCGTTCTCCGGGCGCCGTGTCCAGGCGACGAGGCCGCAGAGCACGTACGACCAGCCGATGAGCGGGACGAGGATCCCGTTCACGACCTGGTTGCCGGCGTGGTCGCTCGTCGAGATGAGCACGATGCCGACCGCGCCCGCCGCGAGCGCCGAGAGCCCGACGATCAGCCAGAGGCGGAGCGTCTGGGAGCGCGTCATCCGAGCAGGGCCGCGAGCGCGGCGCCCGAGAGCTCGGCCTTCGGGATGAACCCGCGCGCCCCGCTCCGCTCGACGAGCGGCCCGAAGTCCGACCCGTCGCGGCTCGAGACGAGGACGACGGACGGCCCGCCGCCGCCGTCCGTCAGGCGCGCCGCGACCTCGAACCCGTCGAGGTCCGGCAGCTGGACGTCGAGGAGCACGAGCTCCGGGTGGAGCTCCGCCGCCGCCAGGAGCGCCGACGCCCCGTCCTCCGCCTCGCCCACCACCTCGAAGCCCTCGGCCTCGAGCAGCGCCCGGGCGTTGGCCCGGAAGCTCGGATGGTCGTCGACGATGAGAACCGTCACAGTGGCCGAATTGTGGCCGAACCCGCCGCGGGCGGCCATACGGTTATCCGCACTCTTTCCGAGGGTGCGGGATTCCGTACCCACAGAGGCCGGAAAGCCGGATTCCCGTCCGCGCCCGCCGGTGCGACCGTCGGCACGTCACCTCTTCCCAAGGAGCGAACCGTGTCGAAGTCAGCCGAAGTCATCCATCGCAGGCGCTGGTGGGCCCTCGGGGTCCTCTGCCTCGCCCTCGTCGTCGTGTCCCTCGACAACACGATCCTGAACGTCGCGCTTCCGACCCTCCAGCGGAAGCTCGACACGAGCGCCTCGCAGCTCGAGTGGGTCGTCGACGCGTACATGCTCGTGTTCGCCGGCCTCCTCCTCACGTGCGGGAGCCTCGCCGACCGGTTCGGCCGGCGGCTCGCGCTCATGGCCGGGCTCGTGATCTTCGCGACCGGCTCGACGTTCGCCGCGTTCTCCGGCACGTCGTCGCACCTGATCGGCAGCCGCGCTCTGATGGGTCTCGGCGGCGCGCTCATCATGCCCGCGACGCTGTCGATCATCACGACGATCTTCCACGGCAGGGAGCGGGCGAAGGCGATCGCCGTCTGGGCGGGCGCATCCGGGATCGCCGTCGCGATCGGCCCGGTCGCCGGCGGCTTCCTGCTCGAGCACTTCTGGTGGGGCTCGGTCTTCCTCGTGAACCTGCCGATCGCCGCGGTCGCGCTCGTCGCGTCGTTCTTCCTCGTCCCCGAGTCGCGCGACCCGAAGGAGTCGCGGCTCGACCCGATCGGCGCGGTGCTCTCGACCGCCGGTCTGGCCACGGTCGTCTGGGCGATCGTGGAGGCTCCGGGACGCGGCTGGGCGAGCGCCGGGATCGTCGAGGCGTTCGCCGTCGGCTTCGCGCTCCTCGCCGCGTTCGTCGGCTGGGAGCTGCGCGCGCCGTCGCCGATGCTCGACCTCTCGCTGTTCCGGAACCGCCGCTTCTCCGCGGCGAGCCTCTCGGTGACGCTCGTCTTCTTCTCGCTGATGGGGACGATCTTCTTCCTCACGCAGTACCTGCAGTCGGTGCTCGGCTACTCCGCGCTCGGCTCCGGCGTCCGCGTGATCCCGATCTCGATCGGGATGATCCTCGGCGCCGGCTCGGGCACGAAGCTCGTCGACCGGCTCGGGACGAAGGTCGTCGTCGCGACCGGCCTCGCCGTCAGCGGCGCCGGCCTCGGGATCCTCTCGCTCGCGACGATGGACAGCGGGTACGGCCTCGTCGCCGCGGCGCTCGCCGTCTGCGGCATCGGCATCGGCCTCTCGATGGCTCCCGCGACCGACTCGATCATGGGCGCCGTCCCCGCGGACAAGGCGAGCCTCGGCTCGGCCGTGAACGACACGACGCGGATGGTCGGCGGCACGCTCGGCGTCGCGATCCTCGGCAGCATCCTCAGCTCGAGTTACCGCAGCAACGTCGCGGACTCGGTCGCGCAGCTGCACGGGACCGCCGCGGCCGTCGCGCACGACCGGCTGCAGGGCGCGCTCGCCGTCGCCGCGCAGATCGGCGGCGCGCCGGGCCGGCAGCTCGCGTACAACGCCGACTCCGCGTTCGTCTCGGCGATGTCGACGACGCTCCACGTCGGCGTCCTCGTCGCCCTGGCCGGCGCGCTCCTCGCGCTCGTCCTCCTCCCCTCGCGGGCTCCCTCCGCGGAGCCCGCGGGCGCGGAGCTCGCGCTCGCCGCGTAGCTCTGCAGTCCCCATGGCCATGTCCCGGGGTCTGACCCCGGGACGTGGCCAGGGACGTGGCCAAACCCGTCCGAGTTGGCCGGTTTGGGTCGACGGGGCCGCGCCGAGGGTCTACGCTTCGTCCGTGGCACCGCCCTCCGATCCGCGCCTCCTCGACCGGCTCGGCCTCGGCGTGCTCCTGCTCGGCCTTCTCCCCAGCTAGGGGAGACGCATGCCGACATACCCGTCCCCCGTCCCAGGGACACGTGCGTCCCCAACACGCCCGAAGGAGCCTGCCGTGCCGATGCCGCATTGGAGATACCGACCGTACGACACCGTCGACCTGCCCGACCGAACCTGGCCGGACGTCGTCCTCACCGCCGCGCCGATCTGGTGCTCGACCGACCTGCGCGACGGGAACCAGGCGCTCGTGAACCCGATGGACACCGCCCGCAAGCGGCGCTTCTTCGACCTGCTCGTCGCGATCGGGTTCAAGGAGATCGAGATCGGGTTCCCGTCGGCGTCGCGCACCGACTTCGACTTCGCCCGCTCGCTGATCGAGGAGAGCCTGATCCCCGACGACGTGACGATCGCCGTGCTGACGCAGGCGCGGCCGGAGCTGATCACGCAGACGTTCGCGGCTGTCCGGGGCGCGCGCCGCGCGATCATCCACCTCTACAACTCGACCTCGGAGACGCAGCGGCGCGTCGTCTTCCGGCTCGACCGCGCCGGGATCACGGAGCTCGCGGTGCGCGGCACCGAGCTGTGCCGGAAGCTCGCGGGCGAGACGGACACGGAGATCGTGTTCCAGTACTCGCCGGAGAGCTTCCACCACACGGAGCTCGACTTCGCCCTCGAGATCTGCGAGGCGGTCGCGGCGGAGTGGGACCCGACGCCGGCGGAGAAGATGATCGTGAACCTCCCGACGACGGTCGAGCACTTCCCGCCGAACGTCTACGCCGACCGGATGGAGTGGTTCGGGCGCAACTTCACGCGCCGCGACTCGGCGATCCTCTCGGTGCATCCGCACAACGACCGTGGGACGGCGGTCGCGACGGCGGAGCTCGGGCTGATGGCCGGCGCGGAGCGCGTCGAGGGGACGCTCTTCGGGAACGGCGAGCGCACGGGAAACGTCGACCTCGTCACGATCGCGCTGAACCTGCTGACGCAGGGCGTCGACCCGCAGCTCGACTTCTCGCAGCTCGACGAGACGCGCCGGATCGTCGAGGAGTGCAACGAGCTGCCGGTGCACCCGCGGCACCCGTGGGCAGGCGACCTCGTCTACACGGCGTTCTCCGGCTCGCACCAGGACGCGATCAAGAAGGGGATGTACGCGCTGCAGCGGTCCGACACGGACGAGTGGGACGTGCCGTACCTGCCGATCGACCCGCAGGACGTCGGCCGCTCGTACGAGGCGATCATCCGCGTCAACTCGCAGTCGGGGAAGGGCGGCGTCGCCTACCTTCTCCTGAGCACGTACGGGCTCGACCTTCCGCGCGGACTCCAGGTCGAGTTCGCGCAGAAGGTGCAGGCGATCACCGACGCCGAGGGCGGTGAGCTGACGGCCGAGGACCTCTACGAGGTGTTCCGCGCGAACTACCTCGCGGTCGCCGAGCCGTACGAGCTGATCTCGTACCGCCACGAGGCGGACGAGAGCGGCGACCGGCTCGCCGCGCAGCTGCGCGGCGGCGGCGACGCGCTCGAGCTCGCCGGGTCCGGGAACGGACCGATCGCGGCGCTCGTCCACGGGTTCTCCGAGACGCTCGGCTTCCCGATCCGCGTGCTCGACTACCACGAGCACGCGATGAGCGGCGGCGAGGACGCGACGGCGGCGGCGTACGTCGAGGCGGACGTCGACGGTGAGCCGGTCTGGGGCGTCGGGATCCACTCGAGCATTGTCACGGCGTCGCTCCGCGCGGTCGTGAACGCGGTGAACCGGGGTCTCGCCGCGCGCGCCGCGCAGGCGTCCGCGCTCGAGTCGTTCGGAGCCGGGCAGGGCTAAACCGGACGACAGGCTTTGACGTCCGGCCGGACCGCGCGCACGCTGTGTCCATGAGCTCCGCGCGCTCCCGCGCGATCATCGCGATCGCGATCATCCCCCGCTAGGGGGAGCGTGCGCACACGCCCGATCGAGGGCGCCCACTTCGAATCGACGGCAGAGGTCCGCCCTCGCACGGGCGGCGCGCACGCAAGGAGAGCTCACGATGGAACCCCGCAGGATCACCGTTTTCGACACGACACTTCGCGACGGCGAGCAGTCGATCGGCCTCGCCTTCGCGCCCGACGAGAAGGTCGCGATCGCGCGCAGCCTCGAGAAGCTCGGCGTCGACGTGATCGAGGCCGGCTTCCCCGTCGCCTCGGAGGGCGAGCTCGCAGGCGTGCGCGCGGTCGCCGAGGCGGTGCGCGGCCCGGTGATCGCCGCGATGGCGCGCCCCGCGCAGGTCGACCTCGACGCGGCCGCAACCGCGCTCGAGGGCGCCGCGCGGTCGCGCGTCCACATCGTCCTCGCGTCGAGCGACCTCCACCTCGAGCGGAAGCTGCAGCTGACGCGGCCGGAGGTCCTCGAGCTCGCGCGCTGGTCGGTGGACTACGCGAGCTCGCGCTTCGACGAGGTCGAGTTCTGCTGCGAAGACGCCTCGCGCTCCGACCCCGCGTTCCTCGCCGAGCTCTGCGAGACCGCGATCGACGCCGGCGCCGTCGTGATCAACCTCCCGGACACCGTCGGCTACGCCGTGCCGGAGACCTACGGCGCGCTGATCCGCGAGGTGCACGAGCGCTGCCCGAAGCTCGCGTCCGTCACCGTCGCCGTCCACTGCCACGACGACCTCGGCCTCGCGACCGCGAACACGCTCGCGGGCGTCGCCGCCGGAGCGGGCCAGATCGAGTGCACGATGAACGGCCTCGGCGAGCGCGCGGGGAACGCGGCGCTCGAGGAGATCGTCGCCGCGCTCGTGGCGCACCGCGAGGAGATCGGCGCGGAGACGGGGATCGACCCGGCGCAGCTCGCCGCGACGTCGGGGCTCGTCGCCGAGCTGAGCGGCTACCCGCTCTCCCCGCACAAGCCGGTCGTCGGCTCGAACACGGGCAATCGCACTTCGAGATAGGGCGTCGCCGCTTCGGCATGGCCAAGCCTTGCGGGCGACCCGTAGAACGGCAAGGTGGAGGCCGGCGAGCTCTGTGTCTACTCGGCGAAGGCGCCCGCGCGCGGGCTGCTGCGCCGCAACGCGCTCTTCCGGCGGATGTGGTCGGCGCAGACGCTGAGCTTCTTCGGCGACGCGATCACCGGGATCGCGGTGCCGACGGTCGCAGTGCTCTCGCTCGACGCCAGCCCACTCGCCGTCGGCGCGCTCACCTCGCTGAGCTGGGCCGCGTGGCCGCTGATCGGGCTCCCCGCCGGCGTCTGGGTCGACCGGCTGCCGCGGCGGCCGATCCTCGTCTCCGCCGACCTCGTCCGGCTCGTGCTCGTGCTGTCGATCCCCGTCGCGTGGGCGGCCGGCCACCTGACGCTCGCGCAGCTGCTCGTCGTCGCGACGCTCGCCGGCGCGTGCTCGGTCTTCTTCGACCTCACGTTCACCGCAGCGGTACCCGACGTGGTTCCGCCGGAGGACCTCGCCAGCGCCAACGGCCGGCTCGAGCTGAGCGGCTCGGCGTCGAGGCTGACGGGCCCTGGGCTCGCAGGGCTCGTGATCTCCGGTGTCGGCGCGCCGCTCGCCCTCATCGGCGACGTCGTCTCGTTTGCAGCGTCCGCGTTCCTCCTCGGGACCGGGCCGGCGCTGACGAGGCGCGACACCCCGGGCGAGCGGCGCGCGTTCCTCCACGAGCTGCGCGAGGGCTTCGCCGCGCTGCGCCGCTTCCGGCCGATCTACGAGGCGACGTTCGCCGCGGCGATCTCGAACCTCGGGAACACGATGTCGCAGGGCGCGTTCTTCGTGTTCGCGTACCGCTCGGTCGGGCTGACGCCTGCGCTCGTCGGGGCGGCGCTGACCGCGGGCGCGCTCGGGAACATGGCGGGCGCGGCGGCGTCGCCCCGGCTCAGCCGGCGTCTCGGGACAGGCCCGGCGCTGCTCGTCTCGACGGTGCTCGAGGGAGGCGCGGCGCTCTTCTATCCGCTCGCGCTGCTCGGGGCGCCCGTGCTCTGGATCGCCGTCGGACTCGGCTTCCGCTCGTTCTTCGGCCCGCTCTGGAACGTGACAGCCGCGACGATGCGGCAGATCCTCGTCCCCGCGGAGCTCCAGGGCCGGCTGACCGCCGCGGCGCGCGCGATCGGGATGAGCGTGACGCCGGTCGGCGGGCTCCTCGGCGGCGCGATCGCGGCAACGGCGTCGCCGGCATGGGCGCTCGCCGCGGCGGGCGTCGTCGGCGCGTCGTCGATCCTGCCCATTCTCAACAGACGCATGTTCCTGCTTCGGATCTAGAGCGCTCGGCGATAGCGAAACACGGAATCGAGCTTGCAGCTCGGCCCTCCCGCGCGTTTCAGTCGATGCACCGTGCGCGGTTACCTCGACCTGCTCGCGATCCGCCGGTACCGGCTGCTCTGGATCGGCGACACGCTGTCGTCCCTCGGCGACAGCGTCGGGCTGCTCGCGCTGATCTGGCTGGTCTACTCGACGGCGGGTTCCGCGGCGACGCTCGGCGGGTTCGTCGCGGTCTACACGGCGCCGGTGATCGTCGGCGGGCCGCTCGCGGGCGCAGCGCTCGACCGGTTCGACCGCCGCCGGCTGATGATCGCCGACAACGCCGTCCGGGGCGCCCTCGTCGCGTCGCTGCCGGTGCTGCACGCGCTCGGGGTGCTCCGGATCTGGCACCTCTACGTCTTCGCGTTCGTCTACGGGTTGCTGAAGATGATCCCGCTCGCGGGCGTGCCGTCGCTGATCCCGGATCTCGTGCCGGACGAGAGGCTCGAGGAGGCGAACGGGCTCGAGTCGGCGACGTTCTTCCTCGCGTCCGTCGCCGGCGCGGGGCTCGCCGGGCTCCTGATCGGGACGGTCGGCGGCGCGCGCACGCTCTGGCTCGACGCCGCGAGCTACGCCGCGTTCGCGGTTGCGCTCTGGCGGATCGGGCCCGTCGCGGCGGCGGCGCACACGGTCGGCGCGCGCGCGTCGCGGTCGATCCGCGCCGCGGTCTCGTTCGTGCTCGCGACGCCGATCCTCCTCGCGACCACGCTCATGTTCATGTGCGTCAACGTCGGCACGGGGATCGTCGAGGTCGTGACGCCGGTGTACGTGCGGACGACGCTCGGCGCCGGGCCGGGGACGTACGGCGCGCTGCTCGCGGTCGCCGCCGTCGCCGGCCTCGCCGCGGCGCTGCTCGCGGGGACGACGTCGCGGCTGCCGCTCGGCCGCTCGATCGCCGTGAGCGAGGCGCTCGCCGGCTGCGCCTACGCGGGCCTCGCCGGAACGCCCGCGCTCGCCGGGACGTTCCTCGTCCTCGGCGCGGGCGCGTTCTTCCTCGGGCCGCTGACCGTGTGGGCGCAGACGATCCGCATGCGGCTCGTCCCCGCCGAGATGCGCGGTCGCGTCTTCGGGCTCCTGCGCACGCTGATGCAGGCGACGCCGCCGCTCGGCGCGCTGCTCGCCGCGCCGCTCCTGCACGCGGGCGGGGTGCCGGCGGCCGCGCTCGCGTGCGCCGGGCTGCTCGTCGTGCCGGCGGCGGCGGCACTCGCGGCAGGCGTGCTCGACGACCGCGCCGCCGTCGCGGCGGCGTCGCTCGCGGAGGTGCCGTGAACGAACGGCGCCAGTTCGACTTCTGGCTCGGCGAGTGGGACTGCACGTGGGACGGCGGCCGCGGCACGAACGTCGTCACGTCCGAGCTCGACGGCACCGTCATCCTCGAGCGGTTCGACGGCCGCCCGGGGACCGAGCTCCGCGGGATCAGCGTCTCGGTCTTCGACGCCGGCCAGGGCGTGTGGCGGCAGACGTGGGTCGACTCGAGCGGCGGCTACCTCGACCTGAGCGGCGGTTTCGCCGACGGCGTGATGGAGCTCCGCCACGACAACGGCGCGCCGTTCCGGATGCGGTTCACCGACCTCGCGGCGGACAGCCTCGTCTGGCGCTGGGAGCGCTGGAGCGAGGAGACGCGCGCGTGGGAGGAGCGCTGGCGGATCGACTACGCGCGGCGGGGGTGAGCTATGCGGGTCGGTGATATGCCCGGATCCGGAAATGGGCCGTCACGCGGGGACGTTGTCCCCCGCGTGACCTCAGAACGTGCCTGGCACGGGGTCGAGTTGCGGCATCTCGCGGCGCTCCAGGCGGTCGCCCAGGAGCGGTCGTTCAGCGCGGCCGCGGCGCGGCTCGGGTACACGCAGTCGGCGATCAGCGGCCAGATCCTCGCGCTCGAGCGCGTGATCGGCGCGCGGCTCTTCGAGCGGATCCGCGGCTCGCGGCCGGTGCAGCTGACCGAGGAGGGGAAGATCCTCCTGACGCACGCGGCGGCGATCACCGCGCGCCTCGACGCCGCGCGCACCGACATCGGCGCGCTCCGCTCCGGCTCGACGGGGGCGCTCCGCATCGGGACGTTCCAGAGCGCGTCGCGGCAGATCGTGCCCGAGACGCTGCGACGGCTCGCCGACGAGGATCCGGGCGCCGACGTCGAGCTGCGCGAGAGCTACGACCTGAACTCGCTGCTCGACCTGCTCGAGAAGGGCGCGATCGACCTCGCGTTCACCGTGCTGCCGACGCGCGACGGGCCGTTCGAGACGGCGGAGCTCTACTGCGACGAGCACGTGCTCGTCGTGCGCCGCTCGGACCCGCTCGCGTCGCGCGGAGTGCTGTCGCTCGCGGAGCTCGAGGCGATCCCGGTGATCACGGTCGACGACTGCCGCGTGCAGTCCGCGACGGAGGTCGCGATCACCGCGGCCGGCCGGAGGCTCACCGTGTCGCGCCGGCTCGAGGATCTCTCGTCGATCCTCGCGTTCGTGTCGGCGGGGCTCGGCGTCGGGTTCGTCCCCGAGCCGTCGACCGACCTGCCGGCCGAGCTGACGACGGTGCGGCTCGGCTCGGAGGTACCGCGGCGCGTCGTCGCGCTCACGTGGCACAGCGAGCGCACGCTCGCCCCGCGCGGCGTCCGCTTCGTCGAGCTCGCGACGGTCGTCGCGGGCGCGGCGCAGGAGACGCGGAAGCTGCTCCGCGCGATCTAGAGGGCGTCCTTCCGCGTCCACCACGTGAACGCGTCGTAGCCGAGCCAGCCGATCTCGACCATCGGGTCGGCCTCCGTGAGCTCGCGCGCCCGGTCGAGGTCGCAGCGGTAGATGCAGATCCCGCGGAGGGAGTCGTCCCACTCGCGGCCGGTCGGACCGGCGACGAGCATGTGGCCGGCCCGGACCATGGCGTCGTTGTGCGCGAGATGCCGCGCCTGGAGGTCCTCGAGGTGCTCGTCGGTGAGCTCCGGGAAGGTCTCGGGACGGCGCAGGAGCACGATCGTGTACCGGTCGAATTCGTTCTCGTCCATCGCCGAAGAACGTACAGTCTGGCTGTGGGCGCGACCAGGCAGGGATCCATCCTGGAGCTCGTCGAGCGCGAATCGCTCGCAGCCCGCGCCGCGCTCGCCTCGCTCGGCCCGGCCGCGGTGGAGGACGGCCTGACGCGCGCGGCCGCGCTCCTGACCGAGCGGAGCGCCGAGATCCTCGCCGCGAACGAGGCCGACCTCGAGGCCGGGTCCGCGGCGCTCGACGCGGGCGCGCTCGACCGGCTCAGGCTCGACGAGAAGCGGCTCGCGGCGATGGCCGAGGGCGTGCGCGCCACGGCGGCGCTCGAGCCGCTCGCGCGCGACGTGCGCACGTGGACGCTCCCGAACGGGCTCGTCGTGACGGAGCGGCGGATCCCCGTCGGCGTCGTGGGCGCGAACTTCGAGGCGCGGCCGAACGTCGCGGTCGACGTCGCGTCCCAGGTCCTGAAGAGCGGGAACGCGGTCGTCCTGCGCACGGGGAGCGCAGCGCTCCGAACCGTGACGGAGCTCGTCGACGGCGTACTCCGCCCCGCGCTCGAGGCCGCGGGCGTCGACGGCGCGGCGGTCGGGCTCGTCCGCTCGCCGGACCGCGCGGGCGCCGAGGCGCTCGTCTCGCTACCGGGCGCGATCCCGCTCGTGATCCTCCGCGGCAGCGGCGCGTCGACGGCGGCCCTCGCTGCGATCGCCGCCGCGAACGGCGTGCGCGCGCTCGCACACGCGGAGGGCGGCGGCGTGCTCTACGCGCACGCGAGCGCGAAGGCGGAGACGGTGCGCACGCTCGCGACGGCGAGTCTCGACCGGCTCGGCGTCTGCAACCGGCTCAACCTCGCGCTCGTCGACGCGACGACGCCCGAGCTCGCCGCGGCGGTCGTCGACGCGTGCGCGGCGCTCGGCGTCGAGGTGCGCGCGACCGAACGCGCGGCGGACGTCGCCGGCACGCAGCCGCTCGACCGGACGCGCGGCCACGAGTGGGCGTCGGAGCCGGAGCGCGTCGCGACGGTGACGCTCGACCTCGTCGACGGCCTCGGCGAGGCGGTCGCGATCGCGAACGAGGAGACGTCCGGCCTCGCCGCGACGATCGTCGCGGAGGACGAGGCCGCCGCCGCACGCTTCCTCGAGACGTATCGCGGCACCGCCGCGTTGTGGAACGCGACGACGCGCTTCGTCGACGGGTTCGAGCTGCTCGGGACACCCGAGACCGGGATCAGCGTCGACCGCTTCCCCGGACCGCGCGGCCCCGTGAACTACCTCGATCTCTGCCTGCGCCAGTTCCGGATCGTCGGCGACGGCACGCAGCATCGGTGACCGTCGTCGTCAAGCTCGGCTCGTCGCTCGTCACCGACGGGAACGGCCGCGCACGCCGCGCGCTCCTCGCGGCGCGGGCCGCGGACATCGCGGCGATCGCCGCCGCCGGAGAGAGCGCGTGCGTCGTCTCGTCCGGCGCAATCGCGCTCGGCACGCCGCTGCTCGGGCTCGAGCGGCGGCCGCGCTCGACGCCGCAGCTCCAGGCCGCGTCCGCCGCGGGCCAGGTGAAGCTCCAGCTCGCCTGGGAGGCGGCGCTCCGCGGCGAGGGTCTCCGCACGGCGCAGGTCCTCCTCTCCGCCGGCGACCTCGCCGAGCGCGCGAGCTACGTCAACGCGCGCAACGCGCTCCGTGCGCTCCTGAAGCTCGGCGTGATCCCGGTGATCAACGAGAACGACGCGACCGCGACGGACGAGATCACCTTCGGCGACAACGACGCTCTCGCCGCGCAGGTCGCCGTGCTGCTCGGTGCGCGACTCCTCGTGCTCCTGACGGAGGTCGACGGCGTCTACAGCACCCACCCGGCCGAGCCGGGCGCCGAGCCGCTCGCGAGCGGGGACGCGGTGGCGGGCGCCGCGATCGGACGCGGCGGGAAGCTCGGGCGCGGCGGGATGGAGAGCAAGGTCGCCGCGGCGCGGCTCGCGGCCGGTGCGGGGATCCCGACGGTGATCGCGTCCGGGAAGGGCAAGGGCGTCGTCGCGGCGATCGCGGCCGGCGAGAAGCGCGGCACGCGGTTCGCGCCCGCCGGCGAGACGCCGAGCGCGTTCCGGCTCTGGCTCCGGCACGCGAAGCCGACCGCCGGGACGCTCGTCGTCGACGACGGCGCGCGCGACGCGCTCGTCCGCGGCGGCGGGAGCCTGCTCGCCGTCGGCGTCGCGCGCTGCGACGGGTCGTTCGCGGCGGGCGACGCGGTCGAGCTCGTCGCGCTCGACGGCACCGCGCTCGGCAAGGGGATCGCCGGCGCCGGCGCGGACGAGCTCCGCGGCCGCCCGCGCGGCGTCGAGGCCGTGCACCGGGACCGGCTCGTCCTGTACTAGGCGGCCGCGGGCAGACGTGCCGCCGAGGTGTGCTCGGCGAGCCGGCGGGTCACCGCGACCGGGTCGAGCGTCTCCTCGAAGACGCAGCGCTGCTCGTCCGCGCCGCCGCCGCGCGCGACGATCTCGTCGACGAGCTCGAGCTCCTCCGCACAGCCGAGAGCATCGGCGGCGGGGGCACAGGCCTCGACGAGCTCGCGAATCGCGTCGACGACGGGCCCGTCGACGAGCTGTGCGGCGAGACCGTCGCGCGCGGCGCGCCAGACGTTCTCCTCGAGCAGCACGTCCGGCAGCGCGGCCTGCGGCTCGCCGCACTCGAAGGCGCTGCCGAGCGTCGCGACGAGGGACTGGACGAGCGCCGCGAGCGCGGCGACGTTCTCGACGCGCGTCTGCCCGTCGCAGATCCGCACCTCGATCGTGCCGAAGCGCGGGTGCGGGCGGATGTGCCACCAGATGTGCGTGTAGTCCGGGAACACGCCGGCGAGCACGCCCTCCTCGACGAGCAGCTCGTAGTCGGCCCACGACTCGAACACCGGGGGAACGCCGGTGCGCGGCAGGCTCTCGACGATCTTCGCGCGCGTCGACGCGAGGCCGGTCGGCTTGCCCTGCCAGAGCGGCGAGTTCGCCGAGAGCGCGAGCAGCTCCGGCAGGTGGTTGCGGACGCCGTTCGCGCACGCGATCGCCTTCGCCGCCGAGCTGACGCCGACGTGCACGTGCAGCCCGAAGACGAGCTGCCGCGCGACGACCCAGCCGAGCGCGTCCGCGAGCTCCGCGTAGCGCGGCCGCTCCGTCACGTCCTGGTGCTCGTAGCGCGAGAACGGATGCGTGCCGGCGGACGCGATGAGCGCGTTGTGCTGCGCGGCGACGCGCGCGAGGCGGTTCCGAAGGTCGACGACGTCCTCGATCGCCTCGCCGACGGTCGCGGAGATCCTCGTCGACGCCTCGACGACGGACTGGAGGAGCTCGGGCTTGACGCGCCGCTCGACGGTCTCGCCGGCGAACGCCTCGAGGATCGGCTCGATCTGCGACACGAGCTCGAACGTGTCCGCGTCGACGAGCTGGAACTCCTCCTCGAGCCCGACGCTGTACGGCGTGCTGTTCCCGAATTTCGTCTCCATGTCGAACGGTGTACCACCGTTCCGGCATCGGAAACCGAATCGTTACGGAGGTTTTACCTCCCCAGGTACGAGTACTGGGAGAGGCTTGCGAACGACCAGCCGTTCGGATGCGCCATCACCGTGCCGATGTTCCGGGTGACGTAGACGTGGATGTACGCCGCGTCGTCGTAGCGGAACACGTCGAAGTCGTACGCGTACAGGTCGTGATGGTCGTCGTAGCAGTAGACGTAGCGCGGCATGTCGAGAATGTTGCGACTCGCCAGCACCGCCCGCTCCTGCGCGTGCGGCACGCCGGTCGCCTCGGCGATGCGGATCAGATGGCTGCAGCCGGGTGCGTTCCGGATGCTCGCGTCCCAGCCCGCCTTGAAGAGCGCGTACGACGGCCCGTCCTGCAAGCCGTTCGGTCCGACGCGCGTCTTGAAGAGCAGGTCGTCGGGCTTGTAGTACGACTCGGTGTACGGCAGCGCCGGCTTGATCAGCGCGCGCTCCTGGCTGATCCACCCGAGCACCTCGCGCGACACCTGATCCGCGAGCGTCGGCGTCGCGGCGCCGTTGTTCATCAGGTTCAGCCGGACCGTCAGGAGGCCGATCGCCGCCGTCTCGTACGCCGCGTAGTAGTCGTGCACGGCGGGAGCAAGCTGTGAGGTGAGGAACGGCTCCTGCTGCTTCTCGATCAGCTTCGCGCACGCGAGGAGCGCGCCGTCGCCGACGATCGCCCGGTGGAGCGTGTTCTGCTGCGTGCCGAGGAGCACGTAGTCGGCGTCGAGTCGCTGGAGCGCCTTCACGCGCTGCGCCTGGTCGGTCATCCTGCCCGCGTCGACGAGCGCCCGCAGGTGCTCGTCGGCCGAGGCGAGGATCTCGTTCAGCGGCGTCCGCTGGATCACGCAGTCGAGGCGCGTCGCGACGGCCTCGTTGTAGCTCTTCAGCTCCGTCAGCTTCTGGTCGAGCTGCGCCAGCTGGCTCTGGATCGCCGCGAGCCCGGCCGCGGTCGGGTCGGTGTACTTCACGAGATCCGGCGCGAACTTGGCCACGGCGGCCTTCGCACCCTCCTTCGCGAGCTCGGTCGCGATGGCGGTCGCGATCTCGCCCTGGGCGGCCTGCGAGGTCTGCGGGCGGTCGGTCCGGGCCGAGGCGGCCGGGACGAGGCAGATCGCCGGGACCATGGCGACGACGAGCAGATGACGAAGCTTCAAGGGGAGTCCTCCGCAGGTTTCTGGACGCAGCGAAGTCGGATGCTAGTCGCGTCCGCGCCGCTTCACGTCACCCGTTCGCGGGACTCTCGCCCGTCCCGGAGCGACGCGCGAGCACGTCCTCGACGTCGGCGATGTCGACGCCCGCGACCGCGAGCAGCACGTAGAGGTGGTAGAGCAGATCTGCCGCTTCCTCGGCGAGACGGCCGTCGCCCGCGACGGCGGACAGCGCCGTCTCGACCGACTCCTCGCCGAGCTTCTGCGCCGCGCGCTCGACGCCCGCGTTCGCGAGCGACGCGGTGTACGAGCCCTCGGGCCGGTCGCGCACCCGCTCGACGACGGTGCGCCAGAGCGCCGGCGCGAAGCACGAGCGCGAGCCGGTATGGCACGCGGGACCGGCGGGGCGGACGCGGAGGAGGATCGCGTCGCCGTCGCAGTCGTCGCGGATCTCCTCGACCGCGAGCGTCGAGCCGGACGTCTCGCCCTTGTGCCACAGCTCCTGCCGCGAGCGGCTCCAGAACCACGCCTCGCCCGTCTCGCGCGTGCGGCGAAGCGCCTCGTCGTCCATCCACGCGAGCATGAGCACGCGGCCGTCGTCCGCGTCCTGCACGATCGCGGCCTTCAGGTCAGGCTGCATCGCGAAGAGGGACGCCGAGGGAGCGGAGCTCGTCGCGGAGCGTGACGAGCCGCGACGGCTGCTCGTGGAGGATCGACGCGAGGAGCGCGGCCTGTGAGACCTCGAGCGCGGCGGCGACGTGCTTCGCGCCGCCGGCACCGCCCGATGCGATGACGGGCAGCGACACCGCGTCGCGAAGCGCGCCGAGCAGCTCGAGGTCGTAGCCGCTCTGCGTCCCGTCGCGGTCGATCGACGTCACGAGCAGCTCGCCGGCGCCGTGCGCCTCGCACGCGCGCGCCCATTCGACGGTGTCGCGCGCGGCGTCGCGCGTCGCCGAGTGCGAGTGGACGCGGCCGGCCTCGGTGTCGATCGCGACGACGACGGCCTGGCTCCCGAGCGTGCGCGCGAGCTCGCCGATCAGCTCGGGCCGCGCGAGCGCCGCGGAGTTGACGCTGACCTTGTCCGCGCCCGCCTCGAGGACGGCCGCCGCGTCCGCGACCGTCCGGATCCCGCCGCCGACGGTGAACGGGATCGACACGTGCTCGGCGACGCGCGCCGCGACCTCGACCGCCGAGCCGCGCGACTCGACGGTCGCTGCGACGTCGAGAAAGACGAGCTCGTCGGCGCCGGCGTCGGAGTACGCCGCGCCGAGCTCGACCGGGTCGCCGACGTCGCGCAGCTCGCGGAAGCGGACACCCTTCACGACGCGGCCGCCCGCGACGTCGAGGCACGGGATCAGGCGCGGGAGAGGCATCGCTCCAGGAAGCGCGCGCCCGCGGCGCCGCTTTTCTCGGGATGGAACTGGACGCCGGTGAACGCGCCGTCCTCGACGACGGCGACGAAGCCCTCGCTCGTCGCGGTCGCCGCGTCGGTCTCCGCCGCGTACGAGTGCGCGAACCAGTACGCCTCGCCCGAGGCTGGAAGCGACGACGGCAAAGCCGCCGTCGCCCGGCCGGAAGACCGCGTCGCCTTCGGCGACGCCAGGGGCTCCACGGCGGCCCAGCCGATGCGCGGCACGCGCTCGGCGCGGAGCCGCACCGCGCGGCCCGGGACGAGCCCGAGCCCCGGCGTGCCGCCGTCCTCCTCGCTCTCGTCGAGCGCGATCTGGAGCCCGAGGCAGATGCCGAGCGTCGCGCGGCCGGCGGCGGCGCGCTCGCGCAGCGCGTCGTCGAGCCCGCGCTCGCGGAGCCCGGCCATCGCCGACGCGGCGGAGCCGACGCCGGGGAGGATCGCGAGGTCCGCGTCGAGCACGTCGGCGGGCGAGTCGGCCGCGACGACGTCGGCCCCGAGCCGCCGGAACGCGAGCTCGACCGAGCGGACGTTCCCCGCCCCGTATCTGCAAATCGCGACGTTCACAGGATCCCCTTCGTCGAGGGGACGAGCCCGCCGTCCTGCTTCAGCGCCGCGCGGAGCGCACGGCCCGTCGCCTTGAACGCCGCCTCCGCGACGTGATGCGGGTCGTCGCCGGTCGACTCGACGTGGATGCAGAGGCGACCGCTGTCGGCGAGGCTCTGGAGGACGTGCTTCGCGAGACCCGGGTCGTGCGCGAGCTCGATCACGGAGGCGCGACGGCCGCCGAGGTCGACCGCGGCGCGCGCGAGCGCGTCGTCCATCGGCACCACCGCGTCGCCGTAGCGCGCGATGCCCTTGCGGTCGGCGAGCGCGCGGTCGAGCGCCTCGCCGAGCGCGATCGCGGAGTCCTCCGCCGTGTGGTGCGGGCCGGTCTCCGCGTCGCCCGTCCCTTCGAGCACGAGGTCGAGGCCGGCGTGGAAGGCGAGCTGCTCGAGGAAGTGGTCGTAGAGGCCCGCGCCGGTCGCGACGCGCACGCGGCTCTCGCCGTCGAGCCGCAGCCGGACGCGCAACGCCGTCTCCGCAGTCGCGCGCACGTGCCGGACGCTCCGCCCCTTCGGCGCCTCGGCACCGGCGAGCGCTGCGAGGATCAGGTCGTCGTCCTCGCGGTCGCGCACCGTGATCCGGATCGCGTCGTCGTAGATCCGCGGCACGCAGCCGCGCGCGAGCAGCCGGTCGGCGAGCCCCTCCGGGTCGTCGACCGGCACGTAGAGGAAGTTCGTCCGCGACGGCAGCGGCGCGTAGCCGAGCGCGCGCAGCTCGCCGGCGAGGCGCTCGCGCTCCTCGACGAGCGGCCCGAGATCGGGCGGCGACGCGAGCGCGGCGAGCGCGAGCGCGGCGGACGGCGAGGCGACCGGCTCCGGCGCCTGGCGCGTGTTCAGCTCCGCCGCGACGTCGACCGACGCGAGCGCGTAGCCGACGCGCGCGCCCGCGAGCGCGAACGCCTTCGAGAACGTGCGGATCGCGATCACGCCGTCGTCGATCAGCCCGACCGCCCCGTCGTCGTCGCAGAACTCGAGGTACGCCTCGTCGACGACGAGCGGCCGCGCGTCGGGAAGCGGGTCGACCGAGCCGGTCGGGTTGTTCGGGCGGCAGCAGAACGTCACGACCGGGTCGTCGTCGCCGACGGTCGCCCCGGCCAGCCCGGCGGCGATGCGATACAGGGGATAGGTCTGCTCGTTCGCGACGGCGACGGTGTCGCCCTCTCCGGCGAACGCGCGCGCGACGAGGAGGATCAGGTCGTCCGCGCCGGCGCCGAGCACGACGTTCTCCGGCTCGACGCCCGCGTAGCCGGCGATCGCGCGGATCAGCGCGCGGTGGCCGCCGTGCGCGTACTCGTTCACGTGCGCGAGCGCGTGCGCGACCGTCGCCGGGCGCGAGCTCGGGAGCGGCAGCGGGGGCACGTTCCCGTCGAAGCGCACGATCTGCGACGGGTCGAGCCCCGCGCGCTGCGCGAGGTCGCCCGTCGACGGCGCCCATTTGTACGGACGGAACTCGGGCGCGAGCGGCCTCATCGCTCCACCGCCGCCGCGTGTGCGGGCATCCCCTCGACCGCGGCGAGCGCGCGCACGACGGGCGCGACACGCGCGAGCCCGTCCGGCGTGAGCCGCTGCACGGTCACCGGCTTGAGGAACGTCTCGACGCCGAGCCCGCCGCTCGAGCGTCCCCAGCCGCCGGTCGGGAGGACGTGGTTGCCGCCGGTCGCGTAGTCGCCGGCCGCGACCGGCGAGCTCTCGCCGACGAAGACCGCGCCGGCGTTCCGGATCCGGTCGGCGAGCGAGGTCGCCTCGCCGAGCAGGACGACGTGCTCGGGCGCGAGCTCCTCCACCGCGTCGAGCGCGGCGTCGAGGTCGACGCCGTCGACGAGCGTGCAGACGCTGTGCTCGCCGTGCTCGGCCTGCGCGGCGAGCTCGAGGTCCGCGACCGCGCGCGAGCCGCCGCGGCCGAGGACGACCGCGACCTCCGACGGGCCCGCCGGCAGGTCGATCGCGACGTCGCGCGACACGAGCAGCTTCGCCTCGTTCACGAACGTGCTGCCCGGCCCGACGATCTTGTCGACGCGCGGAATCGTCTCCGTGCCGTACGCGAGCGCCGCGACCGCGTGCGCGCCGCCGACCGCCCAGACCTCGTCGACGCCGAGCGCGCGCGCCGCCGCTGCGACGAGCCCCGCGCCGTCCGGCGGCGTGACGACGACGATCCGCTCGACGCCCGCGACCTGCGCCGGCACCGCGCACATGACGAGCGTCGAGACGAGACGCCGCGGCACGTAGATCCCGATCGACCGGAGCGGGACCCAGCGCCGCTCGAGCACGACGCCGGGCTCGACCTCGAGCCGCACGTCGCCCGGGAGCTGCGCCGTGTGCCAGCGGCGGACGCGGTCGGCGAGCGTCAGCACCGCGTCGACCGGCAGCCCGTCCGCCGGCTCCGCGCGCGCCGGCTCGACGCCGTCGAGCCGCACGGCCCACTCGCGCAGCGCCTCGTCGCCGCGCGCGCGAACGTCCTCGACGATCTCCGCGACGCTGCTCATCCCAGCATCCGCTCGACGGGAACGAGCAGGATCGACGACGCGCCCGCGGCCTCGAGCGCCGGCAGGAGGCGCCAGATCTCCGCCGCCGGGACGACGCTGTGCACGGCGACCATTCCCGGCTCCGAGAGCGGCAGCACGCTCGGCGCGCGCGACCCCGGCACGAGCTCGCAGATCCGCTCGAGCGCCGACTCCGGCGCGTTCAGCATGAGGTACCGCGCGCCGCGCGCGTCGACGACGCTGCGGAAGACCGACGCGAGCTGCGTCGCGTCCGGGCGCGGCTCCGGCGGCCCGATCAGCACGGCCTCCGACTCGAGCAGCCGCGCAACGGAGCGCAGGCCGTTCGTCCGCAGCGTGCTCCCGCTCGAGACGAGATCGACGATCGCGTCGGCGAGCCCGAGCCGAGGCGCGAGCTCGACCGATCCGTGCACGTCCACGAGCTCGATCGACTGCGGCAGGAACTCGCGCGCGAGCCGCGGGAAGCTCGTCGCGACGCGCGCGCCCGCGAGATCCTCCACGGACCGAACGTCCGACTCGGCGGGCACCGCGGCCTCGAGCGAGCAGTGCCCGAAGCCGAGCCGCAGCAGCTCCGTCACGCGCGCGCCGCTCTCGCGGACGATGTCGATGCCGGTGATCCCGCAGTCGACGACGCCGTCCTGCACGTACTCCGGCACGTCGTCCGCGCGGACGAGCAGGCCCTCGAGCGGCGCGTTGCGGCACGGGAACGCGAGCGCGCGGTCGCCGGGCGTCTCCGGTCCGAGCCCGGCGTCCTCCAACAGGACGATCGCCGGCTCGCGCAGCCGGCCCTTCGACGGGACCGCGATCCTCAGCTGCGCCTCCCCCGCCGGCGCAGCGCCGTCGCGTAGCCGCCCTCGCCCCGGTGCAGCCACTGCGCCACGCGCGTCACCGTCGTCGTCGACGCGTGCGTCCGCTTCGCGACCTCGAGGTAGGGCAGCCCCTCGTCCAGCAGGCGGGCGATCTGCCAGCGGTGCGCCATCGCGTCCAGTTCCGCCCGCGTGCAGAGATCCCGCAGGAAGTGCTGGACCGCCGCCGCGCTCCGGAGCGACGCGATCGTCGCGAAGAGGTCCTCGTGCTCCGGCGTCGGCCAATGTGGGGGCTCCGTCGATGCCATCGTGTTAGCATGGTAACACAATGTCACGCGAGTTCGAGCTCCTCCCCGCCGTGGACGTCCTGAGCGGGAAAGCCGTCCGCCTGGAGCGGGGCGACTACGGGCGCGTCGCGCTCGACGGAGGCGACCCCTTCGAGCTGATCGCGCGGGTCGCGGCGGCGCGGCCGCGGCTCGTCCACGTCGTCGCGCTCGGCAGCGCGCGCGACGGCGGCGCGCCGGTCGCGCTCGCCCGCGGCGCGGTCACGGCCGCGTCGCCGGTGCCGGTCCAGCTCGGCGGCGGCGTCCGGTCCGTCGCCGACGCGGAGGCGCTCGTCGCCGCCGGCGTCGCACGGGTGATGATCGGCACCGCCGCGTTCGGGCCGATCCCGCTCGAGGAGTTCGTCGCCGCGCTCGGCGACCGGCTGGTCGTCGCCGTCGACGTCGCCGACGGCATCGTCCGCACCGCGGGCTGGCGCGACTCGTCGGAGCTCACGACCGCCGACGCGCTCGCGCGGTGCACCGCGGCCGGCGTCCCGCGCGTCCTCTGCACCGCGATCGACCGCGACGGGACGATGTCCGGCCCGAACCTCGATCTGATCCGCGAGGCGCGCGCCGCATTCGGCGGCGCGATCCTCGCCGCGGGCGGGATCCGCGACGCGGCGGATGTCGAAGCGGTGCGTGACGAGGGCGCCGACGGCGCCGTCGTGGGCCGCGCCATTCTCGAGGGAGCGGAGCTAGACTTCGGCTGACTCGAGAAGGACGGTGTCGGATGAACGCCCAGCAGGTCCAGGGACCCGACGACACGGAGCTGATCCTCGAGGAGATCCGGCACGAGGCGTCGAGTCTCGTCCACCATCCCGTCGAGGAAGTCCGCCGGCTCACGCATGTCGCCGCAGACGGCGACAGCCCGACGACGCCGCTGCTCGTGACGCTCGGCGTCGCCGGGTTCGTCTTCGCGATCCTCGCAGTGCTGCTCGTGCTCGTACTGCTGATCTACTACTACAGCTAGCCGGCGCTCAGCCGATCTCGTCGCCGGTCTCGAGCTCCTCCCAGATCCGGACCGCCGGCTCGGCCGTGATGCCGGCCGCCGCCATCAGCGGGCCGATCTTGTCCTCCTGGCTCGCGTAGAAGCCGTAGAACGACTCGGCGTCCGGCCACTCGTCGATGACCATCACGTTGTCGCCGTCCGAGCCGTAGAAGCGGTGCTTGATCGCGCCCGCCGCCTTCCCCGCCGCGGAGATCGCCTGCAGCGTGTCCTGGTTCGCCGCCGCCACCTCCTCGATCTTCTTCGGGTCGCCCTGCATCCAGAGCGTCACGATCACCGACACCGTGTCCTCCCTCGCCGTCGCTTGAGCCCGCCGGCGCGACTATAGATTCCCCGTCGCCGGGCCGCGACCCGGCCGAACCCTCCTAGTCGTACGCGACGGTCGTGCCGGCGACGAGATCCGGCAGGGCGCGCCGGCGCTCGGTGTAGAGCGCCGGGACGAAGCCGAGGAAGACGATCGCGATCGACAGGCCGAGCGCGACGAAGCGGACGATCGAGCGGAGGACGCCGGGCGGCCGGCCGCGCGCGTCGTGGACGTGGAGGTGCATGAGGTGCATCCCGATCGTCCGTCCCGTGAGCCGCCAGCAGAAGACGAAGTAGCCGCCGGCGACGAGGATCCAGCCGACGGCGAGCACCGTCTCGACGATCCACGCCGGCCGGAGCGAACCGACGAGCGACGCGATGAGCGTCGCCATCGCCGAGAGCGATGCGTAGATGAGAATCACGAGGAACGAGTCGAGCGCGAGCGCGAGGCCGCGGCTCGCGACGCCGCCGTACGTCGTCGGCGCGGTGCGGCGGTGCCCGGCGACGCGCTCGACCCTGTCGTCGAGCCGTCGCGTCTCGCGTCGGGCGTCGCCGGCGAGCTCCTCCGCGAACCCGGTCGTCTGCCGCGCGATCGCCGTCCGGACGTCGACGCTCGAGACGACCTGGAGCACGGCGTGACGGACCGGCTCGCTCGTGACGATCTCGTCGGCGAGCTCGGTCGTGCGCGGGCTCGCGAGGCCGGCCGCGACGAGGCGGTTCAGCTCGCCGCTCGCCGCGAGCTCCGCGACGATCCGCTCGACGACGCGGTGGCGCACGATCGAGCGCGCGATGTGCTCCGGCAGCGGGCCGGCGAGCGCCTGGTCGACGATCCGCGCGAGCTCCGGTCCGGCGACGGCCTCCTCGGCGACCGCCTCGATCCGCCCACGCGACGCGCGCGCGACGACGCGGGCGGGGTAGAACGCGAGCCGCCCCGCGGCGTTCAGCACGCCGGGACGGCGCTCGTCGGCACGACGGGCCATCCCGCGGGATTCGGCCCCCGTGCGGCAGGATCCTGCCTACACAGAGCGGCCCGAAGCCGTATGCTTAGGGTCGCTATACATTCGATAGGGAGGAATCGGAATGGCGTTGCAACTGGGCGATACCGCCCCTGACTTCCAGGCCGACTCGAGCGAGGGCCCGATCAGCTTCCACGACTGGGCCGGCGACTCGTGGGTCGTCCTCTTCTCGCACCCGAAGGACTTCACGCCCGTCTGCACGACCGAGCTCGGGTACATGGCGAAGATCAAGCCGGAGTTCGACAAGCGCGGGGTCAAGATCATCGGCCTCTCCGTCGACCCGTCCGAGGACCACGAGCGCTGGGCGAAGGACATCGAGGAGACGCAGGGCACGGCGCCCAACTACCCGATCATCGGCGACTCGGACTACGAGGTCTCGAAGGCCTACGGGATGCTCGCCGCGTCCGTCGACGGCGACCCGCACGCGCGCACCCCGGCCGACAACCAGACCGTCCGCAACGTCTTCGTGATCGGCCCCGACAAGAAGATCAAGCTGATCCTCGTCTACCCGATGACGACGGGCCGGAACTTCGACGAGGTGCTGCGCGTGATCGACTCGCTCCAGCTCACCGCGAACCACCGCGTCGCGACGCCGGTGAACTGGAAGGACGGCGACGACGTGATCATCGCCGGCTCGGTCTCGAACGACGAGGCGAAGGAGATCTTCGGCGAGTGGGAGGAGCCGAAGCCCTACATCCGCATCGTCCCGCAGCCGCGCTAGAGCAGCTCCGACAGCGGTGATTCGAAGACGACTCCGAAGCCGGCGTCGCGGGCGCGCGCGGCGCCGGCGGACGTCGCCTCGAAGACCGCGGCCTGCGCCGGCTCGCGGCCGAGCCTGCGGCAGACGCCGAGCATCGGCTCGGGCTCGGGCGGCACCGTGCTCTCGTCGACGACCCGGTCGACGAGATCGGCGAGCCCGGCGCGCTGGAGTATCAGGTGGGTGTGCGCGCTCGACGACACGACGCCGACCTCGAGTCCCGCGTCGCGTGCGATCTCGAGGTACTGACGGACGCCGGGGAGCGGCGCGACGGTCCGGGACTCGAGCCGCGTGAGCAGGGCCAGCCGCTTGCGGTTCGCGAGCCCATGGACCGTCGGCGCGCCCGGCGGATCGTCGGGCGTGCCCTCGGGGACGCGGATGCCGCGACTCGCGAGGAAGGAATGGACGCCCTCGAGCCGCGGCCGGTCGTGGATGTAGAGGCGATAGTCGGAGTCGCCGTCGAACGGGACGAACGTGCCGTGCGTGTGCTCGACGCGATCGGCGAGGAACTCGTCGAACGTCTCGGCCCAGGCGCGCGCGTGGACGGCCGCGCCCGAGACGAGAACGTCGTCGAGACGGATCACGAGCGCGGTGATGCCGGGCGGGAGGCGGAGCAGCCGCGCCGCCTCGGCCGGCGAGAGGACGCGGTGGAGGAAGGTCCCGGTCTCTCGCTGGTCGTGCGCGAGCGAGCGGAGGAGCGTCGCGACCGGCTCCCGCTCCGCCTGCAGCCGCCGTGCCCGGGCGTGCCACTCGTCGCCCGGGAGGTCGCGGTCGGCGGCCCGGAGCGCGGCCTCTGCCGCGTCGAACGCCGACTTCCACTCGGTGCGGAGGAGGTCGGCGCCGACCAGCGGCTGCGATGCGACGGCTGCCATGCCTCCATCGTCCAGCCGGCCGGCGCCGGCCGCATCCGGGGTTCCTACGCCGTCAGGTGCGGGCGAGGTACACGAGGAAGGCGTGGTCTGCCGTCGGCTCATCATCGTCGTACCCGCCCCGGACCTCGACCTCTGCGAAGCCGGCCCGCTCCAGCATCATGACGATCTCGTCGCGGAAGAGTGACCGGAGCGAGATCGTCCGGTCCTCGGACGCGACGAGATCGCCGTCGACCCACTTCTCGGCGCGCAGCTCGAGGATCTCGCTCTGGTCGAGCGGGTCGACCGAGACGACGCGCGAGCGGAGCCCGTACTCCGCGCCGCTCGCCGCACGCTTCCGCGTGCCGGACTCCGGCCACGGCGCGGGGAGCTCGCCGCGGCCCTTCTTCGCCCAGAGCGCCAGGCGCCGCGGATTCGAGTACGGCACCTCGTTGTCGACGAGCAGCGTCCCTCCCGGCTCGAGGCACGCACGTATCCGGTCGAGGCCCTCCTGGTCCTGTGCGCGCGTCGTGCCGATGCCGAGGACGCCGCAGGCGACGACCGTCCGGTAGCGCCGCGGCGGGTCGAGCTCGTGCAGCGCCTGCACGAGCAGCGTCGGCTCGAACCCCTCGGCGCGGGCGCGCGCGGCGCAGTGCGCGATCATGTCGGCCGAGACGTCAGCGCCGTCGACGTCGTAGCCCGCACGCAGCCACGGCACGAGCAGCCGGCCCGTGCCGCAGCCCGCGTCGAGCGCGGGCTGCGCGCGCTCGACGAAGCGGCCGAAGTAGTCGATCTCCGGCCCGTCGGTGTTGAACTCGGCCCACCACTCCGCGACGAGGCCGTGATGCCAGGTTCCGAACGCGTTCACGCGTCTCTCCTTGTGTCGTCACTCGCCCACCGGGCAGCCGCGAACGCGGCGCCGGCACGGAATCAGCTCGGGGTGCGGGCAGAGGACTTACACACCGGGGATCCTACGCGCTGACGGCGGCGCCGACCGAGATCGGGCTCACGAACGACGGGACGTGCTTGAGCTCGTCGCGGTCGAGCGTGTCGATCGTGAAGCCGGCCTCGCGGATCGCGTCGACGGTCGTGCGGTTGCAGTCGCAGGCCGCGACGATCCGGTTGAGCGGGTTCATCCGGTCCTGACGGCGTGCGAGCGCCGGGTCGTCGGAGCGGTGATGCTCGATGAAGAGCAGCCGTCCGCCCGGCTTGAGAACGCGGCGCGCCTCGGCGAGAGCCCGCGCCTGGTCGTCGACCGAGCAGAGAACGAGCGTCGACACGACGACGTCGAACGAGTCGTCGGGGAACGGGAGCTCCTCGGCCGGCGCGCGGACGAGCTCGACCGACGCCGGGTGCTCGGCGAGGCGCTTCTCGAGCCGGCGCGCCATCGGCGCCCCGGGCTCGACGAGCGTCAGCTCCACGTCGGCCGGATAGAACGGCAGGTTCCGTCCCGTGCCGGCACCGATCTCGAGCACGCGGCCGTGCGCGTCGGCGAGCAGCGACTCGCGGTGGGCCTGGAGACCGGCGGCCTCCATGTCCCTGCTCATGCGGTCGTACATGGCGGCGCGCAGCCGCGATCCGAGGCTCATGTCGTCTCCTTCCATCCCTGGGTGACGAGGTACTCGAGCGGCTCTTCCCGCTCGAAGAGGTCGGCGAGCTCGGCGCGCAGCTCGCTCCACCGGCCCTGCGACTCGGCGAGCTCGCGGGCCATCATCATCGGCCCGAACTTCGTCGCGACGAACTCGATCGCGTCGTCGGTCGAGTCGAACGGCTCCTGCGCGACGACGTCGCGCTCGAACTCGAGCTCGATCCCGGTGCCCTCGAACAGCGACTCGACGTGCTCCTCGGAGCCCCACAGGAGCGGAGGCTCGGCGAGCGGCGACGGCGGCGGGAGATACGGGCCGACGGCCCGGAAGAGCCGGCCCGTCCCGCCCTCGGGCGTCCACGACGTGATCCCGAGCCGGCCGCCCGGCCGCAGCACGCGCGCGAGCTCGTGCGCCGCGGCGCGGTGTCGCGGCGCGAACATGCAACCGAACGTCGAGAGGACGACGTCGAAGCTCTCGTCCTCGAACGGGAGCTCCTCGGCGTCGCCCTGCACCCAGTCGATCGCGACCTGCGCGTCCTCGGCGAGGCGACGCCCCGTCTCGAAGAGCTCGGGCGTGAGGTCGACGCCCGTGACCGTTCCGCCGGCCTGCGCAGCGCGAAGCGCCGCGTTGCCGGTCCCGCACGCGACGTCGAGGACGTCCTCCCCGGGCCGGATCCCGACCGTGTCGACGAGCCGCTGCCCGACCGGCCAGAGCTGCCGGCGCGCGACGGCCGGGTAGTCGCCTGCGGCCCAGGTCGAGCGTGCCCCCTGCTTGAGTCTTGCGAGCTCTGCGAGCGTCGCCGCGTTCATCGCCGTGCCTCCTCGTTCGATGCACCGAGGGTAGGCTCGGCGCCGCCCGCGGCGCATGGGGCGTTCGCCTCATCTTGCGGCGGGCACCGACGGCGCGAACGCCTCCTCCGGAAGGAGCCCGTGCTGCATCGCGAACAGGCTCGCGGTCGCACGGCTCGAGGCGTCGATCTTGGCGTAGATGTGCTCCACGTGATTGCCGGCGGTCTTCGGCGAGATCGAGAGGCGCGCGCCGATCTCCTTGTTCGAGAGCCCCTGTGCCAGCAGCCGCAGGACCTCGACCTCCCGCGGGGTGAGCCCGGCGGGACCTTCGCGGCGGCGCGTGACGCGGTGGCCCGCGGCCGCGAGAACCGCGTCGACGGCCTCCGGGTCGAGCCGTCCCGCGGCGGCCTCTGCACGAAGCTCCGTCGCCGCGTCGCCGGCCGAGAGCTGCGGGCGGTACGGGCGCGGCTCGCGCATCGCCTGGTAGACGTCGGCGGCGCCGAGGATCCGGCCGGAGCGCGAGACCGCGGAGCCGGAGAGCCCGCCCGGGTAGCCGGAGCCGTCGAGCCGCTCGCACTGCTGCACGGCGACGGCGCCGAACGGCGCGAGCGCCGGGGAGCCGCGGAGCATGCGCTGCGCAAGATACGGATGGGTGCGGACGCGCTCCCACTCGCCGGGACCGAGCGGCCCCGGCTTCTCCCAGATCGCGTTCGACACGCCGAGGCGTCCGTAGTCGTGGACGAGCCCGGCCCGGTAGAGCGTCCGAATCTCGTCGTCGGCCGACCCGAGCTGCGCCGCGGCCTCCGCCGCGAGCTCGGCGACGGCCTTCGAGTGCCCGAGCATGAACGGCGACTTGAGGTCGACGAAGCGCGCAACCGCCTCCAACGCCGCGTCGAGCCGGTCGCCGGAGAGCGTCGGCCGCAGCGCCGGCTCGGCGTCGATCACCGCGTCCCAGGTCACGATCGCGTCCAGCCCGCCGAGCACGGCCTCCGTCTCCGTGCAGAGCAGGTCGGCGAGCGCGGGGTCGAACTGGCGCCCGCTCCGCCTGCGCGCCATCGCGGTCGCGGCGTCCGGCCCCCCGACGCGGTTGGCGACCTCGGCGAACTCGGCGAGCTGCGCGATCCTCGACGGGAGCGGGATCGCCTCGCCCTTCAGCTCGCCCGGCCAGCCGCGCCCGTCCCACGTCTCGTACGCCGCCGAGAGCGCCTCGACGACGTCGCCGGGAAGGTCGAGCTGCTCGGCGAGCATGCGCGCCATCCGGCTGTGCTGCGCGATCATCCCGTCGAGCTCGCGATGGCCCGAGAGCACGAACTCGAGCCCGACCCGGAAGCGCGCGAGCGCGGGGTTGCCGGCGCCGATGCGCTTCGCGCCGGCAGCGATGCCGCCCAGGCTGCGGAACTCGTGGTCGTACTTGTCGGCCTTGAACTCGATGTCGTCGCCGAACCACTTCACCTGCTCGTGCGCGTCGGTATGGCAGCCGACGTTCACGAGCAGAGCCGTGTAGTACACGGCCGCGCGGCCGTCCTCGTCGACACCGAGCAGGTCGGCGATGCGCAGCGCGATCAGGCACTGGCGCAGGACGTGCTCCATCGGCTGACCGAAGCCGAGATCGATCCCGAGTGACAGCGCCGCGACGAGCTCGGCGAGACGAACGTCGCTCACGGCTTGTACTGCTGCGCGAACGAGCGCACCGTGTCGATGCGGACGACGATCCACATGCCGCTCTCGAGCGGCTCGAAGAGCTTCACCGGTGTCTTCCCCGCGACGAGCGCGGCGAGCTGCGACGCGGTGATCGTGACCGGCTTGATGCCGGCGACGAGCACGGTTCCGCGCGTGCCGGCCGGAAGCCAGAACGTCAGGAGCCGGTGGCCCTCGTCGACGACGTAGTTGTCGTTCGGCACCGGAGCGCAGCCGGCGGCCTTGCACGTCATGCCCTGGTCCTCCGCCTGCGCGACGTTCGCCGTCATGCCGGACGTGAACCACGCCGGGTCGAAGCGCAGGAGATACCGGTCGCCGTTCCCGTACGGCTGGATCGAGACGATGCGCCCGTAGAGCCGCTGGACGGCGGGCGGCAGCGCGGGGGACGAGACCGTGACCGTCTGCGTCACGGTGCGCGTGCCGCCGCAGCCTGCGGCGAGCGCGACCGTGATCAGGGCTCCGCTGAGAATCGCGAGCGTCCGGATGAGCCGAAGCGTACTCGCTAGCATCCCGAGCATGGCCGAGCTGAACGCACTCGGGGTCGTCGTGTCCGACATGGCGACGTCGATTCGCTTCTACCGGCAGCTCGGGCTCGACCTGCCGGAGACGCCGGGCGAGGGTCACGTCGAGGCGGCGGGCGCGAACGGGTTCCGCCTCATGCTCGACTCCGAGGAGGTCGTCCGGAGCTTCCGCCCGGACTGGACGCGCGCGCGCGGCAACCAGGTCGCGCTCGCGTTCGAGTGCGCGAGCCCGGCAGACGTCGACGAGGCCTACGCGCGCGTCGTCGCCGCGGGCTTCACCGGCGAGAAGGAGCCGTGGGACGCGTTCTGGGGCCAGCGCTACGCGCAGCTCCTCGATCCCGACGGCGTGCCGGTCGACCTGTTCGCCGCGCTCTGACGGGCGCCGGGCTGAAGACGGCGCTGCCGCAGGCGATGCTGCGCGCGTCGCTGCTCGTGAGCCCGCGCCCCGCCGCGCTCCTCCTGCGACGCGCGTTCGCCCGGAGCGGCAAGGAGCTCGCGCAGAAGCTCGCGCCGCACGTTCCCGCGGGGATCGACGCGACGGTCGACGAGCGCTACGGCGACGGCGCCGACGCGCTCCTCGACGTGCTCCGCCCGGCCGCCGCGACGGAACCGCTCCCGGCGCTCGTCTGGGTCCACGGCGGCGCGTTCGTCGGCGGCTCGAAGGACGAGCTCCGCGGCTGGTTCAGCGTCGTCGCCGCGAACGGGTACGCCGTCGTCGCCCCGCGCTACTCGCTCGCGCCGGAGCACCGGTACCCGACACCGCCGCGCCAGGTCATGACGGCGCTCGCGCACGTCCAGCGGAACGCCGGGCGGCTCGGCATCGACGCGACGCGCATCGTCCTCGGCGGCGACTCGGCGGGCGGCCACATCGCGGCGCAGGTCGCCGCGCTCGCGACGGACCCCGTCTACGCAGAGGCCGTCGCCATCGAGCCGACCCTCGCGCCGGAGCGGCTCCGCGGCGCCGTCCTCGCCTGCGGCGCGTTCGACCTGACGGTCACGAATGCGCCGACGGCCGCCGGACGGCGCTTCCTCACGACGGTCCTCTGGGCGTACTCCGGCAAGCGCGACTTCCTCGGCGTGCCCGGCTTCGCGAACGCGTCGATCGTCGACCACGTCTCGCCCGCGTTCCCGCCGTCGTTCGTCACGGTCGGGAACGCGGACCCGCTACGGGAGCACAGCGAGACGCTCGTCGAGCGGCTGCGCGCGAACGGGGTCGAGGTCGAGACGTTGTTCTATCCGGCCGGCCACGAGCCGCCGCTCGGCCACGAGTACCAGTTCGACCTCGACACCGCCGAGGGCCGGCTGTTCCTCGACCGGATGCTCGCGTTCCTCGCCGTTCGGACTAGGACGGATCCGGCCGGACGATGACCGTGTCGGCGATCGGGTAGATCTCCGTCGCGGGCAGGTCGGCGCGCTGCGCGTGCTCGCGGATCTTCTCCGGGCTCGACGCCTGGTAGATGCAGACCGTCCCGAGCTTCCCCGACTCCTCCTTGATCACGTAGCTGCGGATCCACCGGATGTCGTCCGACATCTCGTTGTCGCCGACGTTCGACGACCGGCCCGCGGCCTCCCCGAGCGCGTCGGCCCCGTCCCACCCCTCGCGCCTGATGATCGCGTACAGATCCATGTGCGTGCCTCCCGTTGTCGTTGATCCGGAGCGGATCGTGTCATGGTCTCCCGCCGTACGACGCGCCTGCGGCGGACGGATTCGGCAAACCGGACATCGCGTTAGGAACGCAAACCAGATTCGGCGCCGGGTCGTACACCCGGCATGACCGAACGAGAAGAGACCGGCGTCGAGCTCCTCATGAGCGAGCCCGAGATCGTCGCGTGGCTCGAGCCGGACGACCCCGGCGACGACGGGGACGAGACGCAGGCGATGGAGTAGCCCTCCGGGACGTCCCCGATGCCCGCCCGCGCCGCGGCTGCGAGTCTCGATCCGAAAGGAGGTGCGAAGTGGCGACCTCGACCGACGCCGAGCGCGCGGCGCAGCACGCCGCCGAGGCGGAGCGGCTCCTGAAGGAACGCTGGATCTCGTCGCACGTCAAGGGCCAGCTCCACGCGACGCTCGCGCTCTACTACCTGACTGCGACGCGCGGCTCCTAGCGCCGTCATCATCCGCCCGTGGCGTACGACGAAGCGCTCGCGGCGCGGATCCGCGATCTCGTCTCCGGCGAGCGGGGGGTGACCGAGATGACGATGTTCGGCGGGCTCGCGTTCCTCGTGCGCGGGAACATGGCCGTCGCCGCGAGCGGCCAGGGCGGGATCCTCGTCCGGGTCGACCCGGACGAGGGCGACGCGCTGACGCGCACGACGCCCGCGGAGCTGATGGTGATGCGCGACCGGCCGATGTCCGGCTGGCTCCGCGTCGGCGCCGAGCACGTCGCGACGAAGAAGCAGCTCGCGGCATGGGTCGAGCGCGGCGTCGGGTACGCGCGCTCGCTCCCGCCGAAGAAGAAGTAGCGGCTACCTCACGCCGAGCAGCAGCACGAGCAGCGCCTTCTGCGTGTGGAGGCGGTTCTCCGCCTCGTCCCACACCGCCGAGCGCTCGCTGTAGAGGAGCTCCGCCGTGATCTCCTCGCCCGGGTGCGCGGGGAGGCAGTGCATGACGAACGCGTCCGGCGCGGCGTGCGCGAGCAGCGCGGAGTCGAGGCGGTACGGCTCGAGATCCTCGAGCCGCTTCGCGCGCTCGTGCTCCTGGCCCATGCTCGTCCACGTGTCGGTGAAGACGACGTCCGCGCCCTCGACCGCCTCGCGCGCGTCGAGCACGGTCTTCACGCCGGGAGCCTCGTAGCCGGGCGGGCACGCCGCGACCACGTCGTAGCCGAGCAGCTCGCCGAGCGACGCGAGCGACACGAGGACGTTCGAGCCGTCGCCGACCCACGCGACCTTCACGCCGTCGAGGTGCCCGATCCGGTCGCGCATCGTCAGCGCGTCCGCGAGCGCCTGGCAGGGATGCTCGTCGGCGGTGAGCGCGTTGATCACCGGGATCGTCGCCCACTCCGCCCACGCCTCCAGCTCCGCGTGCTCGTGCGTGCGGACCGCGAGCGCGTCGAGGTAGCGCGAGAGCGCCTGCGCCGTGTCGCGCAGCGACTCGCCGCGCGAGAGCTGCAGCTCCTCCGGCGTCAGCGGCATCGCCGACCCGCCGAGGTGCGTCATCGCGACGGAGAACGACACGCGCGTCCGCGTCGAGTGCTTCGAGAAGTACATCCCGAGGGCCGCGCCGGGCGCGAGCGGCTGCTTCGGATTCTCGCGAAGCTCGACCGAGAGGTCGAGGATCGCCTCGGCCTCGGCCGGCGTCAGATCGGAGATCTTGAGGAGGTCGCGCCCCGCGAGGGACACGCCTTCGGACACTGCGCTCATTTCCATCGCTCCTTCGCTTGCGTGACTGCTGCGGTGACATCGGGAAGACGGGGCGCGGGCGGCGGCGGCTGGAACGTGCCGTCGCGCACGGACGCGGCGACCTGCTCGTGCGCATCGCGGAACGGGACGCCTTCGCGGACGAGCGCCTCGGCCGCGTCCGTCGCGAGAAGCTGCGGATCCGACGCGGCGGCGGCGAGGCGCGCGCGATCGAACTCGAGCCCGGCGACGAGGACGGTCAGCGCGCCGAGCGCGCCCGCGACGTCGCGCCGCGCCGCGAACACCGGCGGCTTGTCCTCCTGGAGGTCGCGGTCGTACGCGAGCGGGAGCCCCTTCACCGTCGCGAGCAGCCCCGTGAGCCGCCCGATCGCAGTGCCGGCCTTCCCGCGCGCGAGCTCCGCGACGTCGGGGTTCAGCTTCTGCGGCATCATCGACGAGCCGGTCGACGCCGCCTCCGGGAGCTTCGCGAAGCCGAACTCCGCCGTCGTCCAGAGGACGAGCTCCTCGCCGATCCGCGAGAGGTGCACGAAGAGCGTCGCGGCGGCGTAGAGATAGTCGAGCGCGAAGTCGCGGTCCGCGACCGCGTCGAGCGAGTTCCGCATCGCATTCGGCGGCGCGGGCAGCGGGAGCGTCGAGCCGGCGACCGCGCCCGCGCCGAGCGGCGACGGCTCCGCCTGCGCGGCGGCGAACGCGAACCGCGCGCGGTCGCGCTCGAGCATCTCGGCCCACGCGAGGAGGTGGTGTCCGAGCGTCACGGGCTGCGCGCGCTGCAGGTGCGTGTAGCCCGGCATCGCCGTGTCGGCTTCGTCGGCGGCGCGGTCGAGGATCGCGCCCGCGAACGCGACGAGCGCCGCGTCCGCCTCGGCGCACGCGTCCGCGACGTACAGCCGGAACGCGGCCGCGACCTGGTCGTTCCGCGAGCGGCCCGCATGGATCTTCCGCCCGACCTCGCCGAGCTCCGCCTCGATGAACGAGTGCACGTCCTCGGCCGCCGGGTCGACCGCGTCGAGATGCGAGAGCGTCTCGCGCACCTCCGCGAGCTCCGCGTCGTCGAGGATCCCGGCGGCGTGCAGCCGCTCCGCGTGGAGCAGCGTCGCCTTCACGTCGTACGGCAAGAGCTCCGCGTCGTCCGACTTGAGGAACGCCCAGACCTCGGGCGCGAGGTCCGAGCCGACCCTTCCGGACCACAGCGTCATCTCGGCGGCCCGAGCTCGAGCGGGTCCGACGGCCGCGGCGGCGGCTGGAGGCTCAGGTGCCGGTGCTGCTCGAGCATCCGGCGCGAGTCGGCGATGTCGTTCACCTGGAGCGCGAGCTGGCCGATGCGGTCGGCCGCCGTGAACGCGGTCGCGCTCCGCTCCATGCTCAGCCGCTCCGGGTCGTACGTGACGCCGTCGCCCCGCGTGTCGAGGATCGTGTAGTCGTCGCCGCGCCGCAGCTCGATCGTGACCTCGCCGGTGACGACGGCGGCGACCCAGCGCTGGAGCGAGTCGCGCAGCATCAGCGCCTGCGTGTCGAACCAGCGGCCCTCGTAGAGGAGCCGGCCGAGCCGGCGACCTTCCTCCGCGTAGCGCTCGAGCGTCGCCTCGTTGTGGATCGCCGTGAGGAGCCGTTCGTACGCGATGTGCAGCAGCGCCATCCCCGGCGCCTCGTAGATGCCGCGGCTCTTCGCCTCGATGATCCGGTTCTCGATCTGGTCCGACATCCCGAGCCCGTGGCGGCCGCCGATCGCGTTCGCGAGCCGGACGAGCTCGACGGGGTCGTCGATCGCGATCCCGTCGATCGCGACGGGGATCCCGTGCTCGAACGCGACGGTCACGCGCTCCGGCTCGATCTCCGTCGCGGCGAGCCAGTGCGCGACGCCCATGATCGGCTCGACGATCTCCATGCTCGTCGCGAGCAGCTCGAGGTCCTTCGCCTCGTGCGTCGCGCCGAGGAGGTTCGCGTCGGTCGAGTACGCCTTTTCCGTCGAGGTGCCGTGCGGCAGCCCGCGCTCGGCGAGCCACTCGCTCATCTCCTTCCGCCCGCCGAGCTCGGAGACGAATGCGTCGTCGAGCCACGGCTTGTAGATGCGGAGGTTCTCGTTCGCGAGGAGGCCGTAGCGGTAGAACCGCTCGATGTCGTTCCCCTTGTACGTCGAGCCGTCGCCCCAGATGTCGACGCCGTGTCGCGCCATCGCCTGCACGAGCAGCGTGCCGGTGACCGCGCGGCCGAGCGGCGTCGTGTTGAAGTAGCGCCTGCCCGCCGTCTGGATGTGGAACGCGCCGCACTGGAGCGCCGCGAGCCCTTCGCGCGCGAGCGCCTCCTTGCAGTCGACGAGCACCGCCTCCTCCGCGCCGTACTGCTTCGCGCGGTCCGGGACGGCGTCGATGTCGGGCTCGTCGTACTGGCCGAGATCGGCGGTGAAGGCGTAGGGGACCGCGCCCTGCTCGCGCATCCACGCGACGGCGCAGCACGTGTCGAGCCCGCCGGAGAACGCGATGCCGACCCGCTCGCCGACGGGGAGCGACGCGAGGATCGCGCCGCCGCCGGACGTCCGCTCGTCCACCGTCATGCGACTCCCTGGAGCATGTAGCCGCGGAGCTCCTCCGCAAGCTCGGCGCCGGTCGTCGGCTCGCGCGCGACGAGCAGTACCGTGTTCTCGCCGGCGATCGTGCCCGCGATGCGCGGGTGCCGCGCGAGGTCGATCGCCTGCGAGAGCGGGTTCGTGTACCCGTTCGGGGTGAGGACGACGACGATCTGGCCGCTCGGCTCGATGCTCAGCGCCCAGCGTGCGAACGCGGTGACGAGCTCGTCGACGCGGCCGTCCTGCGCGGAGTCCGGCGGCGCGTAGATCAGCTTCCCGTTCTCGCCGCGCACCTTGATCAGGCCGAGCTCGTGGACGTCGCGCGAGACGGTCGTCTGGACGACCTCGTGGCCGGTGTCGGCGAGCGCCTGCGCAAGCTCGGCCTGCGTCGAGATCGGACGCTCGCGCACGAGGCGCAGGATCGCCGCGTGCCGCTCGGGGCGGTTCATCGGGAGGTCACCTCCGTCAGGGTCTCGAGGGCGCTGTCGACCTCTGCCGCGCCGACGACGAGCGGCGGCGCGAGGCGAAGGACGTTCGGGCCGGACGTCAGGCACACGAGCCCGGCGTCGAGCGCGGCGTCCGCGACCGGCTGCGCCGGCCCGTCGAGGACGGCGCCGACGAGCAGGCCCGCGCCGCGGACCTCGGTCACGCCGTTCAGGCTGCGCAGGCCGTCGGCGAGCCGCGCGCCCTGCGTGCGGACGTTCGCGAGCAGCTCGTCGTCGATCGTGTCGACGACGGCGCCCGCCGCGGCGCAGACGACGGGATTGCCGCCGAAGGTCGAGCCGTGGTCGCCCGGGACGAACGTCCCCGTCGCGTCGTCGGCGACGAGGAGCGCGCCGATCGGGAGCCCGTTCGCGAGGCCCTTCGCGAGCGTGACGAGCTGCGGCTTCACCCCGAGCTGCTCGAAGGCGAAGAACGAGCCCGTGCGCCCGACGCCGGTCTGCACCTCGTCGAACGCGAGCAGCGCGCCGAGCTCCTGCGCGAGGGCCGCGCACGCCTCGAGGAACTCCGGCGTGAGCGGGATCACGCCGCCCTCGCCGAGCACCGGCTCGACGAGGACGAGGCCGACGTCGTCGGATGCCGCCGCGTGCAGCGACGCGACGTCGTTCGGCACCGCAAACCGCGGCCCGGGGAGCAGCGGCTCGAACGCCTCGCGCTTCGCGGGTTGTCCCGTGACCGCGAGCGAGCCGGTCGTCCGGCCGTGGAAGCTCTGCTCGAGCGCGATCACGCCGGGCTTCCCCGTCGCCTTGCGCGCGTACTTCAGCGCGGCCTCGTTCGCCTCGGCGCCGGAGTTGCAGAGGAAGACCTGTGCGCCGCCGAACTTCGCCGACAGCTTCGCGGCGAGCGCGGGCGCCGGCTCCGACGCGAAGAGGTTCGACGCGTGCCAGATCCGGTCGAGCTGCGCGTGCGCGGCGGCGAGCGGCGCGGGATGCCTGTGCCCGAGCCCGACGACCGCGATCCCGGACGCGAAGTCGAGGTAGCGGCGGCCGGCGGAGTCCGTCAGCCACATCCCGTCGCCGTCGACGAACTCGACGCGCGTCGGCGGATACGTCGGCAGCAGCGCGCTCTCGACGACGGTCTTCATGCCGTCACCGCCGTGACGCCGATCTCCGCGACGAGCCCGTTGCGCGCCGCGCTCGCGGCGGCGAGGAGCTTCGGCACGATGCCGCCGTCGAAGTCGCCCTCGTCGACGAGCGTCTCCGCACGGTCGGCGGTGATCGATCGGACGAGCTGCCCGTCGTGGAACACGCCCGGGACGTCGGTGAGGAACAGGATCCTGTCCGCGCCGATGCCGACCGCGAGTGCGGACGCCATCTCGTCCGCGTTGACGTTCAGCGGCCCCTCGGCGAGCGGCGTCACGACCGGGACGAGACCGTCCGCGAGCGCGCGCAGCACGAGCGGCGGCGCCGTCGGGATCGGATCGCCGACGAGCCCGAGCTCCGGGACCTGCGTCGCGAGGAGCCCGACCTCGTCGCCCGCCAGCGGCACCGCGTCCGGGCCGATCGCCGCGCAGACGTCCGCGTTCACCTGGGCGAAGCTGTCGCGCACGACCTCGAGCGCCTGCGGCGTCGTCACGCGGCGGCCGTCGACGAACTGCACCTCGAGCCCGCGCCGCTCCATCTCCACTGAGATCTGCGGCCCGGCGCCGTGGACGACGCACACCGACATGCCGCCGTCGCGGAGCTGCCCCACCGCGTCCGCCGCACCGCCGGCCGACGCCCCGCCGATCTTCAGGACGACGACGCTCACGAGCGGTAGTCCGCGTTGATGCGGACGTAGTCGTAGGACAGGTCGGTCGTGAGATACGTCGCGGTGCCGTCGCCGATGGCGAGGTCGAGCTCGATCTCGCAGTGGCCGTTCGTGAGCAGCGGCTCGTCGCCGGACGGCGTGCCCGAGACGAGGACGGGGACGCCGTCGATCGCGATCGAGAGCGTGTCCGGGTCGAGGTTCGCGTAGCCGCCGTTGAACTTCGCCGAGCCGGCGGCGGCGGCGATGCGGCCCCAGTTCGCGTCGTGGCCGTGCAGCGCGGTCTTCACGAGCGGCGAGGTCGCGACGCGCTCCGCGATCGCGCGCGCCTCGTCGTCGCTCGCCGCTCCGCGGACGGCGATCTCCGCGAGCACCGTCGCGCCTTCGCCGTCGGCGACGATCTGCTTCGCGAGCTCGCCGCACACGATGCGCAGGCAGTCGGCGAGCTCCGCGTCGGTCTCCGGCGTCCGCACGATCCCGCTCGCGCCGTTCGCGAGGAGGACGACCGTGTCGTTCGTCGAGCACTCGCCGTCGACGGAGATCGCGTTGAAGCTCGCGTCGACCGCCGGGCGCAGGAACTCGATCGCCTCGCCGGGCTCGAGCGGGTAGTCCGTCGTGACGACGGCGAGCATCGTCGCGAGGTTCGGATGGATCATCCCGGAGCCCTTCGCCATGCCGCCGACGGAGAAGCCCGTGCCGCGCGCGACGGCTTCCTTCGAGCGCGTGTCCGTCGTCATGATCGCGTGCGCCGCCGTCGACCCGCCGGCGCGCGAGAGGTGGAGCGCGGCGTTGCGGACGCCGGCGAGCACGTTGTCCATCGGGAGCGTCGTGCCGATGACGCCCGTCGAGAGGACGACGACCTCCTCCGGCGCGATGCCGAGCATCCGCGCCGTCTCCGCGGCGGTCGCGCGCGCGTCGGCGACGCCCCGCGCACCGGTCGCCGCGTTCGCGACGCCGGAGTTGACGACGACCGCCTGCGGCTGCGCCGCGGCGAGATGCTCGCGCGAGACGACGATCGGCGCGGCCTGCACGCGGTTCACGGTGAACATCGCGGCGCCCGTCGCAGGCTCGAGCGAGCGGACGAGTGCGAGGTCGCGGCGCCCGTTCTTCCGGATGCCCGCGTGGATGCCTGCTGCGACGAAGCCCTTCGGCGCGGTGACGCTCATACCAACACTCCCGAGAGTCGGAGCCCTGCGGTCTGCTCGAGACCGAGGGCGAGGTTTGCGTTCTGGACCGCCTGCCCGGCGGCGCCCTTGCCGAGGTTGTCGAGGGCGCAGACGACGACGGCGAGGCCGGTGGTTCTGTCTTCGAAGACCGCGATCTCGGCGGCGTCCGTGTGCTGCACGCGCGCGAGCTCGGGCGCGACGCCGTCGGGAAGGACGCGGACGACGGCGCTCGAGCCGTAGGCACTCTCGAGCGCGGCGCGGACGTCGGTTCCGGTGAGCGGCTTCACGTAGCACGTCACGAGCAGCCCGCGGCGCACGGGCAGGAGGTGCGGCACGAAGCAGACCGCGACGCCGAGCTGCTGCGCGATCTCCGGCGTGTGCTGGTGCGAGCCGACGCGGTACGGCGCGAGGTTCTCCAGCACGAAGCCGGCGTGCGAGCTCTGCTTCAGCTCGCGACCCGCCCCGGAGACGCCGGACTTCGCGTCGATCACGACGGTCGTCGCGTCGATCGCGCCGGCGAGCGGTGCGAGCGCGAGCAGCGCGGCGGTCGCGTAGCAGCCGGGGTTCGCGATCAGGTCACCGTCGGCGGGGAAGAGCTCGGGCAGGCCGTAGCTCCAGTCGCCGAGCGACGCGGCCTTCGGATGCTCGAAGCCGTACCACTCCGGGTAGAGCGACGCGTCGTGGAGCCGGTGCGCGCCGGAGAGGTCGACGACGACCGTCGCGTTCGGCGGGTCGAGCGCGGCAGCGCGGTCGTTGCCGAGGCAGAGGAAGATGACGTCCGCGCCGGCGGCGAGCGCCTCCTCGTTGGAGACGAACGCGGGCAGCGAGCCGTTCAGGCGGACGTCGAGCGCGGACGCCGGCTCGCCGTCGAGCGAGTCCGACCCGAGGGCCGCCACCTCGAGCTCGGGATGGCGGAGCACGCGGTCGAGCGTCTCCTGCCCGGAGTACCCGGAGGCGCCGAGGATCGCGACGGACGGCATGGCTGCATTCTATGCGACAAAGCGCGTATTATGCAAATGAGTATGCGATGCTGCCGTGACGGTTTCGTTGCCTTTGCTCCGCGCCGCGGGGCCGCATGGTTGAGCGAGACACTGTCCCGGGGTCTGACCCCGGGTCGTGGCACCGAGGGAGGTCCGCTAGCCGGCGAGGGTCTGCACGATCGCCTCGGCGATCACGCGGAGCGGGCGGCCGGTCGCGGCGCTCGCGTTCCGGAGGCGCGCGAACGCCTCCTCCTCCGTCAGGCCCTGCTTCGCCATCAGCAGTCCCTTCGCCCGCTCGACCGCCTTCCGGGCGGCGAGCGCCTCCGTCAGCGAGTCGACCTCCTCGCGGAGCGCCTCGAGCTCGCCGAACCGCGCGCGCGCCGTCGCGATCGCCGGCAGCAGGTCGTCCTCGCGGAACGGCTTCGTCAGATAGCCGAAGACGCCCGCGTCGGCCGCACGGTCGACGAGCGCCTTCTCGCTGTACGCGCTCACGACGACGATCGGGATCGGCCGCTCTCGGAGGATCTGCCGCGCCGCCTCGATGCCGTCGATCTTCGGCATCTTCACGTCGAGGAGCGCGAGGTCCGGCGACGTCGACCGCGCGAGCTCGACCGCCTCGGCGCCGTCGCGCGCCTCCGCGCACACCTGCATCCCGGCCGCGACGACCATCTTCCGCAGGTCGAGCCGGATCACGGCCTCGTCCTCGGCGATGAGGACCTTCGTCATCCCGGCGCGATCCGGATGTCGAGCGAGCCGTCCTCGCGCCGCTCGACGCGCAGCGGCCACGAGAAGCCGCTCGGCGACGGCAGGTCGAGCTCGACCGTCTGCGGGGTCGTCGAGCCGAGCGTCCGCCGTGCCGCGAGCAGCTCCGCGTGCCGCGCCGACGCGGCATGGATCGCCGGCACGACGTCGGCCTCGCGGAACGGCTTCACGAGATACGTGAACACGCCCGCCTCGATCGCGCGCTCGACGAAGCGGCGGTCGGAGTGCGCCGTGAGCATCACGATCGGGATCGGCCGCTCGGCGTAGATCCTCCGAGCGGCCTCGATCCCGTCCAGCACCGGCATCCGCAGGTCGAGGACGGCGGCGTCGGGCGACGCGTCGCGCGCAACCTGCACCGCCTCGTCGCCGTTGCGCGCCTCCTCGACCTCGAAGCCGTTGCGCTCCAGCAGACCGCGCAGGTCGAGCCGGATGATCGTCTCGTCCTCCGCGACCAGCACCTTCACGGCGGCGGCACCGCCCCGTCGAAGCGCAGCGCCGTCCCGTGCGGCAGCACGAGCACGGGACAGCGCAGCATCTCGATCAGGTACGCGGCGGCCGCGCTGAGCGTCACGCGGCCGGCCGCCGTTCCCGGGCGCGAGCCGACGACGACGAGTCCGGCGTCGTCGTCGGCCCGCGCGACGACCGTCGCACCGAGCGCCGCGGCAAGGGAGGCCGCCGTCTCGGTCGGTGCGGGGTCGCCGTCTTCTGCGACCGCGGCGATCGTCGTCACCGGCGCGCCGTCCCGCTCCCACAGCCCGGCGGGAGCGAGGCCGATCGCGATGGGCCCGCCGTCGAGGAGCCGCTGCGCCGACGTTCCCGGCGCGACGTGCCCGGGCGTCGTCCGGTACTCCGACCCGAACGCGATCACCTCGACCTGCTCCTTCTCGGCGAGCTCGCGCAGGCCGTCCGGCGTCGACGCCGAGAGCACGACGTGCCTCATCACGTCCGGATCGCCGAGCCGCTGCGCCCCTTCGTCGAGCAGCGTCTCCGCCTCGTCCCGCGCGTCCGGCGCATGCCGGACGTACGCGAGCGCGAGCGACGCGCCCGCCCTCGCGAGCAGGCGCCCGAGCGCGAGCGCGTCGGTGTCGGCCTCGGTGCCGTCGTACGAGACGATGACCTTCGTCGACATCAGCCGCCTGCCGGCTCGGGCGTCGGCGGCGGAGTGAGGCTCGGCACGGAGCCCGCGTACCCGAGCGACGGGACGTCGGACGGATACACCTCGTGGCCGTGCACCGCGATGTCGCCGATCTCCATCTCCGCGTCGGTCATCCGCAGCGGGATCACGAGCCCGACGAGCTTCAGCAGCACGAACGTCGCCGCGCCGGAGAACAGGATCACCCAGAGACCCGCGTAGAGCTGGATCTTCAGGAGGTGCAGGCTCCCCTCCGCCGCGAAGCTCGGCGTGTTCCCGAGCCCGAGGTACACGATCATGTTCGAGTCGGCGAAGACGCCGACGAGCAGACCGCCGAGCAGGCCCGCGAAGCCGTGCGTGTAGACGACGCCGAGCGTGTCGTCGACGTTCCGGAACGGCCGCACGCGGCTGAGGTAGTTGTACGCGAGGTACACGACGCTCGCGGCGATCGCGCCGATCGCCATCGCGCCGTAGCCGTTGACGAAGCCGGCCGCGGGCGTGATCGCGACGAGGCCGACGATCATCCCGTTGACGCTGCCGATCAGCGACGGCTTGCGGCCCGTCATGTAGTCCCAGATCACCCACACGAGGAACGCGACCGCCGTCGCGAGGTTCGTGTTGAGCACGGCCGCGGCCGCGTCGGCGCCGGCGTAGTACGGGTCGCCGCCGTTGAAGCCGTTCCAGCCGAGCCAGAGGAGACCGGCGCCCGCCGCGACCATCAGCAGGTTGTTCGGCGCGTCGATCTCGCGGTCGCGCGCGAGGCGCGGGCCGATCACCGCCGCCGCGACGAACCCGGAGACGCCTGCGGCGAGATGGATCACGTAGCCGCCGCTGTAGTCGACCGCGCCCTTCTGCGCCCAGAAGCCGCCGCCCCAGATCAGGAACGCGTTCACGACGTAGACGCACGTGAGCCAGAGCGGGACGAACACCATCCACGCCTTGAAGTTCACGCGGCCGAGCACCGAGCCGAGCATCAGGATCGGCGTGATCGCTGCGAACACGAACTGGAAGTAGACGAGGGTCGACTGCGGGAAGTGGAACGGCGGCCCGGTCGTCACGAGCGGGATCGCCGCCTGGCCCTGCTCCTCGAGATGGTTCAGCACGGCGCCCGGCTGTCCGACGAAGTTGCCGAAGAAGCCACTCGACGACAACCCGTGCCACGGGCTGCCGAACCCCATCTCGAAGCCCCAGAGCACCCACGCGATCAGCACGAGGCCGAACGCGACGAACGCGAGCATCATGCTGTTCACCGACCAGCGCTTCTGCATCACGCCGCCGTAGAGCACGACGAGCCCCGGGACGCTCATCAGCCCGACGAGCGTCGCGGCGGTGAGCTGCCAGGCGTTGTCGCCGGGATTGAGCCAGGCCGGATATGCGGCCCACGCAGCTGCCAACACGGATTCCTCTCCTTTCGGGACACCAAACCGACGCGCCACCTGCACTGGCGGCGACGGATCCAACGAGCCCGAAAAGAGAAAACGCCTCCCGGGTCTCCCGAACCCAGAGGCGTCGTCACCCCGCTTCCGCCGGCGTCGGCGGAGGAACGAAGGTAGCGGGCACCGCGGACGGCGTCAACGCCAAACCGACCAACTCGCCCGCGTACAGTTCGCCGCGATGCCGGTCGAGGGACAGTGGGAGCGCGCGCGGACGCCCTTCACGCCGCGCGAGAAGCGCGTCCTCGGCGGGCTCGTCGTCGTGCTCGCCGCGCTCGCGGTCGTGCTCGGCGTCGTCGCCGCGACGAGCCACGAGCATCTCGCACCCGGATGCTTCCGTGCGGACATCCCGGAGACGATGGGCGCCGCGCACATCAAGGTGTGCGGCGTGCAGGCGAAGCACCTCTGCTCCTCGTCCGGCCTGCCCGTGTCGGTCGTCGACGCGTGCCGCCGCGAGGGCTACGCCACCGGCAGGCCCTGAGCCGCGAGCACCTTCCGGATCCCGCGCACCGCCTGGCCGATCCGCTGCGCGTTCTCGACGAGCGCGAAGCGGACGAACCCTTCGCCGTCCGGCCCGAAGCCGCTGCCCGGGCTCACCGCGACGAGCCCCTCGGTGAGCAGCCGCAGCGCGAACGCGTGCGACCCTTCCGCCGCGAACTGCTCGGGGATCCGCGCCCACACGAACATCGTCGCGGGCGGCGGCGGCACCTCCCAGCCCGCCCGGGAGAGCCCGGTGCAGAGCGCGTCGCGGCGGCCCTGATAGGTCTCCGCGACCTCCGCCGGATAGTCGCCGGCCTCCCGCAGCGCGACGGTCGCCGCGATCTGCAACGGCTGGAAGCTCCCGTAGTCGAGGTACGACTTCAGCCGCGCGAGCGCCGCGATCACGTCGGCGCGGCCGAGCACGAACGCGACGCGCCAGCCCGCGACCGAGAACCCCTTCGTGAGCGAGTAGAGCTCGACCGCGACGTCGCGCGCGCCCTCCGCCTCGAACACCGACGGCGGCCGGTAGCCGTCGAACGCGAGATCGGCGTACGCGAAGTCGTGCACGAGGACGAGCCCGCGCTCGCGCGCGAAATCGACGAGCGCCTGCATCCCGGCGAGGTCGACGCACGCCGTCGTCGGGTTGTGCGGGAACGAGCAGATCAGCACACGCGGCCGCGGCTGCGACGCGAGCCACGCCTCCTCGAGGTTCGCGAGGAAGTCCCGGTCCGGCCCGACGTTGACGCGCGCGACGGCGGCGCCGGCGAACCCCGGCGCGAAGAGATGGATCGGGTAGCTCGGGCTCGGGACGAGCGCGACGTCGCCGGGCCCGAGCAGCACCCAGAGCAGGTGCACGAGCCCTTCCTTCGCGCCGAGCGCGAGCGTCGCCTCCCGCTCCGGGTCGAGCTCGACGCCGTACCGCGTGCGGTAGAGGTCGCAGATCGCCTCGCGCAGCCTCGGCAGCCCGCGACTCGACGAGTAGCGGTGGTTCCGCGGCAGCGCCGCCGCCTCGCGGAGCTTCTCGACCGCGAGCTCCGGCGGCGCGACGTCGGGATTCCCGAAGCCGAGGTCGATCACGTCCCGGCCGTCGCGGCGCAGCTCGAGCTTCAGCCGCTCGACCTCGGCGAAGGCGTACGGCGGGAGGGCGTCGACCCGGCGGAACTCCATCGTCCGATGGTCGCAGAGGCCCCGGCCGCGCGCGAGGAAATCGTCCGGTTCAGCCCGTGTTGCGCGCGCGTTACGGAACGGCGGAGAACGCCCGGAGCGGCACCCGGCCGCGGTATACGACGTCCGTGCGTACGGCATTCGCTCTCGGCATGGTGGCGCTCGTCGCGACGACGTCGGGCGCGCGGACCTGGACGCCGGCGGGCCGCTCGCCCTGCGATGTCCCGCAGCGCGGCCCGCTCGTCTACCACTGGCCCGTGAAGCCGTTCGACCGGCAGCACCCGATCCGCGGCAACTTCGGCGACCCGCGCACGGTCGCCGGCGAGTCGGGGCTCGGCGAGACGGCGCCGCTCGAGCCCGGCTCGTTCACGTTCCACAACGGGATCGACATCTCGGCGCCGACCGGCACCGCGGTCTACCCCGTCGTCGGCGGCCGCGCCGCGGTCGGGTACGGGGACGAGGTCGTCGTCGACACGGGCGACGGGCGCGTGTTCCAGTATTTCCACATCCGTCCCGCGATCCGGAACGGCGAGCGCGTCGTCGCGGAGCGGACGGTGCTCGGTCACGTGCTCCCGGGCGCGCTCCACGTGCACCTCTCGGAGATCGACGGCACGCACGTCCAGAACCCGGTGCAGCCCGGCCACCTCGAGCCGTACCGCGACACGACCGTCCCCGTCGTCCACTTCGTCGAGGCGAGCACGCCGGACGGGGCGCCGCTGCCGGCGGAGGCGCTGCACGGGCGCGTGCGCCTCGCCGCGTCGGCGTCCGACACGCCGCCCGTCCCCGTTCCCGGCCACTGGTTCGACCTCCCCGTCACGCCCGCGCTCGTCACGTGGAAGCTCACGCGCGCGGGCGGGCGCGTCGCCGTGCGCTGGCGCGTCGCGGCCGACTTCCGGCACACCGAGCCGCCGGACAGCCGCTTCTGGGACGTCTACGCGCCGGGGACGTACCAGAACTTCCCGGTGTTCGGGCACCGCTACTTCTGGGGCCGGCCCGGCCGCTACCTCTTCGAGCTGACGCCGCGGCCGCTCGACACGCGGCGGCTCGCGAACGGGCGGTACGTGCTGACGGTGCGCGCGGCGGACGTCTGCGGAAACCGCGGGACGCTGCGCGTGCCGCTCCGCGTCGCGAACTACCCCGTGTTGCGCAGCGCGGCGGCGATGCCGGCGATCGACCGGAGGAGCGGCGCCGCCGCGTCCTCGTCGCCGGAGCGGTAGCGGCGCAGCACGTCGACCTGGATCGCGTTCATCGGGTCGACGTACGGGTTGCGCAGCCGCACCGAGCGCTGCAGCACCGGATGGCGGTCGAGCAGCTCGCGCGCTTCGACGATCTCGAGCACGGCGGCGACGACGCGCTCGTGCTCCGCGGCGATCGGCTCCCAGAGGCTCGCGTCGTCGACGAGCCGCAGGTACTCGACGGCGATCTCGATGCTCGACTTCGCGAGCGTCATCTCGAGGTTCTGGACGAGCGTGCGGAAGAACGCCCAGTCGCGGTAGAGGCGGCGCAGCTCGCCGGCGTCGGCCTCCGCGAACGCGCTGCCGCAGCCGTACCACGACGGCAGCAGGCAGCGGTTCTGCGTCCACGCGAACACCCACGGGATCGCGCGGAGCGAGGCGAGGTAGCCCACGCTGTCGGGCCGGCGCGCGGGCCGCGATCCGATCTGCAGCAGCGCGAGCTCGTCCACCGGCGTGAACGCACGGAAGAAGTCGACGAAGCGCGGGTCGTCGACGAGCGCGCGGTAGACCCCGTGCGAGCGGTCGGCGAGGGCTCCGACGACCGCCTCGCCGCCCTCCGGCGCGTCGACGCCCGCGAGCCCCGGCTGCGCGGCGAGCAGCGTCGCGGCGAGCGCGGCCTCGAGGTTCCGGTACGCGAGCCCCGGCAACCCGTACTTGAACGCGATCGTCTCGCCCTGCTCCGTGATCTTCAGGTGCCCGGGCGGCACTCCCTGCGGCTGCGCGAGGATCGCCGCGTGCGTCGGCCCGCCGCCGCGGCCGGCGCTCCCGCCGCGGCCGTGGAAGACCGTGAGCTCGGCGCCGCGCTCGCGCGCGACGTCCGCGAGCGCGACGAGCGCGCGGCGGATCTCCCACTGCGCCGCGAGGTAGCCCGCGTCCTTCGCCGAGTCGGAGTAGCCGACCATCACCTCGCGGCAGCCGCCCGCGGCGAGCAGCTCCTCGTAGATCCGCGGCGCGGCGCGCAGCGCCTCGACCGACTCGAAGAGCGGCACGACGGACAGCGGCTCGTCCGTCAGCTCGCGGACGCGGAGCACGTCGGCCGCGGAGTCGGTGCCGGAGACGATCACCGTGTCGAGCGCGGCCGCGCCGTGACGCGCACGCGCGGCCGCGGCCGCCGCGAGCATCGAGCGCGCGCGCTCCGTCCCCTCCGCGAGCTCGCGCGCGTGCAGGCGCACGTCGAGCTTCGCGAGGTGGAACCCGAACAGCTCGACGCGCCGGCGAAGCGCGGCGAGCGCGCCGTCGGCGATGCGCGCGCCGCGATTCGCGCGCAGGCTCCGGTCGAGGACGGCGAGGTCCTCGGCGAGCTCGCCGGGGTCGTCGTAGAGGTCGTCCGCGAGCCGCCGCCACATGAGCGAGAGCTTCCGGCGGTACGGCTCGTCGAGGTTCTGGTCGGAGAGCTCGGCCGCGATCTCCGGGAACGCGCGCTCGCCGGCCGCGATCGACTCGAGCAGCTCGTCGCTCACAGGCGTCAGGCGCGACGACACGCCGAGCGCCGCCGCGAGCGCGCGCACCTCGTCGCGGTAGCGGGCGAGCAGCATGCGCCGCGCGCGCTCGAGCGCCTCGGCGATCGTGTCCGGGCCCGCGTTCGGGTTCCCGTCGGCGTCGCCGCCGATCCAGGTGCCGAACCGCAACGGCACCGGCGCATCCGGGAGGCGGCGCCGGTAGTCGGCGAGCAGCTGCTCCGCCGCGTCGATGAGGCTCTGCTCGAAGAACCAGTGGCCGTTGCGGATCTCGTCGACGACGCGCGGCCGCCGCGTGCGCACCTCGTCGGCCTGCCAGAGCATCGTGATCTCCTCCGCGAGCGCGGCCTCGATCTCGTCGCGCCGCGCCGGCGCGAGCAGCGGGTCGTCGAGCTCCTCGAGCAGCCCGTTCACGCGCAGGTGCGCGGCGAGGACGGTGCGGCGCGCGGCCTCCGTCGGGTGCGCGGTGAGGACGAGCTCCAGCGAGATGTCGTGCTCCGCGCCGTCGAGCTGCGCGAACGCCTCGGCGAGCGACTCGGGCGGGATCCGCTCCTCGTGCGCGTACTCGCGGCGGCGCCGCACGCGGTGGCGCTGCTCGGCGACGTTCGCGAGCTGGAAGTAGAGGCCGAACGCGCGGAGGACGCTCGCCTGCCGCTCGACCGGCAGGGCCTCGACCGCGGCCTGGAGCTCCTCGTGCTGCGCACCGCCGCGCGCCGCGCGCGCGAGCGCGCGCACGTGCTCGACGTCCTCGAGGAGACCGTCGCCCTCCTGCTCGACGAGCACGCGGCCGAGGAGGTCGCCGAGCAGGCGGACGTCGCGCCGGAGCGGCGCGTCCGCACGCGCTTCGTCCTGAGCCGCCATCGCCTCTAGCCTAGTGTCGGTCCGAAGCGGCCACGTCCGGTGCCAGGCACCGGACGTGGCTCGAAGGCACGCGTCCCGCAGGCGGGCCCGGCTCCGGTGCGCGATTCCACGCACGGTGTCCCTCGCCGACAACGTCCCGCCGGGACACGCCTGGTGCCAGGCACCGGACGTGGCTCGAGGAGACGTGTCGCATCAGGCCGCGGAGCGTCGCGCCGGGGCGATCGCGTCGCGGAGGCCGACGACCTCGCCGATCACGACGAGCGCAGGCGTCGGGACCCCGCGTGCGACGGCCGCGATCGCGCCGAGCGGCGCGACGGCGGCCTGCTCGCGCTCCGTCGTCCCCGACGAGACGACGGCGGCCGGCGTCGCGGGCGACAGGCCGTGCTCCGCGAGCCGCTCCGCGAGCCGCGCGAGGCCGGCGAGCCCCATGAAGCCGACGAGCGTCCCCGGCGCGCGCGCGAGCGCGGCCGCGTCGAGCGACTCGACGTCGTGCGCCGCGAACGCGGTCACCGCCGACGCGACGCCGCGGTGCGTGACCGGGATCCCGGCCGAGCCGGGAACCGACGAGAGCGACGACACGCCGGGGATCACCTCGAACGAGATCCCCGCACGCGCGAGCGCGATCGCCTCCTCGCCGCCGCGGCCGAACACGAACGGGTCGCCGCCCTTCAGACGCACGACGCGGCGACCGCGCCGAGCGTGCGCGACGAGCAGCCGGTTCACGTCGTCCTGCTCGAGCTTGTCGCGGTCGACGCGCAGCGCGTACGCGGGCGCCACGGCGACGAGCTCGTCCGAGACGAGGCGGTCGTAGACGACGACGTCGCACGCGCGGAGGCGCGCGAGCCCGCGGACGGTGATCAGCTCCGGGTCGCCCGGCCCCGCCCCCACCAGAGCAACAGCTCCGAGCGCGACGCTCATCCGAGCGCCTCGGTCACGCGGTCGCGGAAGAAATCGCGCCGCTCGGCGTACGTCTCGAGGTTCTCGCGCACCCACGGCCGCAGCGCACGCAGCTCCTCGGCGAGCGCGACGTGCTCGTCGCCGATCTGCGAGCCGAAGTCGTCGCGCAGGCGCTGCGCGAGCGCCGGCGACGCGCCGCCGGTCGAGACCGCGAGCACGATCGGCCCGCGCCGGTGGATCGCCGGGAGGATGAAGGAGCAGAGCTCCGGCACGTCGGCGACGTTGCAGAAGATCCGCCGCTCGTTCGCGTCGCGGAACACGCGCTCGCCGTCGCCGTTCGCGACGACGACGAGCCAGACGCCGTCGAGCAGCTCCTGCGAGTACGCGCCGGCCGTCTCGACGACGGCGCCGCTCGCGCGCAGGCCCGCGACCTTCTCCTCGGCCGCCGCGCCGGTGCCGATCACGAGGCAGCGGCGGCCGCGCAGGTCGAGGCACGCGACGTAGTGCGAACCCTGCTCGCTCACACGCCGACCGAGTGGATGCGCGCGCCGGAGACGTCGAGCCTCACCGTCAGCTCGCGCCCCTCGACGCCGATCGCGACGACGAACGCGCCCGGCCCCGCGGACTGGACGGAGATCCTCTCGAGCGTCTTCCCCTCGAGCGGCTCGAGCGCCTCGGTCACCTCGCGCGCGCTCTCCGACAGCCCGCGCCCCGCCGGCAGGCGCCGGAACGTCTTCAGCGCGGCCTGCTCGCCCTCCGGCCCGTAGATCCCGCGGATCCGCCCGGTGGTGAGCCCGAGCTCGATCAGCTCGCCGAGCGCCTGCGCGTCGTCGTCGTCGAGCTCGCCGTCCTGCACCGCGGCGACGAGGTCCGCGAGCCGGCCGCGCCGCTCGTCGTCCTGCACGAGCGCGAGCACGGCCTGCGCCTCGCCGAGCGCGACCTCCGCGGCCTCTCCGCGCAGCGCGATCGTCATGCGTGCGCGTCCCTGCCGAGGATCGCGTGGAGCTCGTGCTCGAAGCCGCCGTGCTCGATCGAGCAGTGCATCCCGCACTCCTTCGGCGCGTTCGTCTCCCACCACCAGCGGCCCGCACGGTCGTCCTCGCCCGGCGCGATCGCGCGCGTGCACGGCGCGCAGCCGATCGACGTGTAGCCCTGCGCGTAGAGCGCGTGCGTCGGGACGTCGTGCTCGCGGAGGTAGTCCCAGACCTCGTCCTTCGTCCACTCGGCGAGCGGGTTGAGCTTCACGATCGCCCCGTGGTCGTGGTCGATCTCGACCTTGCGGATGTTCGTGCGCGTCGCCCACTGGTCCCGGCGCAGGCCGGTGATCCACGCGTCGAGCCCGGCGAGGTGCCTCGTCAACGGCTGCACCTTGCGGACGTTGCAGCAGAGGAGCCGGTTCTCGACCGACTCCTGCATCAGGTCGAGGCCCTTCGCCCGGACCATCCGCTGCACCTGCGCGGGCTCCGGCCGCAGCACGTCGAGGCCGAGCCCCGGATAGCGGTCGCGCAGCGCCGCGATCAGGTCGTGCGTCTCCTGCGGCAGCCGGCCGGTGTCGACGGTGAAGACGCGAACGGCGGGATCGATCGCGTACGCCATGTCGATGAGCGCGACGTCGTCGGCCTGGAACGCGGCCGAGAGCGCGAGCCGTGGGCTGAACTCCTCGATCGCCCACGCGAGCAGCGCCTGGGGCTCCTCCCCCTCGAACCGGACGGAGAGCTCGCCCGCCTCGAGCTCGTCGAGCAACTCGTAGGTGCTCACGCTTCGATCTCCTCTCGTCTGCGCTTCTTCGCCGGCTCGAGCCCGGCAAGGGCGCCGAGCTCGTCGTCGGTGAGGCGGCGCTGGAACGCCGTGAAGGTCTCGCCCTCGCCGCGCGTGTCGAGCCAGCCGCGGACGAGGCCCTCCACCGCGGGCTCGAGCCGCTCGCTCGGGACGCGCCGGAAGAGCGGCGTCGCGATCGCGGGCGACGGGCCGAGCGCGCCGCGGACGAGCACGTCGTACGCGGCGACGCGCGTCCCCTCGTCGTTCTTCGCGGTCGTCGCCTGGAAGCCGAGGTCGCCGACCCAGTGCTGCGCGCACGCGTGCGGGCACCCGTCGAGGTGCAGGCGCAGCGGCGCGACGTCGTCGCCGAACGTCGTCTCGAGGTGGTCGACGAGATCGCGCAGCCGGTCCTTCGTCTCGCCGACGGAGAAGTTGCAGTGCGGCTCGCCGGTGCACGCGATCGAGTTCGCCCAGATCTCGTTCGTGTCGAGCGGCAGGCCGAGCGCGTCGAGCCGGTCGACGGCCTCGGCGACGCGCTCGTCCTCGACGCCGGTGACGACGAGGTTCTGTTGCCGCGTGATGCGGACGTCCATGCCGAGCTCCTCGACGAGGCCGGCGAGCGCGACGAGCTGGTCGCCCGACGTGAGCCCGAGCGGAACCGGGACGCCGACGTACGACAGGCCGCTCTGCTTCTGCGCGTGCACTCCGACGTGCGCGGACGGCTCGACGTCGATCGCCGGCAGCTCGTACCGCTCGAGCGCCCGGCCGAGCTTCGCCTCGACGCGCTCGAGCATCCCGTCGGCGCCGATGTCGTCGACCATGAACTTCAGCCGCGCCTTCACGCGCGAGACGCGATAGCGCAGATCCTCGCTCCACACCGTCGTGACCGCCCCGAGGATCTCGACCGCCTCCTCGCGCGGGACGAAGACGCCGAGGTCGCGCGCGAGCCGCGGCACGGACGAGAGCCCGCCGCCGACCTGCACCGCGAAGCCCTCGCGCCCGTCGTGGACCGTGCCGACGAGCGAGACGCAGTTGATCTCCGGCGCGTGGCAGCGGTCGGCGCACGCGGCGATCGCGTACTTGTGCTTCCGCGGCAGGTTCGCGAACTCCGGGTTCCCGTAGAACAGGCCTGCCGCGTCGTCGACGACGCCGGTCGCGTCGAACAGCTCGTCCGCGGCGAGCCCGGCGACGGGGCAGCCGGTGATGTTGCGGACGGTGTCGCCGCAGCCGCCGGCGCTCGTGATCCCGGCCGCGTCGAGGTCGGCGAGCACGTCGCCGAGCGCCGCGAGCTCGAGCCAGTGGAGCTGGATGCACTGGCGCGTCGTCAGCTCGGCGTCGCCGCGCCCGTAGCGGTTCGCGACCTCGCCGACCGCGCGCAGCTTCGCCGGCGTGAGGATCCCGCCGGGGATCTTCACGCGGAGCATGAACGTCCCGATCTTCGGCTTGTCGTGGTAGAGGCCCCACCACTGGAGGCGGACGACGTCCTCCTCCGCCATGCGCTCGTAGCCCTGCGCGACGAGCGCCGGGAGCTCGTCGCGGATGCCGAGCGGCGGCTTGTCGCGCTTGATCCGCTCGACGGGGTTGCGCGTGTAGACCGTCTCCCAGTCGCTCATCGCCCGACGCTAGCCGGACCCGCTTTACTTCGTAAAGTAACGTTGTCCGGTTAGGGATTCCGGCGCCCGATACCGTTGGAGCGATGGCGCAGACGCTGTTCGAGAAGGTCTGGGAGAACCATGTCGTGGAGCGGGCCGAAGGGCGCCCGGACCTCCTCTACGTCGACCTCCACCTCGTCCACGAGGTCACCTCGCCGCAGGCCTTCGAGGGGCTCCGGCTCGCGGGCCGGAAGGTGCGCCGGCCGGACCTGACGCTCGCGACGATGGACCACAACGTCGCGACCGGGGACGACACGCCGGTCGACCCGCTGTCGGAGCAGCAGCTCGCGACGCTCGCGCGGAACTGCGACGAGTTCGGGGTGCCGCTGTACGCCACCGGCAGCGGGCGCGAGGGGATCGTCCACGTGATCGGCCCGGAGCTCGGGCTGACGCAGCCGGGGCTGACGATCGTGTGCGGCGACTCGCACACGTCGACGCACGGCGCACTCGGTGCGCTCGCCTTCGGCATCGGAACGTCGGAGGTCGAGCACGTGCTCGCGACGCAGACGCTGTCGCAGACGAAGCCGCGCTCGCTCCGGCTCGTGTTCGAGGGCGAGCTGCCCGAGGGCTCGACGGCGAAGGACATCGTGCTCGCGGCGATCGGGCGCATCGGCGTCGACGGCGGCGTCGGCCACGTCGTCGAGTACGCGGGGCCTGCGATCGAGGCGCTCTCGATGGAGGGTCGCCTCACGATCTGCAACATGTCGATCGAGGGCGGCGCACGCGCCGGGATGATCGCGCCCGACGACACGACGTTCGCATACCTCGAAGGGCGCCCCGGAGTCCCGAAGGGCGCGGAGTGGGAGCGCGCGCTCGATCGCTGGCGCGCGCTGCCGACCGACGACGGCGCGGCGTTCGACCGCGAGGTCGTCATCGACGTGTCGACGCTCGCGTCCCAGGTCACGTGGGGCACGAACCCGGGCATGGTCGTCCCGATCGACGGCGCCGTGCCCGATCCCGCCGCGTTCGCCGACGCCGACGAGCGCGCGGCGGCCGAGCGGGCGCTCGTCTACATGGGTCTCGAGCCGGGCACGGCGATCCGCGACATCGCGATCGACCGCGTCTTCATCGGCTCGTGCACGAACTCGAGGATCGAGGACCTGCGCGCCGCGGCCGCGGTCGTCCAAGGGCAGCGCGTGCATCCCTCCGTGCGCGCGATGGTCGTCCCCGGCTCCGCCCACGTGAAGGCACAGGCTGAGGCCGAGGGCCTCGACCGCGTCTTCGAGGCGGCCGGATTCGAATGGCGGCGCGCAGGTTGCTCGATGTGCCTCGGCATGAACCCCGACGTCCTCGCGCCCGGCGAGCGGTGCGCCTCGACGTCGAACCGGAACTTCGAGGGCCGGCAGGGCGCGGGCGGGCGGACGCATCTCGTCTCGCCGGTCGTCGCGGCGGCGACCGCGCTCGCGGGCCACTTCACGGAGCCCGGCGCGTGAAGGCGTTCCGCTCCGTGACCTCGCGCGCGGCGGTGCTCGACCGGCCCGACGTCGACACCGACCAGATCATCCCGAAGCAGTTCCTGAAGCGGATCGAGCGGACCGGGTTCGGCGAGTTCCTCTTCTTCGACTGGCGGAAGGATCCCGCGTTCGAGCTGAACCAGCCGGAGGCGGCCGGTGCGCGGATTCTTCTCGCGGGGCGCAACTTCGGGTGCGGCTCGTCGCGCGAGCACGCGCCGTGGGCGCTGCAGGACTACGGGTTCGAGGCGATCGTGGCGCCGTCGTACGGCGACATCTTCCGGCAGAACTCGCTGAAGATCGGGCTCTTGCCCGTGACGCTGCCGGCGGAGCAGGTGCACGAGCTGATGGCGCGCGCGCGGGCCGGCGAGGAGCTGACGGTCGACCTCGAGTCGCGCACCGCGGGCGGCTTCGCGTTCGAGCTCGACGACTTCAACCGCGAGTGCCTGCTCGACGGCCTCGACGAGATCGCGCTCACGCTGCGGGAGGAGCCCGCGATCGCTGCCTACGAGTCGGCGCACACGGCGCCGGTCTCGACGCTCACGGTCTAGCACCGCGCGCGCTCCGACACTTCCGCCGGGAAGTCGTCACGCTTCCGCGTACCCCGGGATCCCGCTCCGCGACAGGGCTCGCCGGCAACTCGTCACGAACCCGTAACCACGTGCCTGGCACCTCGCAGCCCCAAGGTGCCAGGTACCTCGGCGCCGCGAAGTGCCGGGCACCTGCGAGCGGGAAGCGCTAGACGGCGCCGGTCTCGCTCTCCTCCTGCGCCTGCACCTCCTGCTTCATCAGCGACAGCAGCTCGTGGTACAGCCGGCTCAGGCCCTCCGCAGAGAGCGGCCCGCGGTTCGCGCGCTGGAGGTACTGCAGCATCCACTCCTCGCGCGCGAGGTCGACGAAGCCGATGCCGTGCTCCTCCTTGTACCGCTTCAGCTGCGAGACGAGCTTCAGCCGCTTGTTGACGAGGTCGACGAGCGCGCGGTCGAGATCCGAGATCTCCCGCCGCACGCGCGCGACGTGCGGATCGTCCGCGGCACTCATTCCGTCTCCCTCGCGGCCTCGTACACGCCGAGGATCCGGTGCGAGCGCGTCCGGTCGGCGAGCTCGGCGAGCGCCTCGCGCACCGTCGTGTCGAGCGGATGGCCGGACACGACCGCGTCGAAGCGGTAGCTGAACGGCGAGTGCGGGATCGGCCGCGCGACGAGCCGCACGAGGTCGAGGCCCTTGTGCGCGAACGGCTCGATCGCCGCGTGCAACGCGCCCGGACGGTGGTCGGTGACGAACGAGAACGAGATCCGCGACTGCTCCCACGGCACGCGCACGAGCGTGTACGGCGCGATGGAGACGAACCGCGTGAACGCCGGCCCGTCGCCGACGTCGTCCGCGACGACGGTCAGCCCGTAGAGGCTCACCGCCTCGTTCCCCGCGATCGCCGCGTGCGTCGGGTCGCCCGCCTCGGCGACGGCCTGCGCCGCCTCCGCCGTCGTCGGCGCCGGGAGCACGCTCGCGTTCGGCATCCGCTCGAGCAGCCGCCGGCACTGCTCGAGCGCCGTCGGGTGCGAGTGCACGATGCGGATCTCCTCGAGCGGAACCTCGCGCGGCGCCGCGAGACAGTGCCGGATCGGGAGCACGGCCTCGGCGACGATCGAGAGCGCGTGGTCGTGGAGCAGGTCGTGGGTCTCCGCGACCGGCCCGGCGAGCGAGCTCTCGATCGGCAGCACGCCGTGCGTCATGTCGGCCGCCGAGACGGAGTCCGCGACGGCGCGGAACCCCGTCAGCGGCACGCGGTCCTCGGCGGGGAACAGCACCGCCGCCGCGGCGGACGCGTGGCTTCCCGGCGGCCCTGGATACGCGACGGCCACGGCCCTCACCTGAGCCTCACGGGAACGGAGCCGCCGCAGCGCAGGCAGACGACCGCGGCCGCGCCCTTTCGCTCGGCGCGCTCGACCGGCAGCGGGCGCTCGCACGCGCAGGCGCCGGAGTCGGTGGTCGGAGTCGGTTCGATCGGACGAGTCTGGGTCATGGACGGTTCGCCCCCTCGCGAACGAGTCGGTGATTCCCGCGAAGCGATCTGTCTAGCCGGCGGCGGCGGGAGAAGCGAAAGCGCCGGCTAGCGTGTAAAGGCGCGCCCGTAGAAGCCGTTGAAGACGAAGAGCTGCGTGGCTTCCGGCGCGAGGTGCATCTCTTGCAGGCTAGGCGGCCCCGCTCACCGCGTCAACTCCGAGTTGTGCCCTCACCGCGGCGCCGAGCTCCGAGGTGGACGCCGTGCCGCCGAGATCCGGGGTCGGCGCCTCGACGAGTGCGGCCTCGACCGCGGCCGCGAGCGCCGCCGCCTCGTCCGGCCGCGCGAGCCCGTGCTCCAGCAGGAGCGCGGTCGACCGGAGCATCGCGGTCGGGTTCGCGATCCCGCGGCCGGCGATGTCGGGCGCCGAGCCGTGCACCGGCTCGAAGATGCCCGGCCCCCCGTCGGCGAGGCTCGCCGAGGGCGCCATCCCGAGCCCGCCGGTCACCGCCGCGGCGAGGTCGGAGAGGATGTCGCCGAACGTGTTCTCGGTGACGATGACGTCGAACTGCTGCGGCGTGGTCGCGAGCTGCATCGCCGCGTTGTCGACGAGCATGTGCTCGACCTCGACGTCCGGATACTCCGGCGCCAGCTCGTTCACGACGCGCCGCCAGAGCCGCGACGTCTCGAGGACGTTCGCCTTGTCCACCGACGTGAGATGCCCGCGCCGCGTCCGTGCGAGCTCGAAGCCGCGCCGCGCAATCCGCTCGACCTGGCTCGGGTGGTACTCGCACGTGTCGTAGACGGTGCCGTCGCCGCGCACGCCCTTCGCGCCGAAGTACAGCCCACCGACGAGCTCGCGGACGATGAGCACGTCCACGTCGCCGAGCACGGCGGGCCGGAGGTTCGCGTACGCGTCGAGCGCCGCACGCAGCGCGAGGAGCCCCTGCTCCGGCCGGACGTCCGCCGCGTCGAACTCGGGATCGCCGACCGGCCCCTTGAGGACCGCGGCGGCGCCGCGGCACGCATCGAGCGTCTCCTCCGACAGCGGCTCGCCGGTCGCGCGGATCGCCGCGCCGCCGATGAGCCGCTCCTCGACCTCGACGTCGGGCGCGAGCAGCTCGAGCGCGAGGCGCGCCTCCGCGGCGACCTCGGGCCCGATCCCGTCCCCCGGCAGGAGGACGACGCGGGGGCCGTCACCCATCCGAGAGCGCTCCCTCCGACAGGGAACGAGGCTGCCGCCCGCGCGGCCGCGGCGTGAAGCCGGCGGCGTGCATCGCGGCGTTCCAGCTGCCGAAGACGCGGCTCACGGTCTGGCGGGACGGATGGTTGTCGCCCGCCTGGTCCCACTCGCTCGTGAACGGCGTTCGGTTGTGCTTGCGGTACCAGAGCGTGATCGCGTAGCAGATCGTCTCCGGCGTCCAGCGGAACCCCGTCCGCGGACCGGTCCTCATGACGCACCTCCCCTTCCCCGTTTGCGTTGCTGGTCAGACATGGACTCCGAGCTTCTCCAGGATCGAATCCGCGTCCGGCGAGACGGACACGAGGTCGAGCCGGTCCGCGACGAGGCCGGGCGTCTTCAGCCCGTCGCCCGTCACGAGCAGCACGACGCGGTCGTCCTCGCCGAGCTCGCCGCGGCGGACGGACTCGCGGAGCGCGCCGAGCGTCACTCCCGGCGCGGTCTCGCCGAACACGCCGGTCGTCTCGGCGAGAAGCCGGACGTTGTCGGCGATCTCGTCCTCTGCGACCGCGTGGACCGCGCCGCCGGACGCGCGGGCGGTCGAGACGGCGAGGTCGCCGTCCGCCGGGCTGCCGATCGCGAGCGACCGCGCGATCGTCGCAGGCCGCACCGGCTTCACGCGCGCGCCGGCCTCGAACGCGGTCACGACGGGCGCGCAGCCCTCCGCCTGGCCGCCGAAGAGCCGCGGTGCGGCCCCGTCGACGAGTCCGAGCTCGCCGAGCTCGGCGAACCCCTGGTGCACCTTCGTGAACATCGCGCCCGACGCGATCGGCGCGACGACCGCGTCCGGATACGTCCAGCCGAGCTGCTCGGCGATCTCGAACGCGAGCGTCTTCGAGCCCTCGGCGTAGTAGGAACGCAGCCCGACGTTGACGAACGCCCAGTCGAGCTCGAAGGACAGCTCGACGGAGAGCCGGCTGCAGTCGTCGTAGCTCCCATCGACCGCGAGGATCTGCGCGCCGTAGACCGCGGTCGCGACGAGCTTCTCCGGCTCGAGGTCGGCGGGGACGAGGACGACGGCCTCGAGCCCCTCCGCCGCGGCACGGGCCGCGACGGCGTTCGCGAGGTTGCCGGTGGACGAGCACGACAGCGTCGTCCGGCCGAGCTCGAGCGCCTTCGCGGCGGCGACGGCGACCACGCGGTCCTTGAACGAGTGCGTCGGGTTCGCGGTGTCGAGCTTCAGCCAGAGCTCGCCGACGCCGAGCGCCGACGCGAGGCGCGGCGCCTCGACGAGCGGCGTCCAGCCGGGCGCGAGCCGCTGCTCGGCCGGCGGGGCGACGGGCAGGAGCGACGCGTAGCGCCAGATCGACCGCGGGCCGGCCTCGATCGACGCGTGGGTGACCGTCCGGCGCTGCTCGTCGCGGTCGTAGACCGGGTCGAGCGGGCCGAAGCAGTGGGAGCAGACGCCGATCGGGTCGAGCGGGTACTGCCTCTCGCAGATGCGGCAACGAAGCGCGGTGGCGGGCACGACATGACTCCTTTCGTCTCGTTTCACATCCTCCGAGCCGGGTGGCTCGGCCGGGATTGGCACCACGCTCTGGCGAGCAGGTTGCCGAGGCGTCATAGGGCCGGTTCCCTCAGCCTCTCTCGATGCGGAACGGGACGAGCCCGCTTCCGGTGTTGCACTATCGAAACTAAAGCTTACACGATTTCTCACGGCGAGCAATCGAGGACCGCTCCTTCCGAGGCGGACGAGACGAGCTTCGCGTAGCGGGCGAGCACGCCGGTCGTGTAGCGCGGCGGCGGCTGGACGACCGCGGCGAGCCGCGCGGCGATCTCGTCGTCGGAGAGCAGGACGCGGAGCTCGCGCTTCTCGACGTCGAGCTCGATCGTGTCCCCGTCCCGGAGCGCGGCGATCGGGCCGCCGCGGGCCGCCTCCGGCGCGACGTGACCGACCATCAGCCCGTGGGTCGCGCCCGAGAAGCGACCGTCGGTGATGAGCGCGACCTCGTCGCCGAGCCCCTCGCCGACGAGCGCGCCGGTGACGTGCAGCATCTCGCGCATCCCGGGCCCGCCGGCCGGGCCCTCGTAGCGGATCACGACGACGTCGCCCGGCTCGATGCTCCGCGCCTTCACCGCGGCGAAGCAGTCCTCCTCCGAGTCGAAGACGCGCGCCGGGCCGCTGTGGAAGAGCCGCTCGTGGCCGGCGAGCTTCACGACGCAGCCGTCCGGCGCGAGGTTGCCGCGGAGGATCGCGATCCCGCCGGTCGCCTTCAGCGGCGTCTCGATCGGGACGATCACCTCCTGCCCCGGCGTCTCGACGACGGCGGACGCGACGCCGGAGAGCGAGCGCCCGTCGACGTTCGGCGCGTCGCCGTGGACGAGCCCCGCCTTCAAGAGCTCGCGCGCGACGAGCCCGACGCCGCCGGCGGCGTGGACGTCCGTCGCGAAGAAGCGGCCCGCGGGCTTGATGTCCGCGACGACCGGCGTCCGCGCTGCGATCCGGTCGAAGTCCTCGAGCTCGAGCTCGATGCCGAGCTCCTTCGCGATCGCCAGCAGATGCAGGACGCCGTTCGTCGAGCCGGCGGTCGCGGCGACGGCGGCGATCGCGTTCTCGAGCGCCTCGCGCGTCATCACCTGCGACGGGCGCACGTCGTCTCTCACGAGCCGCATCGCGATCTTCCCGGCCTCGTACGCCGCCTCGTGCTTCGCCGGGTCGACAGCCGGGATGTCGTTGAGCCCGCCCGGGCTGATCCCGAGGAACTCGACGACGGTCGCCATCGTGTTCGCGGTGAACTGGCCGCCGCACGCGCCGGCGCCCGGGCATGCCGCGTTCTCGAGCTCGTGCAGCTCCTCGTGCGACATCGTCCCGGCGGCCGCGGCGCCGATCGCCTCGTAGACGTCCTGCACCGTGACGTTTCGCCCGTTGAAGCGCCCCGGCGCGATCGAGCCGTTGTAGAGGACGAGGCCCGGAACGTCGAGGCGCGCGAGCGCCATCACGGCCGCGGGGATCGTCTTGTCACAGCCGACGATGCAGACGAGCCCGTCGAGCAGGTGGCCGCGGACGACGAGCTCGATCGAGTCGGCGATCGTCTCGCGCGAGACGAGCGACGCGCGCATCCCGGACGTCCCCATCGAGACGCCGTCGGAGACCGCGACGGTGTTGAACTCCATCGGCGTGCCGCCGGCCTCGATGATGCCGCGGCGCACGTGGCGCGCGAGCTCGCGCTGGTTCCAGTTGCACGGCATCGTCTCGATCCACGACGTCGCGATCCCGACGAGCGGGCGGGCGAGCGCCTCGTCGTCGAGGCCGATCGCCTTCAGCATCGAGCGCGCGCCGGCGCGGTCGGGGCCGTCGGTGATCGCGGCGCTGTGCCGCTTCGCGGGGTCTGTCGGCTTCGAATACGGGTCGCTCATACGGGGCCGGCTCCTGTGGTCGTGACGGACAGGTGGAGGATCTGGTGGGTCGGGAAACGGTCGGCGAGCGTCGCGGCGACCTCGCCCGCGCGCTCCTTCTCGGCCCAGACGATCACCGTCGGGCCGGAGCCGGAGAGCGTGGCGCCGAGCGCGCCCGGCGGCAGGTCGTCGCGCACGGCCATGAGGCTCGGGGCGTGCACCGCGCGGTACGGCTCGTGCAGGCGGTCGCCGGCGCTCGCGGAGAAGAGGCGCGCGTCGCCGGACGCGAGGGCGGCGCCGAGCAGCGTCGCGCGGATCGCGCTGTAGACGGCGTCGGCGTACGGAAGCTCGGCCGGAAGGGCGGCGCGCGCGTCCGCGGTGTTCGTCCGCACCTGCGGGACGAGCGCAATCGCGGCGGCGGGGACGTCGTCGGCGATGCGCGCGATCGTCCCGTCGTACGTCAGCGTGACGCCGCCGACGAGCGCGGCCGCGAGGTTGTCCGCGTGGCCCTCGAGCTCGAGGCCCGCGGCGAGCAGCTCGTCGGCCGACGGCTCGGCGCCGGCGGCGATCGCGCCGGCGACGAGACCGTTCGCGACGACGGCCGCGCTCGAGCCGAGGCCGCGCTCGCGCGGGATCCGGTCGACGAACGCGAAGCGCCATTCGCTCGGCGACGCGTAGCGCGCGAACGCCCGCACGCCGAGGTGCGCCTCGTCGGGGGCGTCGCCGCTCTGCTCGTCGACGACCATGTCGTTCCAGAAGTCGAACGCGACGGCGGCGACGTCGAAGCCCGCGCCGAGGTTCGCGCTCGTCGCGGGCGCGCGGACGTGGATCGTCATGCGACGAGCCTCGTCACGGCGTCCGGGTCCTTCAGCCCGTGGCCGGTCACGACGGCGACGACGCGCTCGCCCGGCTTCGCGGCGCCGGCCGCGAGCGCGGCGATGCCGGCGGCGGACGCCGGCTCGCAGAACAGGCCCTCCTCGTAGCCGAGCGTGCGCCATGCGTCGACGAGCGCGTCCTCGCTCACCGTCAGGATCGCGCCGCCGGACCGCGCGACCGCGTCCTCGACCTCGGCGCGGTGCACCGGGTCGACGATGCGGATCGCGGACGCGATCGTGTCCGCGCGGCGCGCCGCCTCGGTCGGGTGCAGCCGCGGCAGCGTGCCCGCCGCCTCCTCGAAGCCGCGCGCGTACGCCTTCGTGTTGCCGCCGCCGCCGTACGGGAGGACGAGCACGTCGGGGACGCCGCCGAGCTGCTCGACGATCTCGAACGCGGCGGTCTTCTGGCCCTCGATCCGGTCGTCGTTGCCGCCGGAGTTGACGAACACCGAGCCGTCCTCGGACGCGAGCCGCTCCGCCTCGGCGAACGCGTCGGTGAACGTCCCCTCGACCTCGACGATGCGTCCCCCGACGGCGCGCACCTGGACGAGCTTCGAGCTCGCGGCCGCGCCCGCGACGACGACGATCACGGCCTCGATCCCGGCGCGCGCGGCATACGCGGCGGCCGACGCGGCGGTGTTCCCGGTCGACGCGCAGACGAGCCGCGTCGCGCCGCGCTCGACGGCGCGCGACACGGCGACGGTCATCCCGCGGTCCTTGAAGGAGCCGGTCGGGTTCGCGCCTTCCCACTTCAGCCGCAGGTCGACGCCGAAGCGCTCCGACAGCCGCGGCGCCTCGAGCAGCGGCGTGTTCCCCTCGCCGAGCGTCACGCTCACAGCGGCCGCTCCGTGATCACCGGCAGCGGGAAAGGGACGCGCAGCACCTCCGGCAGCGCGGCGATCTCCGCGAGCGCGTCCGTGACCGACTGCAGCGGCGCCTGGTGGAGGACGAGCTCGATCGTCGCCTCGCCCTCGCCGAGCCGCTGCACGAGCTGCGCGACCGAGACGTCGTGCGACGCGAGCCGGCTCGCCGCGTGCGCGAGCACGCCGGGCCGGTCCGCAACCTCGAGATGGACGTAGAACGGCGACTCCCACTCGCCGGGCGGCAGCCGCTCGAGCTCGCGCCAGCACGCGTCGTTCTGGAGGAAGCCGGTGCCCGTCGTGCCGACGACGGAGACGAGATCCGCGACGACGGCGGACGCGGTCTCGATCCCGCCGGCGCCCGGGCCCTCGAGCGTGATCTCGCGGATCGCGTCGCCCTGGAGCATCACGGCGTTGAACGCGCCGTCGACGGCGGCGAGCGGGTGCGCGCGGTCGACGAGCGCCGGCTGCACGCGGACGTCGACCTTCTCGTCGGCGAGCGTCGCGATCCCGACGAGGCGCACGACCATCCCGAGCTCGTCGGCGGCGCGGACGAGCGCCGGCTCGACCTCCTCGATCCCGCGGCACTCGACCTCGTCGATCGTGACGCGCGAGCCGTACGCGACGGTCGCAAGGATCGCCATCTTCGCGGCGGCGTCGGCGCCGCTCACGTCGTCCGTCGGATCCGCCTCGGCGTACCCGAGGCGCTGCGCCTCCGCGAGCGCCTCGGCGTACGTGCCGCCGCGCTCCATCGTCGAGAGCATGAAGTTCGTCGTCCCGTTCACGATCCCCAGCACGCGGTGGACGTTCGAGACGACGAGCGACTCGCGGAGCACCTTCACGACCGGGATCGCCGCGCAGACCGACGCCTCGAAGCGGAGCTGGACGCCCGCCTCGGACGCGGCGGCGAACAGCTCCGCGCCGCGGCGCGCGACGAGCTGCTTGTTCGCGGTGACGACGGACTTCCCGGCGCGGAGCAGCTCGAGGACGTACTCGCCGGTCGGCTCGACGCCGCCCATCACCTCGGCGACGACGTCGACGTCCGGATCGTCGCGCACGGCGGCGAAGTCGGTCGTCAGCATGCCGTCGCGCGCGGCGAACCCGCGCTCCTTCCCCGCGTCGCGCACGAGCGCGCGGACGACGCGGAGCCGGTGGCCGGTGGCGCGCTCGATCTCGTCCGCGCCGTCGACGAGGAGGCGGTCGACCGACGAGCCGACGGTGCCGTAGCCGAGCAGGGCGACGCCGACGTCGACGGATTCAGCCATGCGCTTCCGCGCCGAGCAGGCCCTCGATGCCCGCGAGGTCGCGCAGCTCCTTGCCGACGCGCTCCATCTCCTTCGCGCGCTCCGCGCCCTGCGCGCGCAGCTCGGCGAAGTGCGGCCGGCCGGCCTCGTCGTCGGCGAACAGCTCCTCGGCGAACTTGCCGCTCCGGATCTCCTCGAGGATCTCCTGCATCTCGGCGCGCACGTGCGCGTCGGCGATGCGCGGCCCGCGCGAGAGGTCGCCGTACTCGGCGACGTCGGACACGGAGTAGCGCATGTACTCGAGCCCGCCCTGGTAGAGGAGATCCACGATGAGCTTCAGCTCGTTGAGGCACTCGTAGTAGGCGATCTCCGGCTGGTAGCCCGCGGCGACGAGCGTGTCGAAGCCGGCCTGGACGAGCGCGGGGACGCCGCCGCAGAGGACGGCCTGCTCGCCGAAGAGGTCGCTCTCCGTCTCCTCCGCGAACGTCGTCTCGAGCAGCCCGACGCGGCCGCAGCCGATCCCGACGCCGTACGCGAGCCCGAGCTGCAGCGCGCGGCCGCTCGCGTCCTGGTGCACGGCGACGAGGCCGGGCGTGCCGGCGCCCGCGACGTAGAGCTCGCGCACGCGATGGCCCGGCGCCTTCGGCGCGACCATGATCACGTCGTGCTCCGCGGGCGGGACGATCCGCTTGAAGTGGACGTTGAGTCCGTGCGCGAAGAGCACGGCCGTGCCCGGGTCGAGGTTCGGCGCGACGTCGGCGTCCCAGACGCCCTTCTGGACGTGATCCGGCACGAGCATCGCGACGACCTGCGCGCCGCGCACCGCGTCGGCGACCGAGCCCACCTCGAGCCCGGCCTCCTCCGCGGCGGCCCGCGAGCCGCTTCCGTCGCGCAGGCCGACGTGCACCTGGACGCCGGAGTCGTGAAGGTTCAGCGCGTGCGCGTGGCCCTGGCTGCCGAAGCCGACGACGGCGACCTTGCCGTCGAGGAGGCCGAGATCGCCGTCGCGGTGGATGGTCGCCATTCGATGGGTCTCCTTCGTGTGGGGTTCAGACGAGGACGTGCTGCCGCGTACGCTTCGAGGTGCTGCGCGACGGCCGGTTCAGCCCGATCCTGCCGGTGCGGACGAGCTCCTGCAGGCCGTGCGGTCGCACGAGCTCCTCGAACGAGTCCACGTCCTCGGGCGGTCCCGTCAGCTCGAACACGATCGAGTCCGGCCCGAGGTCGACGACCTTCGCGCCGAAGACCTCGCCGAGCGCCATCAGCTCCGCCCGTGCGTTCGGCGGCGCGGCGACGCGCAGCAGCGCGAGCTCACGCTCGATCGACTCGCCCGGCGGGAGCTCGACGACGCGGAGGACGTTCACGAGCTTGTGCATCTGCTTCTCGATCTGCTCGAGCGACTGGCCGGCGCAGTCGACGCGCAGCGTGACGCGCGAGACGTCGTGCCGCTCCGTCGGGCCGACCGCGAGGCTCTCGATGTTGTAGTTGCGCCGCGCGAACATGCTCGTGATCCGCGTCAGCGCGCCGGGCTTGTTCTCGAGGAGGACTGCGACGGTGTGGATCACGCCGTCACCTCGTTCTGCGTGTCGTCGAACTCGACGAGGTCGAGCGCGGCGGCGCCGGCCGGGATCATCGGGAAGCAGTGCTCGCGCGGGTCGACGCGCGCGTCGACGACCGCGGTCCGCCCGGAGGCGAGCGCCTCCTCGAGCGCGTCGGCGACCTCGGACTCGCTCTCGGCGGTGAAGCCGAGCGCGCCGTACGCCTCCGCGAGCTTCGCGTAGTCCGGCACCGAGTGCGTGAGGTGGATGTGCGAGAACCGCTCCTCGAAGAACATGTCCTGCCACTGGCGGACCATCCCGAGGTACCCGTTGTTCACGATCACGACGACGATCGGGAGGTTCTCGAGGACGGACGTCGCGAGCTCCTGCTGCGTCATCTGGAAGCAGCCGTCGCCGTCGATGCAGACGACGGTCGCGTCGGGCCGCGCCGCCTTCGCGCCGACCGCGGCGGGGATCCCGTAGCCCATCGTCCCGAGGCCGCCCGACGTGATGAACGTGCGCGGCCGGTCGCAGAGCAGGTACTGCATCGCCCACATCTGGTGCTGGCCGACGCCCGTCGTCCAGATCACGTCGTCGCGCGACGACGTCATCTCCTGGAGCATCTCGAAGACCGGCTGCGGCTTCATCAGGTCGCCCGGGCGCGTCTCGCCGTAGCGGAGCGGGAACTGCTCCTTCCACTCGGCGATCTGCCGGAGCCACGGCTCCGTCCTCCCGGGCACCGCCGCCGTCGCGAGCGCCTTCGCGAGGTCGGCGAGCACCGACTTGAGCGGGCCGACGACCGGGACGTCGGCGTGGCGGATCTTCGAGATCTCCGCCGCGTCGATGTCGAGGTGGACGACGGTCGCGCCCGGCGCGAACGCCGAGAGCTTGCCGGTGACGCGGTCGTCGAAGCGCGCGCCGACCGCGACGATCAGGTCGGCCTTGTTCAGCGCCCAGTTCGACCACTTCGGCCCGTGCATGCCGGGCCAGCCGACGTGGAGCTCGTGCGTCTCCGGGAAGCCGCTCTTGCCCATCAGCGTCGTCACGACCGGCAGCCGCGCCGTCTCCGCGAGCTTCAGGAGCTCGTCGGTCGCGTGCGCGTTCAGCACTCCTCCGCCGACGTAGAGGATGGGCCGCTCCGCCGCGGCGACTGCCTGAGCAGCGGCAGCCGTCTGACGTGGATGCCCGCGGCGGGGCGGCTTCCATCCCGGGAGGGAAACGTCGTCGGGGTAGGAGAAGTCGAATTCGGCTTCCTGGATGTCGCGCGGGATGTCGACGAGCACGGGCCCGCAGCGGCCGGTCGAGGCGACGTGGAACGCGGCCTTGATCGCGTGCGGGATCTCCTCGACGTCCTGCACGAGCCACGAGTGCTTGACGATCGGGATCGTGATCCCGGTGATGTCGCACTCCTGGAACGCGTCGGTGCCGATCAGGTTCGAGCGGACCTGGCCGGTGATGCAGACGAGCGGCGTCGAGTCCATCCACGCGTCGGCGATCGGCGTGACGAGGTTCGTCGCGCCGGGGCCTGACGTCGCGAGCGCAACGCCGACGCGGCCGGAGGCGCGCGCGTAGCCCTCGGCCATGTGGCCCGCGCCCTGCTCGTGGCGGGCGAGGACGTGGCGGACGGTCGTGCCGCGCGCGAACGCGTCGTACGTCGGGAGGATCGCGCCGCCCGGCAGGCCGAAGACCGTGTCGACGCCCTCCGCCTCGAGCGAGCGCAGCACCGCGTCCGCGCCGTTCATCCGCTTCTTCGAGCCTGCGCTCATGCCGCACCCGCCCAGAACTCGGCGTTGCGGAGCGAGAGCTGGAACCCGTCGACGACGCGCTCCGTGAACTCGCGGCTCGTCGCGCCGACGCCGCGGCGCAGGAGGTCCGGCGTCTGCGGGCCGTCGACGAGCGCGGCCGACACCGCGCCGGCGAGCGTCGCGGCCGCGGCCGGCCGGCCGAGCCCGTACTCCAGTGCGAGCGCAGCGGCGAGGAGCATGCTGCTCGGGTTCGTCACGCCGTGGCCGGCGATGGCGAAGCCGCCGTCGGGCGACGGGACGCAGAGGCTCGGGCCGTGCTCCGCGAGAAGCGCGTGTGCCGCGACCCGCGCAGTCGCCGGCGCGGCGACGATCTCGACGAGCGGCTCGGCCCACGCCGGCGCGGTCGCGACGACGTCGAACCGTCCCGCCTGAAACGCGGCGAGCGGCAGCGCGACGCGCGGCGACAGGTGCTCGACGTGGATGTGCTCGAACTCCTCGCCGACCGAGTCGGCGAGGTCGCACCACTCGCCGTCGCCGACGCACGCGACGCGCAGGCGCCGCCGCTCCGCGACCTCGAACGCGCGCTCGAGCGCCCACGCGGAGCTCTCGTCGTCCATCGGCGCGACGACCGCGACGTCGTCGTGCTGCCCGAAGCGCACGCGCGTGACGCGTGCGCGGAGGTCGAGCTCGGCCATCACCTCGGCGAGCGCCGGCTCGTCCGCGCCCGCGACGAGCACGGCGTCCGCGTCGAGCACGACGTTCCGCGTCGCCGCCGGGAACGCCTGGCCGCCGCGCGCGACGGCTGCGGTGCCGAACGGCGCGTGCACCTCCTCGAAGGCGATCCCGTGCAGCCGGGCGACGGCCTCGAGCGCGCGCACCGCCTCCGCCATCAACTCCGGAGCCGTTCCGGCTCCCGTCAGACAGGCGATCGTGGGCCTGTCGCTCATGCCGTCACCTCCTCGAACACCGCGTCGATGGGAACCGCTCCGCCGAAGTCGGCGAGCTGCTTGAACCGCTTGAAGGCCGCATTGAGTTCGTCGCCGGAGACGACGATCCCCCGTTCGGCGCAGGCGCGCGCGAACGCGTGGCGGCCGGAGTGCTTGCCGAGCGGGAGCGTCATCCGGACGCCGACCTCGCCCGGGTCGATGATCTGGTACGTCCGCTCGTCCTTCAGCATCCCGTCCTGGTGGATGCCGGCCTCGTGGGCGAACGCGTTCGCGCCGACGACGGCCTTGTTCGGCTGGACGACCCAGCCGGTGCGCCCGGCGACGACGCGCGACGCGGCCGCGAGCCGCGACGTGTCGACGCCGGTCTCGACCTCGTAGTGGTCGCGGCGGACACGCAGCGCGACGACGAGCTCCTCGAGCGACGCGTTCCCCGCGCGCTCGCCGATCCCGTTCACCGTGCACTCCACCTGGTCGGCTCCCGCCTCGACGGCGGCGAGCGAGCCGGCGACCGCGAGCCCGAGGTCGTCGTGGCAGTGGACGGACAGGGTCACCGGAGTCACGGCGCGGAGCTCGGCGACGAGCCCGGCCAGCCGGGACGGGAGCGCGCTTCCGGCGGCGTCGCCGACCCCGACGGCGACGGCGCCGCCCTGGAGCGCGGCGCGGAAGATCGCGGCGACGGCGGCCGGGTCGGCGCTCGTCGCGTCCTCGACGGAGAGCTGTACCTCGTGGGCGCGGGCCGCGGCGGCCTCGACCGCCCAGCGCACGGCGTCCGCCTCGTCCGAGCGGACGGAGAGATGGATCCGGGAGCGGCGCGCGCGGAAGAGCGCGGCGCCGGCGGAATCGAGGTCGTCCTGGGTCGGCCGCGCGAAGACCGCGACGACCGGCCGCTCGACCGCCTCGGCGACCGCGCGGACGCCGACGACGTCCGCCGCGGAGCCCGCCTCGAGCACGTCGACGCCGAGCCGCTCGAGCTCGAGGGCGACCTCGACGCGGTCGTCCGGGAGCAGGACGGAGCCCGGGGCGAGCCCGCCGTCCCGCAACGAAGAGTCGAAGATCTGGATCCTGCGAGGTGTCACGAACACTGTCCTTCCGTCTGACCCGAGACGCACTTCGGGTGTTGTGAGGTCGGCGTATGCGTCTACTCGACGCGTGTTCGTGATCTCCCCCTAGAGGGGGAGAATCGAAATGACGACGACGATGATCGTGCCGCACGCGGCCGCGAGCGGGATCCCGCTCGAGCGCACCGGTGTGGCGGCAGTCGTCATTCCGCACTCAGAGTGCATGACGCCGGGGCCGTCTGTCAACTGCCTTCGCGGGATCTTCACACTTGCCTCCGGCCGACCCTTCGGGCAGAGTGGGGACAGGCCACCGCCGCGACGACGCGGCTCCGGCCGGGCAATGGAGCCCGTGGGACACCCGTCCCGCGGGCTTTTTTGATGGTCCAGAGCGGGCAAAAGGGGAGGTTTCGGGTGAGCAAGCACGACCTGCTGATCGCGGCCAGCACGATCTGGGTGGTCGTCACGGCGGTGCTCGTCATGTTCATGCAGGCGGGCTTTGCATTCCTCGAGGCGGGTCTGACCCGCATGAAGAACGCCGGCCACATCGCCGGCAAGAACGTCCTGATCTTCGCGGTCGCGTCCCTGATCTACTGGGCCGTCGGCTTCGGGATGGCGTTCGGGGACGGGAACTCGATCATCGGCACCTCCGGCTTCTTCCCGTCGGTGAACGAGCTGATCACGGTCGGCCAGAAGCCGTTCGACTTCTTCTCGCAGGTCCCCGGCGCGGCCGGCTACCTCTTCGAGGTCGTCTTCGCCGGCGTCTCGCTCGCGATCGTCTGGGGCGCGATGGCCGAGCGGGCCAAGCTCTGGGTCTACTTCGCCTTCGGCGCGGTCTTCACGCTCATCTACAGCGTCACCTCCCACTGGATCTGGAGCCCGCACGGCTGGCTCTTCCACCTCGGGATGCAGGACTTCGCCGGCTCGACGGTCGTCCACTTCCAGGGCGCGCTCGCCGCCCTCGCCGGGGCCCTCCTGCTCGGGCCGCGGATCGGGAAGTTCGGGAAGGACGGCCGCGCGAACCCGATCCCGGGCCACAACCTCCCCTACGCCGTCCTCGGGACGCTCATCCTCTGGTTCGGCTGGTTCGGCTTCAACCCCGGCTCGACGCTCTCGGTCAACTTCGGCGGCTGGGGCTACTTCGCGTACGTCGCGATCACGACGAACATCGCCGCCGCCTCGGGCGCGATCGGCGGGATCGCGACGGCCTGGATCGTCCTGAAGAAGCCCGACATCTCGATGATGCTGAACGGCGTCCTCGCGGCGCTCGTCGCGATCACCGCGGCCTCCGGCTTCGTCGCGCCGTGGGCGGCGATCGTGATCGGGCTCGTCTCCGGGACGATCGCGGTCACCGGCGTGATCTGGGTCGAGGGCCGCGGGATCGACGACCCGATCGGCGCCGTCGCGGTGCACGGCATGTCCGGCGTCTGGGGCACGCTCGCCACCGGCCTCTTCGCCGTCCCACTGCTCGCGAAGAACCTCGCCACCGGCACCGGCGGCCTCGTCTACACCGGCAGCTTCCACCAGCTCGGCGTCCAGGCGCTCGGCATCTGCGTCGTCGGCGTGTGGACGTTCACCGCGTCGTTCACGGTGCTCTGGGCGTTCAAGAAGCTCTGGGGGATCCGCGTCGAGGAGGACGTGGAGACCGCGGGCCTCGACGTCTCCGAGCACGGCATGTGGGGCTACCCCGAGTTCTACATCCCGGTCCCCGGCGGCTACGGGACGGAGCGCCACGGCCACATCCACCTGCCGCTCGGGCAACCCCACGGCGCGGCGGCGTCGGCGATGTCGGTCTCGCCCGTGGTGCTTCAGGAATAGGACGGGTTGCGAGGAGGTGACAAACCGGAGAACACCATCCTTCGCGGCGCGCCGTCGAGCTAGCCTCCCAGGCTCGATGGCGCGCATGCTGAACCGCAAGAAGTCGATCGTCTTCGCGTTCGCCGCGCCGTTCTCCCTGCGCTAGTCGGCACTCCTTCCGCCACCGCCGACTAGCACCACAGGCGGAGTCCTTCCCTCTCGAACAGTGAGGCACGTTTGCCGCACCGCGAGCGTCCAACCCGCATCCACCCGCCGACCGCCGCCGGTCTCTACGACCCGGTGTTCGAGCACGACGCGTGCGGCGTCGCGTTCGTCGCGCGGCTGAGCGGCGAGCCGACGCACGAGACGGTCGATCGTGCGCTCCGCGCGGTCGCGAACCTCGAGCACCGCGGCGCGCAGGGCGCGGACCCGGACACCGGCGACGGCGCCGGGATCCTCGTCCAGACCCCGGACGCGTTCTTCCGCGGCGAGCTCGGCGACGCGCTGCCGGCGCCGGGCGCGTACGCGGTCGGCGCCTGCTTCCTGCCGGTCGAGGACAGGCGGCGCGCGGAGATCGAGGCGCTCGTCGAGGAGATCGTCGCCGCCGAGGGGCAGGAGCTCGTCGCGTGGCGCGACGTCCCGACCGACTTCCGCTTCGCCGGGAAGACCGCGGCGGCGATCGCGCCGGTCTTCCGGCAGTTCGTCGTCGGCTCGACGTGCGCGGACGAGGACGCGTTCGAGCGGAAGCTGTACGTGATCCGCCGGCTCGCGGAGAAGGCGGCCGGAGCCGACCTCGTCGTCCCGAGCCTCTCGTCGCGGCGGCTCGTCTACAAGGGGATGCTGACGGCGCCGCAGCTCGCCGGCTTCTACCCCGACCTCACCGACCCGCGCTTCGAGAGCGCGCTCGCGCTGATCCACTCGCGGTTCTCGACGAACACATGGCCGAGCTGGGCGCTCGCGCATCCGTACCGGCTGATCGCGCACAACGGCGAGATCAACACGCTGCGCGGCAACGTGAACTGGATGCGCGCGCGCGAGTCGCAGCTCGCGTCCGAGCTCTTCGGCGACGACCTGAAGAAGGTGCTGCCGGTGATCCACGACGAGGGCGGCTCCGACACCGCCGTCTTCGACAACGTGCTCGAGCTGCTGCTGCTCGGCGGCCGCTCGATCCAGCACGCGATGATGATGATGATCCCGGAGGCGTTCGAGGGGCGCGACGACCTCGCCGCCGAGCTGAAGGGCTTCTACGCGTACCACCAGTGCCTGATGGAGCCGTGGGACGGGCCGGCGGCGATCGCGTTCACCGACGGCCGCGTGATCGGCGCGACGCTCGACCGGAACGGGCTGCGCCCGGGCCGCTGGTTCGAGACGTCCGACGGCTGGGTCGTCCTCGCGTCGGAGACCGGCGTGCTCGACGAGGAGCCGGCGAACGTCGTGCGCCGTGGGCGCCTCGCGCCGGGCAAGCTCTTCCTCGTCGACCTCGACGAGCACCGGATCGTCCCCGACGACGAGGTGAAGCGCACGATCTCGACGCGGCGGCCGTACGCGTCGTGGGTCGACCGCGAGACGGTGCGGCTCGCCGACCTCCCGGCCGGGCCGGCGCCGGAGCCTCCGGCCGAGCCGCTGCGCCGCCGCCAGCTCCTGTTCGGCTACGCGCAGGAGGACATGAAGGTGATGCTCGCGCCGCTGGCGCGCAACGCCGAGGAGGCGGTCGGCTCGATGGGGAACGACACGCCGCTCGCCGTGCTCTCGCGCCGCAAGCCGCTCATCTACTCGTACTTCAAGCAGATGTTCGCGCAGGTGACGAACCCGCCGATCGACTCGATCCGCGAGGCCGTCGTGATGAGCGTGAAGGCGAGCGTCGGCTCGGAGCGGAACCTGCTCGACGAGACGCCGGAGCACGCGCGCCAGCTCGTGATCGACAACCCGATCCTCCGCGACACGGAGCTCGACCAGCTGCGGCATGTCGACCACGCCGTCTTCAAGTCGCACACCGTCGACACGACGTGGCCCGTCGAGGACGGCCCGGACGGGCTCGCGACGGCGCTCGACCGCATCTCCCTCAGCGCCGACATGGCGCTCGCCGCCGGCACGAACATCTTGATCCTGTCCGACCGTGCGGCGGGACCGTCGCGGGTCCCGGTGCCGGCGCTCCTCGCGACCGCTGCGGTTCACAACCACCTCGTCCGCGAGGGAACGCGCCTGCAGACCGGGATCGTCGTCGAGTCCGGCGAGCCGCGCAGCGTGCACTCGATCGCGACGCTGATCGGCTACGGCGCCGCGGCGGTGAACCCGTACCTCATGCTCGAGACGCTCGCGGAGCTCGTCGAGCTCGGCTGGCTGCCGGACGGGATGGACGCGGAGACGGCGCAGTCGCGCGCGGTGAAGGGGATCGCGAAGGGCCTGCTGAAGACGATGTCGAAGATGGGGATCTCGACGATCCCGTCCTACTGCGGCGCGCAGATCTTCGAGGCGGTCGGCCTCTCCGAGGAGCTCGTCGAGCGGCACTTCACGCACACGCCGTCGCGCATCGGCGGGATCGGGCTGCGCGACCTCGCCGAGGGCGCGCTGGCGCGGCACGCGCGCGCGTACCCGGGCTCGGCCGACGAGCTCTTGCCGGTGATCGGCCTGTACGCGTGGCGCCGCGAGGGCGAGCACCACCAGTGGAACCCGGAGACGATCGCGCTGCTCCAGCACGCCGTGCGCAACAACCGGCCGGAGACGTACGAGGAGTATTCGGCGCAGGTGAACGCGGACTCGGCGCGCCGCTCGACGCTGCGCGGCCTGATGCGGTTCCGCTTCCCGGAGGACGGCGGCATCCCGCTCGACGAGGTCGAGCCCGCGGCGGAGATCGTCAAGCGGTTCTCGACCGGCGCGATGTCGCTCGGCTCGATCTCGCGCGAGGCGCACGAGACGCTCGCCATCGCGATGAACCGGATCGGCGGCCGCTCGAACACGGGCGAGGGCGGCGAGGATCCCGTCCGCTACGTCCCCGACCCGAACGGCGACTCGCGCCGCTCCGCGATCAAGCAGGTCGCGTCGGGCCGCTTCGGCGTGAACGCGTTCTACCTCGCGAACGCGGACGAGCTCCAGATCAAGATGGCGCAGGGCGCGAAGCCCGGCGAGGGCGGCCAGCTCCCGGGCCACAAGGTCGACGGCTACATCGCGAGCGTCCGGCTGACGACGCCGGGCGTCGGGCTGATCTCGCCGCCGCCGCACCACGACATCTACTCGATCGAGGACCTGAAGCAGCTCATCTACGACCTGCGCTGCGGGAACCCGAACGCGCGCATCTCCGTGAAGCTCGTCTCGGAGGTCGGCGTCGGCACCGTCGCCGCCGGCGTCGCGAAGGCGGGCGCCGACCACGTGCTCATCTCCGGCCACGAGGGCGGCACGGGCGCGTCGCCGGTCTCGTCGATCCTCCACGCCGGCGTGCCGTGGGAGCTCGGGCTCGCGGAGACGCAGCAGACGCTCGTCTTGAACGACCTCCGCTCGCGGATCTGGGTGCAGACCGACGGGCAGCTGAAGACGGGGCGCGACGTCGTCGTCGCCGCGCTGCTCGGCGCGGACGAGATGGGCTTCGCGACGGCGCCGCTGGTCGCGACCGGCTGCGTGATGATGCGCGCCTGCCATCTCAACACGTGCCCCGTCGGGATCGCGACGCAGGACCCCGAGCTGCGGAAGCGCTTCGCCGGCAAGCCGGAGCACGTCGTCGAGTTCTTCTTCTTCGTCGCCGAGGAGGCGCGGCAGCTGATGGCGCGGCTCGGCGTCGCGCGCTTCGAGGACCTCGTCGGCCGCGTCGATCTCCTGGACGGCGACGAGGCGGTCTCCGAGTGGCGCGAGCGCGGCGTCGACCTCTCGCGGATCCTCGCGCGGGCCGAGGCTCCGGCCGAGGCGCCGCTCCGCCGGACGCGGCCGCAGGCGCCGGCGCTCGACGACGCGCTCGACTGGAAGCTCGTCGACAAGGCGCGCGCCGCGATCGCGGACGGGACGCCGGTCGTGGCGGAGCTCGCGATCGCGAACACGAACCGCACCGTCGGCGGGATCCTCTCGAACGCGGTGACGCGCGCACACGGCGCCGCCGGCCTCGAGGCGGGGACGATCCGGATCACCCTGCGCGGCTCCGCGGGGCAGTCGTTCGGCGCGTGGCTCGCGCCCGGGATCGAGCTCACGCTCGTCGGCGACGCGAACGACTACGTCGGCAAGGGCCTCTCGGGCGGCGTGCTCGCGCTGCGCCCGCCGGACGACGCGGGCTTCCGCGCGGAGGAGAACGTCATCGCCGGGAACACGATCCTCTACGGCGCGACGTCGGGCCGCGCGTTCTTCCGCGGCGTCGTCGGCGAGCGCTTCGCCGTGCGGAACTCCGGCGCGAGCGCCGTCGTCGAGGGCACCGGCGACCACGGCTGCGAGTACATGACGGGCGGCATCGCCGTCGTGCTCGGGCGCACCGGCCGCAACTTCGCGGCCGGCATGAGCGGCGGCGTCGCGTACGTCCTCGACGAGGACGGCACATTCGCGTCGCGCTGCAACCACGAGCTCGTCGGTCTCGAGCCGGTCGGCGACGACGACGAGGAGACGCTGCGCGCGCTCGTCGAGGAGCACGAGCTGCGCACCGGCTCGCCGGTCGCGGCACGGGTGCTCGCCGGCTGGGACGCCGCGCGCGGGCTGTTCGTGAAGGTGATGCCGCACGACTACAAGCGCGCGCTCGGCCTCCACCTCGATCATCCGGTCTCGACCGGCGGCGACGGCTTCTACATCACGGAGAGCGAGTCTGCCGAGGCAGCGGCGTAATGGGCGAGCTCGGCGCCTTCATGAAGCTGCAGCGCGCGGAGCCGCCGGAGCGCGCGACCGCCGAGCGCGTCCACGACCACCGCGAGTTCGTGAAGACGCTGCCGCTCGTCGAGCTGCGCGAGCAGGGCGCGCGCTGCATGGAGTGCGGCGTCCCGTTCTGCCACTCCGGCTGCCCGCTCGGGAACCTGATCCCGGACTGGAACGACCTCGTCTACCGCGACCGGTTCCGCGAGGCGCTCGACCAGCTGCACCGCACGAACAACTTCCCGGAGTTCACGGGGCGGTTGTGCCCGGCTCCGTGCGAGGCATCGTGCGTGCTCGAGATCGACGAGGGCAACGCCGTCTCGATCAAGGCGATCGAGCGCGCGATCGTCGACCGCGGCTGGGACGAGGGCTGGATCGTCGCGCAGCCGGCGGCGGAGCCGTCGGGGCGCAGCGTCGCCGTCGTCGGCTCCGGGCCCGCAGGGCTCGCGTGCGCGCAGCAGCTCGCCCGCGCCGGGCATCGCGTCACGGTCTACGAGCGCGACGAGACGGGTGGCGGACTGCTCCGCTTCGGCGTGCCGGACTTCAAGATCGAGAAGACGGTCGTCGAGCGCCGGCTCGCGCAGATGGCGGCCGAGGGCGTCGAGTTCCGGTTCGGCGTGGACGTCGGCGTCGACGTCGATCCCGCGGAGCTCGCGGGCGAGCACGACGCCGTCGTCCTCGCGGTCGGCTCGCGCGTGCCACGCGACCTGCCGGTGCCGGGGCGCGCGCTCGGCGGCGTCCACTTCGCGATGGAGTACCTCTACGGGCAGAACCGCGTCGTCGCCGGGACGCTCGCCGAGCCCGCGATCACGGCGGCGGGCAAGCACGTGATCGTGATCGGCGGCGGCGACACGGGCGCGGACTGCGTCGCGAGCGCGCACCGCGAGGCCGCGGCGTCCGTCACCCAGATCGAGCTGCTCGGCGAGCCGCCCGCCTCGCGGCCGGACGAGCTGACGCCGTGGCCGCTCTGGCCGATGAAGCTCCGCACGTCGTACGCGCTGAAGGAGGGCGGCGAGCGCAGCTTCGCGATCTCGACGACCGAGCTCACCGGCGGCTTCGGCACCGTGCAGGAGATCCACTGGGCGCAGAACACGGGCGTGCCGCCGTTCGCGACGGTGCCGGGCACCGAGGAGAGCCGGCCCGCGGAGCTCGTGCTGCTCGCGATGGGCTTCGTCGGCCCGGAACCGGCGCTGCTCGACCAGCTGGGCGTCGCGCGCGACGGCCGCGGCAACGTCGATGCGGCCGAGTTCGCGACGTCCGTCCCCGGCGTCTTCGCCGCGGGCGACGCGCGGCGCGGCCAGTCGCTCATCGTCTGGGCGATCGACGAGGGCCGCCGCTGCGCGCGCGCCGTCGACGCGTGGCTCGGCGAGAACGGCGGCCGCGCGGCCGCGGCCGCCGCAGCGACCGCCGCCTAGCTCAGCCCGAGCAGGCGGGCCGCGTTGTCCTTCAGGATCAGCGGCCGCACCTCGTCCTTGAAGCCGGCCTCCTCGAAGTCGGCGAGCCAGCGCTCCGGCGTGATCAGCGGATAGTCGGAGCCGAAGAGCACGCGGTCGCGGAGCAGCGTGTTCGCGTACTGGATCAGGTTCTTCGGGAAGTACTTCGGCGACCAGCCGGAGAGGTCGATGTAGACCTGCCGCTTGTGCAGCGCCACGGAGATCGCCTCGTCCTGCCACGGGAACGACGGATGCGCGAGCACGATCGTCAGCTCCGGGAAGTCGACCGCGACGTCGTCGACGTGCATCGGGTTCGAGTACTTGAGCCGGATGCCGCCGCCGCCGGGGAGCCCGGTGCCGATCCCGGAGTGGCCGGTGTGGAAGAGCACCGGCAGCCCCGCCTCCGCGATCACCTCGTACAGCGGATAGACCGCCGGGTCGTTCGGGAAGAACGCCTGGACGTTCGGATGCAGCTTGAAGCCGCGGAAGTCGTAGTCGCGGATCAGCCGCCTCGCCTCCTCGACGGCGCGCGTGCCCTTGCCGGGGTCGACCGACGCGAACGGGATCAGCACGTCCGGGTTCGCGGCCGCCGCCTCGGCGATCTCCTCGTTCCGCACCGCCGCGCGGCCGGTCACCGACTCGGCGTCGACGGTGAAGATCACCGCGGCCATCTTCCGCTCGCGGTAGTACGCGGCGACGTCCTCCGCGGTCGGCACGGTCGACTCGCCGAAGTACTTCGCGGCCGCCTCGCGCCACTCGGGGCGGAGGCCGTCCTCGCCGGTGCGCGTCGAGATCTCGGCGTGCGTGTGCACGTCGATCGCGACGACGGCATCGAGGTCGATTCCGGACATGCGCCCGAACGATAACCTGGTCTCCATGACGAAGATCGAGAAGACCGATGCGGAGTGGCGGCAGGAGCTGACGCCCGAGCAGTTCCACGTCCTCCGCGAGAAGGGGACCGAGGCGCCGTTCACCGGCGAGTACGACCACGTCTTCGAGCCGGGGACGTACCGCTGCGCCGGCTGCGGCGCCGAGCTCTTCGCGTCCGACGCGAAGTACGACTCGGGCTGCGGCTGGCCCGCGTTCTCCGCGCCGGCCGGCGCGGACGCGATCGACGAGGAGACCGACACGACCTACGGGATGGTGCGCACGGAGGTCATGTGCGCTGCGTGCGGCGGCCACCTCGGGCACGTGTTCCCGGACGGCCCCGCGCCGACCGGGCTCCGCTACTGCATCAACTCCGCCGCGCTGAAGCTCGACGAGGAATAGCCCTGTCCTCAGAGGCGACCCTCGAGCTGCTCGACTGGCGGCGGCGCATCTTCGCGCTCTATGCGGACGTGCGCGCGGCCGACGAGCCGGAGGAGGCGTGGCGGCGGTGGCGCGCGGTGCGCGACGAGCTCTTCGCCACGCACCCGCAGTCGGCGTTGCCCGAGGACGCGCGCGGCGGCTTCCGCGGGCTCGCGTACTTCGACTACGACCCGGCGTTCCGCGTCGTCGCGTCGCTCGAGGACCTGGACGCGCCGCCGCAGCCGATCGACGCGAGCGGCGGCGGGACGCTGACGTTCCGTCCGTTCGCGCGGGCGTCGTTCGCACTCGGCGGCGACCCGTACGCACTGGAGCTGTACCGGCTCGAGACGTACGGCGGCGGCGTCTTCCTCCCGTTCCGCGACGCGACCTGCGGCGTCGAGACCTACGGCGGCGGCCGCTACCTCCTCGACACGGTCAAGGGCGCCGACCTCGGCGGCGGGACGGACTCGCTCCTGCTCGACTTCAACTTCGCCTACAACCCGTCGTGCTCGTACGACCCGGACTGGGTCTGCCCGCTCTCGCCGCCGGCGAACCGGCTGCCGCTCCGGATCGAGGCGGGTGAGAGGATGCCGACATGAGCGCAGGCTCGACGGAGCTCACCAAGGAGCGGACGCGCCGGCTTTGCCGGCGCAGGGAGCGGGCATGAGCGAGCCGACTCCCGAGCTGCAGGGCCTGCGTGCCGAGATCGCGGCGATCGACGGTGCGCTGCTCGACGCGCTGAACCGGCGGCTCGAGCTCGTGACGCGCGTGCGCGAGCACAAGCAGGAGGCCGGCACGCGGTTCGTCGACGCGGAGCGCGAGGCGGCGCTTCTGACCGAGCTCGCGGCGCTGAACCGCGGGCCGATGTCGGAGCGGTCGGTGCGCGCGCTCTTCGCCGCGATCCTCGACGTGATGAAGGAGGAGGCCGCGGCGGCGGAGCCGCGGCGGGCGGAGCCGGCGCCCGCGGCTCCCGCGGCGCTCGGCGTGGCGCGGATCGCGGTCGTCGGCACCGGGCTGATCGGGACGTCGGTCGCGCTCGCGGCGAAGCGCGCCGGCGCGAAGGCGATCGCCGGGTTCGACATCGACGCGGCGACGCTGAAGGAGGCGGCGGGGCGCGGCGCGTTCGACGCACAGGCCGCGACGCTCGCGGACGCGCTCGCCGATGCGGAGCTCGTCGTCGTCGCGGTCCCGGTCGGCGTCGTCGTCGAGACGATGGGCGCCGTGCTCGCCGCGGCCGGACCCGACACGACCGTGACGGATGTCGCATCGACGAAGCGCGCGCTCGCGTCGGCCGTCGCCGACCCGCGCTTCGTTCCCGGCCATCCGGTCGCCGGCGGCGAGACCGGCGGGCCGGGCCGCGCGACCGCGGACCTCTTCGACGCCGCGACGTGGTTCGTCACGCCGACCGCGGCGACCGACCCGGAGCGGCTCGCGCTCGTCGAGCGCTTCGTGACGGGCCTCGGCGCGCGCCCGGTGCGGCAGAGCGCGGAGCAGCACGACCGGCTGCTCGCGCTCACGAGCCATCTCCCCCACGCGCTCGCGAACGTCCTCGTCGGGCGCGTCGGCGTCGCGGCGGCCGACGACGAGGGCCCGGTCGAGCACGCGGGCGCGTCGCTCCGCGACATGACGCGCATCGCCGGCGCGAACCCCGCGGTGTGGACGGACATCTTCGTCGACAACGGCGACCTCATCGCCGACGCGCTCGCCGCGTACAGCGCAGACCTCTCCGACGTCGAGCGCGCGCTGCGCGACGGCGATCGCGCGTACTTCGAGCGCACGATCGGCGAGGCGGCGGGAACGCGCGAGCGGATGCTGTCGCACGCGTACGGCACGGAGGCGCAGCAGCTGAACCGGATCCGCGTCCGCATCCCGGACCGCCCGGGCGTCCTCGCGCAGATCACGCAGCTCCTCGGCGCCGACGGGATCAACATCGAGGACTTCGAGCTCCGCCACGTCTCCCCGGAGTACGGCGGCGTGCTCGTGATCCTCGTCAACGGCGCCGACCCGGCGAACCGCGCCCGCGCACTCCTGCGGCGCGAGGGCTACTCCGCGGCCTGACCTGTCGCCCGGGGACATGCCCCGGTGTCAGACACGACTCGCAGAAGCGTCACGCGTGCCTCGCGAAAGCGCCACCGTCGGCAGGTGGTGCCAGGCACCGTCGTGCAGTTCTGGCAGGTGGTGCCAGGCACCGTCGTGAGGCCGCGTCCCGACTAGACGGCAGTCAGGCCGGTGTAGTTCTCCGCGAGCGAGCGCGCTGCGGCGTCCGACGTCGTGACGTAGCGGAGCTGCGAGAGCTGCAGCTTCAGGTCGAAGTCGTCGCCGTGGCGGTGGAGCATCGTCGTCATCCAGTACGAGAAGTGCTCGGCACGCCAGACGCGGCGGAGGCACGCCGCCGAATAGCCGTCGAGCTTCGACGCGTCGCGGTCGCGGAACCACGCGACGAGCGCGTCGGCGAGCACGGCCACGTCGTGCACCGCGAGGTTCAGGCCCTTCGCACCGGTCGGCGGGACGATGTGCGCCGCGTCGCCGGCGAGGTAGAGCCGCCCGTACTGCATCGGCTCCGCGACGAAGCTCCGCATCCCGGTCACGCCCTTCTCGAGGATCGGCCCGTCGGCCAGCTCCCAGCCGTCGAGCGACGTGCGCGCGCGCAGCTCCTCCCAGATCCGCTCGTCCGGCCAGTTCGCCGGATCCTCGTCGTGGTCGACCTGCACGTAGTAGCGCGAGAGCTCCGGCGAGCGGAGCGAGAGCAGCGCGAAGCCGCGCTCGTGGTGCGCGTAGATCAGCTCGTCCATCGACGGCGCCACCTGCGCGAGGATCCCGAGCCAGCCGAACGAGTACTCGCGCTCGAACGTGTGCAGCACGCCGTCCGGGATGCTCGGCCGGCACACGCCGTGGAAGCCGTCGCAGCCCGCGACGACGTCGCACTCGAGCTCGCCGCCGGCCCACCGGATCCGCGGCCGCTCCGAGTCGAGGTCGTGCACGCTCACGTCCTCGGCCTCGAAGTGCAGCGGCAGCCCGCTCTCGATCCGCGCCGCGATCAGGTCCTTCACGACCTCGGTCTGCCCGTAGATCATGATCCCGCGGCCCGTGAGCTCCTGCATCGGGACGTGGTGGCGCTCGCCGGCGAACTGGAGGTAGATGCCGCCGTGCGGGATCCCCTCGCGGTCCATCCGCTCGCCGGCGCCCGCGTCGCGGAGCAGGTCGACGACGCCCTGCTCGAGCACGCCCGCGCGGACGCGGTGCTCGCAGTACTCGCGGCTGCGCTGCTCGAGGATCACGCTCTCGATCCCGGCCCGCTCGAGCAGCCGGCCGAGCGTCAGCCCGGCCGGGCCTGCGCCGACGATCCCGACCTGCGTCCTCACTGCTCCGCGAGCACCTCCGACGCGATCGCGAACGCGCGGTTCGCCGCCGGTACCCCGCAGTAGACGGCGGACTGGAGGAGCACCTCCTTGATCTCGTCCGGCGTCAGGCCGTTGCGCAACGCCGCGCGCACGTGCATCGCGAGCTCGTGGTGGTGGCCGAGCGCGACGAGCGCCGTGAGCGTGATGCAGCTGCGCGTGCGCCGGTCGAGCCCGGGCCGCGACCAGATGTCGCCCCACGCGTAGCGCGTGATCAGGTCCTGGAAGTCCGCGGTGAACGGCGTCGTGCCCGCGATCGCGTTGTCGACGTGCTCGTCGCCGAGCACCTCGCGGCGCGTCTTCATCCCGCGGTCGTACGTCTCGTCGCTCATGCGTCCTCCAGGTGGGTGAGCACCGCGTGGCTGAACTGGCCCGGCTCGGCGACGTTCGCGAGGTGCGCGACATCCTCGATCAGCGTGAGCGTCGCGGCCGGGATCTTCTCGGCGAGGAAGGCGCCGAGCTCCGGCGGCGTCGCAGGATCGCGCGAGCCGGCGAGGACGAGGGTCGGCTGCGCGATGCGGCCGAGCTCCTCGCTGAAGTCGAAGTCGCGGAGCGCGTCGCAGCAGGCGGCGTAGCCCTCGTCGGGCGTCGACTCGACCATCGCGCGGAAGCGCGCGACGAGCTCCGGGCGCGCCATCGCGAGCCCCGGCGTGAACCAGCGCTCGACGACCGCGGCGGCGATCGACGCGGTGCCCTCGGCGCGCACCGTCGCGGCGCGCTCGGTCCACATCTCCGTCGTCCCGATCCGCGCGCCGGTGCACGCGAGCACGAGCCTGTCGATCCGGTCCGGCGCGTTCGCGCCGAGCCAGAGCCCGGTCACGCCGCCGATCGACAGCCCGCAGAACGAGACGCGCTCGATCCCGAGCTCGTCGAGCAGCGAGATGACGTCGCGGCCGAGCTCCTCGACCGTGTACGGCCCCGGCGGGACGTCGGAGCCGCCGTGGCCGCGCTGGTCGTACCGCAGCACGCGGCGGTGGTGCGCGAGCGCGGCGACGTTCGAGTCCCACAGCTCGAGCGTCGTGCCGAGCGAGTTGGAGAGCACGAGGACCGGCGCGTCCTCGGGCCCGTCGAAGCGGTGGTTGACGTTCACGCCGAGCCCCGGTGGAGCGCGAGCGCGCGGTCGACGAACGCATCCGCGGAGCCGACGTACGTCGTCGGGTCGAGCAGCGCGTCGAGCTCCGGCGCGTCGAAGTGCGCCGCGAGCGCGGCGCGCGGGTCGCCGGAGACGAACGCCTCGCCCGCGACGCGGTGCGCGTCCTCGCGGCCGAGCGACTCGGCGAGCGCGAACGCGACGCGCTCCGCGACGAGCGCCGGGGTCATGTTCTCGCGCATCCGGTCGACGTGCACCTCGAGCCCGTCGAGGCACTCGTGGATCGCGCTCGCGGCGCCGCCGGCGAGCGCGAGCGCGTCGGAGAGCGCGCCCCACTCCGCGTGCCAGGCACCGGCGGCGCGCTCGTGCTCGTACTCGCCGTCCGTGAGCACGCCCGCCGCGGCGTGGACGCCGCGCGCGCACGCACGCGCGATCGCGGCACGGGTCGTGTTCCGCTTCTGCGGCATCGTCGACGAGCCGCCGCCTGCCGCCTCGGACACCTCGCCGACCTCCGTCTGCGCGAGCAGCACGACGTCGAGGCCGATCTTGTCGCACGCCGACGCGGCGGCCGCGAGCGCGTCCGCGAGCTCGGCGACGCGCACGCGCCGCGTGTGCCACGGGAGCACCGGCTCCTCGAGCCCGACCTCCGACGCGAACGCGCGCAGGACGTCCGGACCGCGGTCGCCGAGCACCGCGAGCGTCCCCGCCGCGCCGCCGAGCTGCGCCTTCAGCGGAACGGAGGCGAGCCGCACGCGCGCGTCGACGACGGCGACGAGCCACCCCGCCGCCTTCAGCCCGAACGTCGTCGGCACCGCCTGCTGCATCAGCGTCCGCGCGGCCATCGGCGTCGCGCGGTGCGCGTCGGCGAGCAGCGCGCACGCCTCCGCGACCGCGTCGAGCTCCGCGAGCACGAGCTCGCGCGCCGAGCGCGCGACGAGCATCGACGCCGTGTCCATCACGTCCTGGCTCGTCGCGCCGTAGTGCACCCACCGCGCCGCGTCGTTGCCGGCGCGCTCGCGGAGCGCGCGCACGAGCGGCTCAGCGGGGTTCCCGGTGGCTCGGCCGGCGCGGGCAAGCTCCGCCACATCGAGCTCGCCCGCGCGGCACGCGCCTGCGATCCCGGCAGCAGCATCCGTCGGGATCACACCTGTCGCCGCCTCCGCCGCGGCGAGCGCCCGTTCCGTCTCCAGCATCGCCGCGACCCACGCAGTGTCGGAGACCGCCTCGCTCAGCGGCTCCGGCACGAAGATCGCCGCGAACACGGTCAATGCGCGAAGAAGACCGTCGCGCGGTCGCCCTGCATGCGGATGTCCCACCGCAGGGCTCCGTCCTCCCCCTCCGCGACGAGCGTGGCCCGGTCCGCGTCGTCGAGCGCCTCGAGCACCGGGTCCGCCGCGTTCGCGTCCGCCTCGTCCGGGAAGTAGACACGCGTGAGCTGGTGTCGCAGCAGCCCGCGCGCGAAGACGAGCACCTCGAGCCGCGGCGCCTCGCCGGGCCGCGCCTCCGGCTTCGTGACGACGAACGAGAACCGGCCCTCGGAGTCCGTGCCGCTCCGCCCCCAGCGCCCGCCGACCGAGTCCCACACCTCGACCATGCCGTCCCAGATCGGCGCGCCCTGGCCGTCGAGCAGCTGGCCGGTGAGAACGACGGCGCCGGGATCCGTCCGCGCCGCGAGCTCGTTCTCGGTGCGGCGCGAGAGGCCGATCGCGTAGTACGGCCCGACGGTCTGCGACGGCGTGCGCGGCAGGCTCATGACCCGTTCTCCATCGGCGTCGTGCCCGAGCCGCCGCGGCCGAGGACGATGTCCCAGGCGTAGCCGAGCGCCCATTCCGGCTGCGTCAGCGAGAGGTCGAAGCGTGCGACGAGCAGCTCACGCGACTTCGGGTCGCGCACCGAGTGGAAGATCGGGTCGAACTCGAACAGCGGGTCGCCGGGGAAGTACATCTGCGTCACGAGCCGCCGCGTGAACTCGCGCCCGAACACGGAGAAGTGGATGTGGTTCGGCCGCCACGCGTTCTCGTGGTTCCCCCATGGATAGGAGCCCGGCTTGATCGTGATGAAGTGGTAGCGGCCGTCGTCGTCGGTGAGACAGCGTCCTGCGCCCGAGAAGTTCGGGTCGAGCGGCGCGGGATGCTGGTCGACCTCGTGCTTGTAGCGGCCGCCCGCGTTCGCCTGCCAGATCTCGACGAGCGTGTTCCGCACCGGACGGCCGTCGTCGTCGAGCACGCGGCCCGTCACGGTGATCCGCTCGCCGAGCGGCTCGCCCGCGTGCTGCCGCGTCAGGTCGTTGTCGAGCTCCGCGACCGACTCGTGGCCGAACACCGGGCCTTCGAGGTCGTGGTACTCCTCGGGCAGGGTGACGAGCGGGCGGTCCGGCGCGCGCCAGCGCGTCGAGCGGTAGCCCGGGTAGTCGACCTGGACCTCGGGACCGAAGCTCGGGTCGTCCGGGAGGACGATCGGGGACTCGTCCGTCACAGCCATCAGCTTCTTCCTTTCGTCTCGAGCGCGCGGAGCGCGGTCAGCTCGTTCTCGGTCGGCGGCTCGGTCTCCGCGAGGTCGTCGGCGACGCGGAGGTCCCACCCGGTCGCGGCGCGCGCCTCGTCGGCCGACGCGCCGGGATGCACTGACGTCAGCGTCAGCTCGACCGTGCCGTCCTCGGAGGGGCGCGGCTCGAGGATCCCGAGGTCGGTGACGACGACGCGCACGTTGTCGCCGAGGCTCGTCGTGAAGTCGAGCTCGTCGACGAACGTGCGCTTCGACTGGCGCAGCATCACGAAGACGTCGTCGACGCCGAGCGCGATCTCGGGCGCGCCGCCGCCGCCGGGCAGCCGCACCGACGGCGCGTCGTAGGGGCCGATCACCGTCGAGTTGAGGTTCCCGTGCCGGTCGATCTGCGCGGCGCCGAGGAAGCCGACGTCGATGCGCCGGCCCTGCAGCCAGTACGCGAACATCTCCGGCACGGAGACGACGGCGTCCGCGGTCTCCGCGAGCTCGCCGTCGCCGATCGACAGCGGCAGCCGCGCCGGCTTCGACCCGATCGTCCCGCTCTCGTAGACGAGCGTGCAGCCGGGCGCGTGCGTGCGCCGCGCGAGATTCGCCGCGAGACTCGGCAGGCCGATGCCGACGAAGCAGACGTTGTCGTCCGTGAGCCGGCGCGACGCCTCGACCGCCATCATCTCGTCCGCCGTGTACGGACGGTCGCCGTTCATGCTCATGCGGCGGTCGTCTCCTCGGCGACGAGGCTCGCGTGGTAGCCGTCGACGTCCGCCGTGTCGAGGACGTGGCGCTGCATCCACGCGAGGAACGTCTCGCGGTCGCGGCTGACCGTGTCCCACGCGACGTAGAACTCGTTGTCGCGGTCGTAGTAGCCCGCGGCGTACGACGGATGCGCGCCGCGCGGCGCGACGCACACGGCGGAGATCACCCATGCCGGCAGCACGACCGCGTCCGGGCGCGGCTCGAGCTCGTCGACGATCTCCTCCACCGTCACGATCGACCGCTTCGACGCGAGCACCGTCTCCTTCTGCACGCCGGCGATGCCCCACAGCTGGACGTTGCCGCGCCGGTCGGCCTGCTGCGCATGGATCACGCCGACGTCCGGCCGGTGCGCCGGCACCGCCGCCAGCTCCTCACCGGTGAACGGGCAGACGACCGTGGCGACGCGCGTGCGCGCCGGGAGGTCGCCGCCGCGGTAGCCGCGCAGCACGCCGAACGGGAGGTTCGCCGCGCCCGCCGCGTACGCCGCCGCCATGCCGGCGTGCGAGTGCTCCTCGAGCTCGAGCGGCTGCGGCCAGCCCTTCTCGACCGCATCACGCAATCGATGCAGCGAGCCGACGCCCGGGTTGCCGCCCCACGAGAAGACGAGCTTCCGCGCGCAGCCCATCCCGATCAGCTGGTCGTACACCACGTCCGGGGTCATCCGGACGAGCGTGAGGTCGCGCCGCTCCTGCCGGATCAGCTCGTGGCCGGCCGCGCTCGGGATCAGGTGCGTGAAGCCCTCGAGGGCGACGACGTCCCCGTCGTGGACGTGCTCCGCGACCGCGTCGCTGAGTGGGACGATCATCGTGGGTGAGCCTATCCCCTTCACCGGAGCGGAAAACGGCGCTGCGCCCGCCGATCCGCCGGAGGAGCATCTTCGCGGGACTATCGACTTGTCAATACGGTGTTTTAGTATCCGGGACATGGCGACCGCGGCGCGCAACTCGGACAGCGGCTACTCCCAGTCCCTGGAGCGCGGGCTCGCCGTGCTCTCGGCCTTCGGCTCGGGCCGCCCGCTCCTCGGCGTGAGCGACCTCGCGCGGGAGCTCGGCCTCAGCCGCAGCACCGCGCACCGCTACATCGCGACCCTCGCGTCGCTCCGCTACCTCCAGCAGGACGCGATGACGCGGAAGTACCGGCTCGGCCCGCGCGTGCTCGACCTCGGCTTCTCGGCGATGAACTCGATGGAGCTGCGCGAGATCTCCGTGCCGCACCTCCAGGAGCTGAGCGACGCGACCGGGTACACCGTGAACATGGGCGTGCTCGAGGGCGTCGACGTCCTCTACATCGAGCGCAGCCGCAGCTCGCGGCAGGGCCAGCGGGAGATCGACCTCAACCTCCACGTCGGCTCGCGCCTGCCGGCGTACTGCACGTCGCTCGGGAAGGTGCTGCTCGCGTACCTGCCGGGCGAGGAGCAGCGCGAGGCGCTCCGGCGCATCGAGTACATGCAGCGCGGCCCGAACACGATCACGAACGGCGCCGAGCTCGCGCGCGAGCTGGAACGCGTGCGCATGTCCGGCATGGCCGTGAGCAACGAGGAGCTCGCGTACGGGCTGCGCTCGATCGCGGCGCCGGTGCACGCGCAGACGGGCGAGGTCGTCGCGGCGATCAACCTCGCCGTCCACCGCTCGATGGTCTCGCTCGAGGACCTCGTCGCGAATCTCGGGCCGACGCTCCAGCGGACCGCGCGCGAGATCTCGGACCATCTCGGCGTCGGGCAGGTGCGGCGCTAGCTGACGCCCGCGCGCCGCCGTGGCGGCCGAACGCGGAAGCTCGCCGCCCACGCGAGGGCGACGAGCAGCAGGCCGGCGGCGAACGCGACCCACGGGAGCCGCGACGAGCTTCCGCCGTGCACGGCCGGCGCCGAGGCGGGCCGCGGCAGCGCGAGCGTGTGCCCGTCCGCCGCAGCGAGACGCCGGACAGCCGTCGTCGCGGTGCCGACGAGGTCGCCGCGGTCGATCGCGACGCCGCGGAGCGCGTCGAGCTCGGCGGCCGACGACCCGCCCGCGCGATACAGGCCGAGCCCGGACGGCATGACGACGAGCAGCCGCCCGCGGTAGAGCAGCGAAAGCTCGACGCCGAGGAACCGTGCATACGTCTGGGGCTGCGCCCAGAGCGCCGCCACCGAACCGAGGTCGTAGCGCGAGGCGACGACTGCGACCTTCACCGGGAAACCGGCCCGGCGCGCCTCCGCTGCGAGTGCAGCGAGCTGTGCCGCCTCCGCCGCGCTGCCCCCCGCGTCGGACGGGACGAAGACCTGCCGCGAAGCGAGGACGTCGCTGGCGGGGTCGCCGTCCGCGCGCGCCGACCCTGCGCCGAGCGCGAGCGCGGCGAGCGCAAGGCACGCGACGGCGATCGAGAGGCCTCGCCGCGGCAAGCGCGCTCGATCCGCCATACTCACCGTCGGGTCTCGTGTCGGTTCAACAGCCAAGCGCAGCAAGCGGAGGCTCGCCCCGGGCTCTGCGCCTCGCACTCTGGGCGGGCGCCGCGCTCGTCGGCGTCGCGGGCGGCCTTGCGATCGGCATCCTCCTGCAGTCGCGCCACTCGAGCTCGGTGCCGGACACGGTCGAGGCGGCCGGGCCCGCGGCGACGTGGACCGCAGGCGCGAAGCTCGCGCCGGAGTTCCGCCTGACCGACCAGGACGGGAAGCCGATCTCGCTCGCTGCGTTCCGCGGGCGCCCGGTGATCGTCACGTTCATCGACCCACTCTGCCGGAACTTCTGCCCGCTCGAGGCGCAGGCACTGAATCGTGCGGAGCAGGCGCTGCCCGCCGCACAGCGTCCCGCGATCGTCGCGGTGAGCGTCAACCAGTGGGGCAACGCGCGCCGCAACCTCCTCGAGGACGTGCGCAAATGGAGGCTGACGCCGGAGTGGCGCTGGGGCGTCGGCGACCCGAAGCGGCTCGCCGCGGTGTGGCGCGCCTACCAGATCGAGGTGCTCGCGCAGACGAAGACGATCGCCGGGGTCACCGTGCACCAGATCACGCACACCGAGGGCGCGTTCCTCGTCGATCGCACGGGTCACCAGCGCGCGCTCTTTCTCTGGCCGTTCCGCGCCGCCGACGTGACCCGCACGCTGCAACAGCTCGCGCGTGCGTCGTCGTAGCGCCCTCGGCCTCGCACTTGCGGTCCTCGCGGCGGCCGCGGTGCCGGCGCGCGCGTCCGCGCATGCGGGCCACACCGCCCCCGCGGCCACGAGCTTCCTCGCGCGCATCGACTCGGTCCCGCGCGGGCTCGAGGCGCGCGTCGTCGACGGCGACCAGCGCCTCTGGCTCCGTGCCTCGCCCGGCCTCACGGCATACGTCCTCGGCTTCGAGGGCGAGGCGTATCTCCGGTTCTCGCCGGGCGGCGTCGCGGTCAACGTCCACTCGCCCGCGTACTGGCTCAACCGCGCGCGTCCGCGGACGCCGCCCGCCGGGCTGACGCCGTCGACGCCGCCCGTCTGGAAGACGGTCTCGCGCGGCCACGCGTACGCGTGGCACGAGGACCGGCTCCACTCGCTCGCGGCCGTTGCGCGCACGCCCGGCTCGTCGTACGTCGGCCGCTGGACGATCCCCGTCCTCGCGGGCGACTCGATGACGCGGATCACCGGGACGCTCTGGCATGCGAACGCACCGTCGCTCGTCTGGTTCTGGCCGATCGCCGTCGTCCTCGGCTGCCTCGCCGCGGTGCTCCGGCTTCGCAACCCGCGGCTCGACGCGGTTGCCGCAGCCGTGCTCGCGGCGGCGACGCTCGGCGCGGCGACGCTCGGGCGGCTCGGCCGCGAGCTCCTCGGGCGGCCGACCGTCTCGGTGTGGCAGCTCGTGCTCGTCGCGCTGACCTGCGCGGTCGCGGCCGGGCTCGCGCTGCTCTTCGCCCGCCGCAGCTGGCGCGCCGTCGCCGGTCTCTGTATCGCGGTGCTCGGCATCTACCAGGGCATCGCGCTCGCGGGGACGCTGCTGCACGGGTTCGTGCTGTCGGTGCTCCCGGCGTGGCTCGAGCGCACTGCCGCGGTGACGGCGCTCGCCGCGGGGACGGCGCTGCTCGTCACCGTTCTGGCCGGCGCGACGTGGTCCGGCGACGCAGCGCAAGACGAGCGAGCGCTCCCAGGAGGAGGGCGGCCACAACCGCAACGATGATCACGACGCGGTCGTGCGAGTTGCGCTGCGCCTGCGTCGTGACGTGGCCCGGCGTCACCTTGATCCCGTCGGCGGCGGCGAGCGCGGTGACGCCGTCGATCGCCGCACGGACGAGCCCGTCGGCGCCGGGCTGGATCGGGATCTTCGCGAGCGCCGCGTCCTCCGCCGTCGAGTCCTGTCCCGGCCGGTGGAAGCCGAAGCCGTTCGGCATCACGACGAGCAGCCGCTGCTTGAAGAACGGTGCATCCTCCAGCCCGAGGAACTTCGCGTACTGCCTGGGGCGCTTCCAGAGCACGCCGACCGAGCCGAGGTCGTACCGGTTCGGGATCAGGGCGACCTTGATCGGGAAGCCCTTCGTCTTCGCGTCGTCCACGATTCCGATCAGCTGCGCCTCGAGCTCGGGTGAGAACTTCGTGTCGTACGGGAAGTAGATCGGCATCGTGATCAGGTAGTCGCTCGCCGGGTCGCCGTCGGCCCGCGCGACGTGCGCGCCGGCTGCCGCAGCGGCGACGACGCATACGAACGCGGCGACGGCGCGTCTCACGAGACCTTCAGCGTGAACGGCGCGGTGAGGATCCGTCCGTCGACCTGCGTCTGGAGGAAGAGCCGCCACGTCCCGGGCACGGGGACGAGGACGCCGACCTTCAGGTGGCCCGGGGTCGTCGAGGTCCCGGTCACCTTCGCGGCGCCGAAGATGCTCGTGCAACCGGAGACGCCGGGAGCGCAGACGTGCGTGTGGAAGTAGTCGAGCGTCCCCTGCCGGAAGAAGATCGCGTGCGCGAGCGCGCCGAACCACGGCGTGAACTCCGCGGGCTTCCCGTTCGGCGCGGTGACCGTGAAGTCGAGCAGCGCCGGGTCGATCGCGCGCAGGTGCGGCGTGCCGTGGAGGACGAAGCGGTAGCCGTCGACGACCTGCGTCCGCGAGAACGGCGGCAGCGGCTTCGGCGTGTATTTCCCGGCGACGGTGATGTTCGTGAAGAGCTGGTAGTTGACGAGCGAGGCCGGGCCGGACGGTTTCGGATAGACGTCGATCACGACGTGGTACGGCCCCGGCGCCGGGAACGTCACCTTCGCGGCGACCCTGCCGTCCGGCGCGACCGGCGGATGCGTGTGGATGATCGCGCCGAGGTCGCGACGGACGATGATCAGGTGGACGCCGTTGTGCGGGCCGGCGCCGTGCCTGTACTGCGTCAGCGGCGTGCCGTCGGGCTGGATCACCGTGAAGGCGACGGTCGTCGGCACGCCGGCGCGAACGGGGCCCGCGGGCCGGAAGTCGCCGAGGTGGTACGTCTTCGCCGCGCCGACCGTCACCGTCGGTGCGCCGGACGAGCCGCCGCCGCAGCCGGCGAGGACGAGCGCGACGAGGAACAGCAGCGCGAGCGCGCTACCGTGACGCCGATGCGGACCGCGCTCTGCTGCGTTCTCGCCGCGACGGCGCTCGTCCCGACGCCGATCGGCCGCGGGCCGCTCTACCACCCGCGCGCCGCCGGGCCGACGGCCGCGCCGTTCGCCTGCGCGGCGGGCGAGCCGCTGCGACAGGGCGCTCGCATCCACCTCGAGCTGTTCGCGAACCGGCGCGTGGTGATCGTCCCGGCCGGGATCGGCGTCGCCGGCGCTGCGAAGCATCTGGGCAACGTCGTCGCCGGCTGCCACGCGGAGCTCTGGACGCTCGACCCGACGGGCGTCGTCTGGTTCGAGCAGCCCGGCGAGCGGCTCGGCGCGTTCTTCCAGCTCTGGGGCTGGTCGCTCGCACCCTCCCGGCTCCTGGCGTTCGACGGTCATGTCTCCGTCTACGTGAACGGCCGGCCCTGGCACGGCGACCCGCGCGATCTCGTCCTGCGCGACCGGGCCGAGGTCGTCCTCGAGGTCGGCGGCTACGTGCCGCCGCATGCGAAGTTCCTGTTCCCCCCGCTCGGCTGACGCCCCGTCCATCACGCCCCGAGCACCGTGAGGAGGACGCGAAGCGCGACGATCGCCGCCGCGATGCCGCACGCGAGCGCGACGACGGCCGTGACGAGGATGAGCTGCGGTGACGATCTCATCCGGTCGCGTGGTCGACGACGACGGCGCTGAAGGGCTGCCCGCCCTTCGGCGTGACGTTGAACGTGAGCCCCCAGTGGCCGACCATGACGAGCGCCGACGCCTTGTGGCTGTAGACGCCGGGGGCGGTCTCCGCGAGCTGGTACTCGAGGCTCGGCATCTGCATGTCGAGCATCGCGAAGTTCAGGGTGACGTCGGCGCCCGTCACCGGCTTCCCGTCGCGCGTCAGCCGCAGCGCGAAGGAGTTCGGCCGGACCGCCTTGTTCGGGTCGACGAGGACCTGCAGCACGTAGCCGTCGCTCGTGACGGTCTCCGCGACCTTGCCCGGCCCGACGCGCGCGAGCGCGGACGACTCCTGGGCGAACGCGGGCGGCGGCGGCGCGAGGCTCGAGAGGACCGCCGCGACGAGGACGGCGCCCGCGACGAGGACCGCCTCCCCGCCGACGAGCCCGCGGAGCAGCCGCGCCGACCCCTCGCCCTCCTCCGGGCGTGAGAGCCCCGGCGTCGTCTTCAACAGGTTGACCGACGCGAGCAGCATCGCGGCAAGCAGGATGCCCGATTTCACGAGGACCGCCTTGCCCCACGAGGTCAGCCAGAGCGCGTCGAGCGTCGGCAGGTGGAGGATCGACGCGCCGACGCCGGTGCCGAGCAGCAGCAGCACGGAGAAGAACGCGACGTTCGAGAACCGCGGCACGCAGACGGCGAGGCCGGCGACGCGCCGGGCCGCGGGCAGCGTCGCCCACACGACGAGCAGCCCGAGAAGGCCGCCGATCCAGATCGAGCCGGACACGAGGTGGAGCCAGTCGAGGACGACCGCGAGGCCGCGGGGCGCGGTCTGTCCCGCGTGACCGACGGTCCCCGGCAGCAGGAGCGTCGCGGCTGCCGCGGCGAGCGCGCCGCTGAGTGCGAGGAGCGCCGCGACCGAGCGGCCCTCCCGCCGCGGGCGGTCGATCCGGATCGCAATCGCGGCCGCCGCGCAGAAGAGCGCGAAGCAGATCTCGATGTCGACCCAGCCGCGGTTCGCGGCCGTCGCACGCCAGAGCGGCACGACGGCGCCGAGGTCGAAGAAGGAGTGAAGCGAGTCGGTCGCGGTCGAGTCCTCGATGTAGACGGGGACGGCGACGAGGCCAAGCGCCGCGACGATGCCGAACGCGATCGAGAGCCCGCGGAGACTCGTGCCCTCGACGCGGCGCACGAGCGGCTGCGCGATCAGCATCCGCAGCGCGAACAGCCCGATCGCCGTCATCAGCGTCAGGAACGCGAGCCATTTCGCGATCACGAGCGGCGTCGACGTCGCCGTTCCCGCGATGTGCGGGACCTGGAACTGCGGCACCGGGCCGGGATTGGGCCCGACGGAGAACGAGAACGCGCTCTGCACGGGATGGCCGTCGACCGAGATCACGCGCCAGTAGACGAGATACCAGCCCGTCGGCACGCGCTTGAGCGGCACGACGAGCGTGTCCGGGTTCCCCGGCGACCGCGTCACCGGTCCGTCCGTCACCGAGTGGCCGCGGACGTCGGTGACCGAGACGATCGCGAGCCGCGGCTCGACGGCCTCGTCGTAGGTGAGCTCGACGTCCGGCGGCGGCGTGTTCACCTCGACGCTCGCCGCCGGCACGGTCTTGACCAGGTACGCGTGTGCGGACGCCGCCGCGGGCAGCCCGAGAGCTGCCAGCACGGCGACGCCCGCCAGCCAGATGCGCGTCCTGCGCCTCACGTCATCGATCGCCCTCCGCGCGAGACGAGCGCGATCGCGCCGAGGACGATCCCGATCGCACCGAGGACGAGCGCGACGATCGCGATGGTCGACGTCCCGCCCCCGAGCGAGCTCGAGACCTTGATCGTCGGCGCGGGCGCCTCCGACGACTCCGACCCGTTCCAGTCGACGATCGATCCGTCCGAGTACGTCTGCTGCACGTCGAACGTGTACGTCCCCGACTTCGACGGCTGCGCGAGGAACTGGAAGAGCGAATCCTCCTCGGTCGGCGTGCTCCCCCCGGTCCACGTCACCTTCTGGATCACGGCGTCCTCGCCCGAGCCGGTCTGCTGCACCTCGCGCGTCCAGCCCGGGCTCGGCACGAACGAATCGATCGAGAAGCCCTGCGGCAGCGTGAGGACGATCTTCGTCGTCGTCAGGTTCTCCTTCTCGGTCGGCACCGCGAGGCTGTAGAGCTGGAGCTCGTTCGCCAGCGACACCGACGGGCTCAGGCGCGCGTGCGCGGACGCTCCGGCGACGGCGACGAGCGCCGCGACGAGGACGAGCGCGAGCACGTTGATACGACTCCCTACGGTCATCTCACTCCTTCGGTCGACGAATGCCGGCCGCAGGAGGCGACCGGCTCAGACGCAGGCGGAGAGGGGAGGCCCGCGCTTCGCGAGCCCACACGCGATGAGCGTGACGCGGGGGAGCGACGGCTCGAGGTGCGAGGGCGGCCCCGACGGTACGACGGCGCGTGCCCGGGGCGGTGCGAGCCGCGCGACGGCGCGGCCGGCGTCCTCCGCGACGCGGAGCAGGAGCCGCGCCGCGAGGTACGCGAGGAGCGCGAACGGAAGCTGCAGCGCGAGCCCCGGCAGGAACGTCGGCCGTGCGAACTCGTGCCACGGGAAGACGCCGGCGTGGATCCACAGCTCGAGGTGCTCCTGGACGACCCACGCGACGGGCGGCAGGAGCGCGAATGCCCACGCCGGCAGCCCGCGCGAGCGCCGGCCGCGCGCCGCGTCCGCCGCCGTCACGGCGAGCGACAGCGCGACGACGGCTGCCGCGACGCCGAACGCGAGCGGCAGCCAGCGCCAGTAGCCGTGGCCGGTCGCGAGCAAGGCGTGCAGCCGTACCGGCAGCGCCGGGTACGCGACGCGATACGCGAGGACGTGCGCAGCCTCCGAGCCGGCGAGCATCAACGGCACGGCGACGAGCCAGGCGAGGCAGCGGCGCATCCCGGGAATCCTGCCAGGACCGCGATTCTTAGACTCGTTCTTAGACCAGGCTCACCCGACGGTGGTTCGATCCGACCGGGTGTTCTATCTCTCCTATCTGAAGAACGAGCTGCTGCGGCGGCGCGCGCGGACGATCCTCACCGTGCTCGGGCTCGCGGTCGGCGTCGGGCTCGTGATCGCGATCACCTCCCTTTCGCGCGGCCTCGACCAGGCGCAGCGCAACGCGCTCAACCCGCTCTCGAGCATCGGCACCGACCTGACGGTGACACGCACCGTGCAACAGCAGCAGAACGGCTTCTTCGGCGGCGGCGGCCCCGGTGGGGGCGGCGGCTTCGGCGGCGGCAACGAGATCATCCAGGCGAACCAGTCCGTTCTCACCGACCTCTCGAAGCTCGGCAAGCCGGGGACGCACTTCACCCACGACTTCTTCCTCCCGGGCACGCAGCTGACGTTCCCCGCGTCGCAGGCGGCGCAGATCTCGAAGCTCTCCGGCGTCGCCGAGGTCTCGACGGGGCTCATGCTCCTCGCCGAGCATCAGGAGGGCACCGTCCCGAAGATCGTCGCGACCTTCAAGACGGGCGGGCAGCGGCTGAACGTGAGCGGACGGCTCTCGCCGCCGACGCAGGCGGAGCTCGCGCAGATGCAGGCGTGCTTCGCCAAGGTGCGCGCCGCGCAGGGCGGGAGCGGCGGCGGCTCGACGACCCCCGGCGGCGGCCAGGGGCAGGGCGGCGGCGGCTTCTCGCAGGGCGGCGGCGGCAACGGCCGGCCGCGCGACTTCGGCGCGTTCGCGAAGTGCCTCCCGGCACGCCTGCGCCGGTTCCGGCGCACGATCACGACGCCGCAGCAGACGCTGAAGCAGGTCCTCTCGCCGCCGCAGACGAACATCAAGTCGAGCGCGTACGCGATCGGCGGCGTCGACCAGACGAAGCCGGACATCGGGCTGATCACGCCGTCGCAGGTCGTGGCGGGCCGCTACTTCTCCGCCGCCGGCGGCCGCGAGGCGCTGATCGGGACGGGCTACGCGGCGACGCACACGCTCAAGGTCGGCTCGACGCTCACGCTGAACGGGACGCCGTTCACCGTCGTCGGCATCGTGCAGCCGCCGCTCGGCGGGCAGACGGCCGACGTCTACCTGCCGCTGAAGCAGCTGCAGACGCTCGCGCACGAGCCCGGTCTCGCGAACGTCGCGCTCGTCCGCGCCGTCAACGGCAACTCCGTCGGCAAGGTGCAGAGCGAGATCACGCAGAACCTCGGCGGCGCGTCGGTCGCGAGCGCGAAGCAGGTCGCCGACCGGATCTCCGGCTCGCTCGTCGACGCGTCGAACCTCGCGCACAACCTCGGCCTCGTGATCGCGATCGTCGTCGCGGCCGCCGCGTTCCTCCTCGCGATCGTGCTCACGCTCTCGTCGGTCGGCAAGCGCGTCCGCGAGCTCGGGACGCTGAAGGCGCTCGGCTGGTCGCAGCGCCTCGTCGTCCGCCAGGTCGTCGGCGAGTCGCTCGCGCAGGGCATCGTCGGCGGCGCGCTCGGGATCGTGATCGGGCTCGTCGCGATCGAGGGCGTCCGCCTCTGGGGGCCGACGCTGACCGCACACAGCGCCGGCGGCGGCAGCTCGTTCTTCGGGCTCGGCTCGGTGGCGTCGCGCGCGGCGTCGCAGGTCGTCTCGCTCCACGCGCCGGTCTCCGCCGAGCTGATCGTGTTCGGGCTCCTGCTCGCGGTCGTCGGCGGCCTCGTCGCCGGCGCGGCGGGCGCGTTCCGCGCAGCACGGCTCCGGCCCGCCGACGCGCTCCGGACGGTGGAGTAGATGGGGACCAACGGGCACCTGTACGAGGTGAAGGACGCGACCCGCTCGTTCCGCCGCGGCGACACGACGATCATGGCCGTCGACTCCGTCGACCTGAACATCGCGCCGGGCGAGTTCGTCGCGCTCGAGGGGCCGAGCGGCTCCGGGAAGACGACGCTCCTCCAGTTGCTCGGCGCGCTCGACCGGCCGTCGTCCGGGCGCGTGTTCTTCGACGGTCGCGACCTCGCGGAGCTCGGCGACAACGACCTCGCGGCGCTGCGCCTCCGCTCGTTCGGCTTCGTCTTCCAGCAGTTCAACCTGATCCCGACGCTGAGCGCGCTCGAGAACGTCGAGGCGCGGCTCGCGCCGACCGGGGTCGGCTCCGACGAGCTGCGCGAGCGCTCGCTCGCGGTGCTCGGCGAGGTCGGCCTCGCGGAGCGCGCGTCGCACCTCCCCGCGCATCTCTCGGGCGGCGAGCAGCAGCGCGTCGCGATCGCGCGGGCGCTCGTCGTCGAGCCGACCGTCATCCTCGCGGACGAGCCGACGGGGAACCTCGACTCCGCGAACGGCGCCGACATCGTCGACCGGCTCGAGAACCTCGCCGCGCAGCGCGGCGCGACGGTGATCGTCGCGACGCACGACGCGGAGCTCGCGTCACGCGCGCCGCGCAGGCTCGGGATGCGCGACGGGCGTCTCATCGCGGCCGCGGCGTAGGCTCCCCGCATGCCGAAGGACTGGTTCGCCGGCCGCGTCGCCGAGCGGTACGACGCGTCGAGCGCCGACATGTTCGCGCCCGAGGTCGTCGAGCCCGCGGTCGACTACCTCGCCGCGCTCGCAGGCGGCGGCGCCGCACTCGAGCTCGGGATCGGGACCGGGCGGATCGCGCTGCCGCTCGCGGCGCGCGGCGTCCGCGTCGGCGGCATCGACCTCTCGCCCGACATGGTCGCGCAGCTCCGCGCGAAGCCCGGCGGCGACGCGATCGACGTCGAGATCGGCGACTTCTCGACGACGACGGTCGACGGGACGTTCGCCCTCGCGTATGTGGTCTGGAACACGTTCCTGAACCTCACGTCGCAGGACGCGCAGGTCGCGTGCTTCGCGAACGTCGCCGCGCACCTCGAGCCCGGCGGCTGCTTCGTCGTCGAGGTCCAGCTTCCCGAGCTCCAGCGGCTCCCGTCCGGCGAGGTCTTTCGCCCGTTCACCGTCGCGCCGACACGCGTCGGGATCGACGAGTACGACATCGCCAACCAGGGCCTGATCTCGCACCACTACCGCGTCGTCGACGGCGAGCTCGAGCGGCTGTCGATGCCGTTCCGCTACGTGTGGCCGGCGGAGCTCGACCTGATGGCGCGGCTCGCCGGGATGCGGCCGCGCGAGCGGTGGGGCGGCTGGCGCCGCGAGCCGTTCACGAGCGAGAGCGCGACGCTCGTCGGCGTCTGGGAGCTCTAGCTCGCGGCGGCGGCCGGCCGGTTCACGAACACGTTGTCGAGCGCCGAGCTGAGCCCGACCGCGAGCGCGCCGCTCAGCACCGCGGCGTCGCCGAGGCTCGAGATCTCGACGCGCGGCGGGTACGGAAGCCAGTCCGCGAGCAGCGGCCGGATCGCGTCGAGGAGCTGGAGGTTCGCGCCGACGCCGCCGCCGAGCACGACGAGCCCGACGTCCGTCACCGCCGCGACCGGGACGATGTGCAGCGCGATCCGCCGCGCCTCCTCCGCGACGACGGCGCGCGCCACCGCGTCGCCCGCGCGTGCCGCGGCGAAGATCGAGCGGCCGTCGTACGGCGGCGCGAGCCGCGTCGTCACCCCGGACTCGGTCGCGAGCTTCTCCGCGACGGCCGACAGCGCCGCTGCGCACGGGTCGATGTCCTGCTCGAGCCCCGCCGCCGCGTAGTCGAGCTCGCCGGCCGCGCCGTTGTGGCCGCGGTGCAGCTGCCCGCCGAGGACGACGCCCGCGCCGAGGCCGGTGCCGATCGACAGGAACACGAAGTCGTCGACGCCGTGCGCCGCGCCGCGCCACCGCTCGCCGAGCGCCGCGAGGTTGATGTCGTTCCACACCGTGACAGGCAGCCCGAGCGCGTCGCCGAGCTCGCTCCCGAAGCGCCGCCCCTCGAGCTTCGCGACGTTCGCGACGAGGCGGACGCGATCGCGGTCCGGTTCCACCGCGCCGGGGACGCCGACGACGACGCCGTCGATCGGCACGCCCTCGAGACCGGCCGACGCCACGAGCGAGTCGCGGAGGTCCGCGACCGACGCGAGCACCGCGTCCGCATCCGCCTCCCCGTTGCCGATGCTCCGCAGCTCGAGGTCCTGGCGGGCGCGCACCTCGCCGCGCAGGTCGCAGAGCGCCGCGCGGAGGAAGCGCGCGCCGAGGTCGAGCCCGAGCACGAGCGCCGCCTCCGGGACGGGCTCGTAGAAGACCGCGCCGTACGTCGGCCCCTCGGACGCCGCGGGCGCCTCCCGCACGAGCCCCGCCTCGAGCAGCGCGACGAGCGCGAGCGAGACGGTCGGCTTCGAGATCCCGGCCCGCCGGGCGATCTCCGCCCGCGAGATCGGCGCGCCCTCCCGGATCGTCTCGAGCACGGTCCGCTCGTTGAGGCGCTTCAAGAGCGGCGGGGTCGCACGCGGCGCCGTCATCTCGTAAAAGAGACTAACCTCCTTCCGAAATCTCGACAAGGTTGACTCCGGATCGCCAAAGGCGTATACACGCTCATCGTAAGGATCTCTAACGAGAGTTCTCGGGAGGGAACGATGAGACGAATGCGTTGGGCGGCCGTCCTCGCCTGTGTCGTCGTCGTCGGGGCGAGCTCCGCCGCCGGCTCGGACGCCGCGCCGGCCGCGCCCACGAAGCTGACGATCTGGGTCGGCTGGAGCGCCCGCGAGCTCGGCGTCTTCAAGCAGGTCGTCGCCGAGTACGACAAGAACAACCCGAACGTCACCGTCAACGTCGTCGGCTCGATCAACGACAACAAGATCGTCGCGGCGATCCGCGCGGGCGCCGCGCCGGACGTCGTCAGCTCGTTCAACTCCTACAACGTCGGCACGTTCTGCGGGTCGGGAGGCTGGATCAACCTCGCGCCGTTGATGGCGCAGAGCCACATCAGCGCCGCGATGTTCCCGCCGGCGACGCGCTACTACACGCAGTACAACGGCGTCCGCTGCGCGCTGCCGCTGCTCGCCGACACGTACGGCCTCTACTACAACAAGGACCTCTTCGCGAAGGCCGGGATCAAGGGCCCGCCGAAGACGATGTCGGAGCTCGCCGCCGACGCGAAGAAGCTCACCGTCCGGAGCTCGAACGGGAAGATCTCGGTGGCCGGGTTCGACCCGTTCATCGGCTTCTACGAGAACACGCCGGAGCGGTGGATCACCTCGTTCGGCGGCAAGTGGCAGGACGCGAAGGGCAATGCGATCCTCGCGCAGGATCCCGCGTGGACGAAGTGGCTCAACTGGCACAAGAGCCTCGTCGACTGGTACGGCTACTCGAACCTCGTGAAGTTCCAGGCAGGCGTCGGCCAGGAGTTCTCCGCCTCGAACGCGTTCGAGGCCGGCAAGCTCGCGATGAACTTCGACGGCGAGTGGCGCGTCGCGTTCATCCAGGCCGAGCACCCGAACCTGAACTACGCGACCGCTCCGATGCCCGTCGACGACGCGCATCCCGAGCTGTACGGCCAGGGCTACATCAACGGGACGATCATCGGGATCCCGAAGAACGGCAAGAACACCGCCGCCGCGTGGGCTCTCGTGAAGTACCTGACGACGAACTCGCACGCCCTCGCCGAGCTGTCGAACGGCCTGCGGAACGTCCCGACGACGTCGGCGTCGGGCCGCTCGCCGGAGATCAAGCCCGACGCGCACTTCGCGACCTTCATCAAGATCTTCAACAACATGCATTCGACGACGTCGCCGATCACGGCCGCCGGCGTCTCGTACACGAACCTCGTGCAGCAGTTCGCGACGAAGTGGCAGGCCGGCCAGGTGAAGAACCTCCAGGCCGGGCTGACGCAGCTCGACAAGCAGCTCGACGCCCTCGTCAGCCAGGCAAAGGGGCCGGGAGTGCCGTGAGCTCGGCCGTTCTGACGGTCGACCGCCGACGAGCCAGGAGGAGAGCAGCGTGGCGCCGCCGCGGGCTCGTGCTCCTGTTCCTCGCCCCCTGGCTCGTCGGCTTCACCGTGTTCTTCGCGTACCCGCTCGTGACGAGCGCGTACCTCTCGTTCACCCACTACGATCTGCTCTCGCCGCCGCGCTGGGTCGGCTTCGCGAACTACCACTATCTCTTCCGCGAGGACCCGCAGGTCTGGACGGCGGTGAAGAACACGCTGTGGCTGATCGTCGTGCTCGTGCCGCTCCAGGTGCTGTTCGCGTTCGGGCTCGCGGTGATGGTGACGCGCGCAAGGATGGGCGTCGGCATCTTCCGGACGATCTTCTACCTGCCCGCGCTCGCGCCGCCCGTCGCCGCAACGCTCGGGTTCGTGTACATCCTCAACCCGGTCACGGGCCCGGTGAACACGATCCTCGGCCACCTCGGGATCCAGGGGCCGCTCTGGTTCCAGGACCCGCACTGGGCGAAGCCGTCGCTCGTCGGGCTCGGCCTCTGGGGCGTCGGGACGGTGATGGTGATCTTCCTCGCCGCGGTGCTCGACGTGCCGCGCCAGCTCTACGAGTCGTCCGAGCTCGACGGCGCCGGCTCGTGGGCGCGCCTCCGCTGGGTGACGCTGCCGACGATCAGCCCCGTGCTGCTCTTCGCCGTCGTGCTCGGCGTGATCCAGGCGCTCCAGTACTTCACGCAGGCGTACGTCGCCGCGGGCGTCGCGTCGGGGCAGGCGTCGCAGGCGGCGGACGTGACGGCGGTGTCGCTCGGGTACCCGCTCGACTCGACGCTCTTCTATCCCGTGCTCCTCTACCAGCACGGGTTCACCGACTTCCAGATGGGCTACGCGTCGGCGATGGCGATGCTCCTGCTCGGCGTCTCGTTCGCCGTAACGCTCGTGATCATCGTCAACTCGCGGAAGTGGGTGCACTACGGAGGCGCGACGCGATGACGAGCGCCACGGCGACCGCAACGCCCGACGCGACGACGTTCGTGCGCCGGAAGCCGCCGCGCGCGGTCCGCCGCCGCCGCCTCCTCGTGATCGTCGCGGACCACAGCCTCCTCATCGCCCTGGCGATTGCGTTCCTCGCGCCGTTCATCTTCATCGCGTTCACGGCGCTCATGTCGAACGACCAGGCACTCTCGGCGCGGATGTGGCCGCACCCGTTCGAGTGGTCGAACTTCACCGACGTCTTCACGAAGGCGCCGTTCATGACGTGGGTCGGGAACACGCTCGAGTACTCGATCCTCGCGACGATCGGCGTCGTCGTGTCGAGCGTCCCCGTCGCGTACGCGTTCGCGAAGCTCCACTGGCGCGGGCGCGACGCGATGTTCATCGTCGTGCTCGTCGCGCTGATGCTGCCGCCGCAGGTGACGGTCGTGCCGCTCTACGTGATGTGGGCGAAGTTCCACCCGTTCGGGTTCAACTTCATCGGGACGCTCTGGCCGGTGATCATCCCGAACTGGTTCGGCGACGCCTTCTCGATCTTCCTCCTGCGCCAGTTCTTCCTCACGATCCCGGACGAGTATCTCGACGCGGCGCGCGTCGACGGCTGCGGCGAGGTGCGGATCCTCGTCACCGTCGTCACGCGGCTCGCGAAGCCGGCGATCGCCGCAGTCGCGCTCTTCTCGTTCCTCTACACGTTCAACGACTTCTTCCTGCCGCTCCTCTACACCGGCGAGAACTCGGGCCACTGGGTGCTGTCGATCGGGCTCTCGGAGTTCCGCTCGCTCCACCAGGTGCAGTGGAATCTGACGATGGCGGCGACACTGCTCGTCATGGCGCCGGTGATCATCGTCTTCTTCCTCGCGCAGAGGGCGTTCGTCGAGGGCGTGACCCTGACCGGGGTGAAGGGATGAAGCTTGCGGTCGTCGGAGCCGGGTCGACGTACACGCCCGAGCTCGTGTCGGGTCTCTCGCGCGTGCCGGTGACCGAGCTCGCGCTGATGGACGTCGACGCGGAGCGGCTCGACGTCGTCGGCGGGCTCGCGCGCCGGATGCTCGACCGTGCGGGCTACGAGGGCGGGCTGACGCCGACCTCCGATCTCGACGCGGCGGTCGACGGCGCGTCGTTCGTCCTGCTCCAGATCCGGGTCGGCGGGCAGGCGGCACGGCTCGAGGACGAGACGGCGCCGCTCCCGTGCGGCTGCATCGGCCAGGAGACGACCGGCGCCGGCGGCTTCGCGAAGGCGATGCGCACGGTTCCCGTCGTGCTCGAGATCGCGGAGCGGGTTCGCGCACGCTCGGAGCCCGGCGCGTGGATCGTCGACTTCACGAACCCCGTCGGAATCGTGACGCGCGCGCTCCTCGACGCGGGCCACCGCGCGGTCGGGCTCTGCAACGTCGCGATCGGCTTCCAGCGCGCGTTCGCGCGGCTGCTCGGCGTCGAGCCGGAGCGGATCGTCGTCGACCAGGTCGGCCTGAACCACCTCACGTGGATCCGCGCGGTGCAGGTCGACGGCTCCGACGTGCTCCCGCTGCTGCTCGCGGCGCACGGCGACGCGCTCGCCGACGAGGTCGGGCTGCCGCGCCGGCTGCTCGAGGAGCTCGGCGCGATCCCGTCGTATTACCTGAAGTACTTCTACGAGCACGACCGCGTGCTCGCGGATCAGCAGGTCGAGACGCCGCGCGCCGCCGTCGTCGCGGAGATCGAGCGCGAGCTGCTCGAGCTGTACCGCGACCCGAGCCTCGCCGAGAAGCCCGCGCTGCTCGAGCAGCGCGGCGGCGCGTTCTACAGCGAGGCCGCGGTCGGGCTCGTGTCGTCGCTCGTCTCCGGTGACGGCGCGGTGCACGAGGTGGACGTTCGCAACGACGGGACGCTCGCCGGGCTCGCGGACGACGACGTCGTCGAGGTCCCGGCCCGCGTGACGGGCGCCGGCATCGAGCCGCTTCCGCAGGAGCCGCTCGCGCCCGAGCTGCTCGGGCTCGTGCAGCACGTCGCGGCGTACGAGCGGCTGACGGTCGAGGCGGCGACGACGCGCGACATCGTCGTGGCACGGAAGGCGCTCCTCGCGCATCCGCTGATCGGACAGATCGAGATGGTGGACGAGCTGCTCGAGCGGCTGCTGATCGCACCACGGACGGTCGCGTGAGCGGACGCGTCGTCCTCGCCGTCGACGGCGGCAACTCGAAGACCGACCTCGCGCTCGTGCGCGAGGACGGGGAGCTGCTCGCGCTCGCGCGCGGCGGCGGCAGCTCGCCCCACCAGCTCGGGATCGACCGCGCGTTCGACGTGCTCGGCGAGCTCTTCGCACGCGCGGTCGAGGAGGCGCGCGTCGAGGCGCCGGTCGCGTGCGCGCAGGTTCTTCTGGCCGGAGTGGACTTCCCGCGCGAGGTGAACGCCGCGGTCGAGCACGCGGCGAACCGCGGCTGGGCGCTCCACACGACGGTCGGCAACGATACGTTCGCCGTGCTCCGCGCCGGCACCGACCGCGGCTGGGGCGTCGCGATCGTCTGCGGCGCGGGGATCAACTGCGTCGGCGTCGCGCCGGACGGACGGCACACGCGCTTCCCCGCGCTCGGGCCGACGACCGGCGACTGGGGCGGCGGCTACGACCTCGGGATCGCCGCCGTCTCGGCGGCGGCGCGGAGCGAGGACGGTCGCGGGCCGGTCACGTCGCTCGAGCGCGCGGTGCCCGCGCACTTCGGCTGCACGTCGCCGAGCGAGCTCGCGGAGTCGATCCACTTCGGCGCGATCGCCGAGCGCCGCGTCGTCGAGCTCGCACCGATCGTCCTGGCGGAGGCGGCGGACGACCCGGTCGCGGCATCGATCCGCGACAGGCTCGCGGGCGAGGTCGTCGCGCTCGCGCGCGTCGCGCTCGCGCGGCTCGACCTGACCGAGGAGTCCGTGGACGTCGTGCTCGGCGGCGGGCTCTTCCAGTCGGGCGACGCGGGTCTCGTCGCGGCGGTCGCGGCCGGCCTCGGCGAGGTCGCTCCGCGCACGACGCTCCGCGTCGCGGAGGCACCGCCGGTCCTCGGCGCGGCGCTGCTCGGGCTCGACGAGCTCGGCGCGCCGCCGGCCGCGCTCGCGCGGCTGCGCAGGGCACTTGCGGCGCCGGAGCCCGTGAGGTCGAGCGGTGGCTGACGTCCGCTTCGTCCAGGCGACCCGGATCTATCCCGGCACCGACGCGCCGGCAGTGAACGCGCTCGACCTCCACGTCGAGGACGGCGAGTTCATGGTGCTCGTCGGCCCGTCGGGCTCCGGCAAGACGACCGCGCTCCGGATGCTCGCCGGCCTCGAGGAGGTCGACGGCGGCGCGATCCTCATCGGCGAGCGCGACGTCACCGACGTGCAGCCGAAGAAGCGCGACGTCGCGATGGTCTTCCAGAACTACGCGCTCTACCCGTACCTCACCGTCGCCGCGAACATCGCGTTCCCGCTGCGAATGGCGCGCGTGCCGCGCGGCGAGCGCGACAGGCGCACGCGCGAGGTCGCCGAGATGCTCGGGCTGACGGAGTACCTCGAGCGGAAGCCCGGCCAGCTCTCCGGCGGCCAGCGCCAGCGCGTCGCGATGGGCCGCGCGATCATCCGCCAGCCGTCCGTCTACCTCATGGACGAGCCGCTCTCGAACCTCGACGCGAAGCTCCGCGTCCAGATGCGCGCCGACATCGCCGCGCTGCAGGACCGCCTCGGCGTTACGACGGTCTACGTGACGCACGACCAGGCCGAGGCGATGACGCTCGGGCACCGCGTCGCGGTGCTCCACAACGGCTTCCTCCAGCAGTGCGACACGCCGCGCGCGCTCTACGAGCGGCCGGCGAACAGCTTCGTCGCGTCCTTCATCGGCTCGCCGTCGATGAACCTCCTGCCGGTCCCGCTCGGAGCGAACGGCTCGGTCTCGCTCGGCGGGGTCGAGGTGCCGCTGCCGGAGACCGTGCGCGCGGCCGCGGCCGCGGGCGGCTGGAGCGAGCTGACGCTCGGGATCCGCCCGGAGTGCCTCGAGCTCGCCCCGGACGGGATCGCCGCCGAGATCGAGGTGGTCGAGGAGATCGGCGCCGACGCGTACCTCTTCTGCGTCGCCGACGTCTTCGGCGAGCGGATGAAGCTCGTCGCCCGCGCCGAGACGAAGACCGCGCCGGCCCGCGGCACGCACGTCACGCTCCGCCCGAAGCCGGACGAGGCGCACCTCTTCGACCCGGTCGAGGGCGCCCGGCTCGGCTGACGGCGCGCGGCGCTACTCGTTGTCGTGGTCGCGCTCGCAGAAGTCGGGGCACGTGCACTCCGCGAGGTCGGCCGTCGCAACGGCTCCCTCGGCGGCGAGGACGGGCTCCGGCTCGTCGAGCGCGACGGAGGAAAGCGGCTTGAGCTGCATTCTCGGATCCTAGATGGCCGCATCGGACGGATGCAAGGGCCAATACGGGCGATCTCGGGTCCAAGAGACGACGTGCCAGGTTTTACGAGTTTTCGGCGGGAATTGTTCGGGAAGTTGGAGGAATTACCCCGTTCGGGTCATGACACCCGTCGGGCCCGGCTGCTTCGATGGGCCCTGCCCAACGACAGAGCGGCCGCTTTTTCCATGCGGCTGCGCCCGTGCCGAAGGGAATCCTCCTCATGCGGAACATCCGGTTCCTCCTCCTGTTGCTGTCCGTCGCACTCGCGCTGGCGGTGGCGTTCGTGCGGCCGCTCCCGAGCCGGGGCGCCGACATCGTCCCCGACCCGACCGACGGCCCGCCCAGCCCGACGGAACCGACCCCGACCCCCGCGCCCGTCCCGTTCAGCCAGGCGTTCCCCGCGAAGAGGGCGAAGCGCCGGCTCCTCGCGGCGCAACAGCAGCTCCTCGTCGGGGAGAAGGCCGCGACGTTCGCCCGGAGGCTCCTCGGCGTGCCGTACCGCTACGGCGGCAGCTCGCCGCGGACGGGCTTCGACTGCTCCGGCTTCGTGCGCTACGTCTACGCGCACTTCGGCGTCTCCCTGCAGCACTCGAGCTTCGCCGACTACTGGCGCGGCCGGAAGATCGGCCGCTGGGCGATGAAGCCGGGCGACCTCGTCTTCTTCGACGGCCAGGGCCACGTCGGCATCTACCTCGGCCACAACCGCTTCATCCACGCCCCGCACACCGGCACCGTCGTCTCGATCTCGACGATGACGGGCTGGTACGGCGCCCGCTTCGACGGCGCGCGGCGCGTCTCCTAGCGGGGCTGCGACACTTCGTCGCATGGCGACGACCGCGGCGCCGGCCGGGCTGACGCAGCGCGAGGCCGAGCGAAGGCTCGACGCGCGGCCGCCCGACGTCGAGGAGTCGAGCCGCTCCTACAAGAGCATCGTCGTCGCGAACGTCTTCACGATCTTCAATCTCATCCTGCTCGTCTTCGGGGTCGTGACGCTGATCTTCGGAGCGGCGGCCGACGCGCTGTTCCTCGCGATCCTCGTCGCGAACTCGCTGATCGGGATCGCGCAGGAGATCCGGGCGAAGCGCGCGCTCGACCGGCTCGCGGCGCTCGTCGCGCCGACCGCGACGGTCGTCCGCGACGGCGAGCCGCGGCGGCTCCACGTCGGGCACGTCGTCGAGGGCGACCTCGTCCTGCTGGAGCCGGGCGACCAGGTCGTCGGCGACGGGCAGCTCCGGCGCAGCAACGGGCTCGCGCTCGACGAGTCGATCCTCACGGGCGAGTCGGCGCCGGTGATGCGTGCCGCCGGCGACGAGATCCGCTCCGGGTCGTTCGCCGTCGAGGGAACCGGCGCGTACGTCGTCACCGCGGTCGGCGACAAGAGCTACGCGGTGCGCATCGCCGGCGAGGCGCGCGCATTCCGCCACCCGCGCTCGCCGCTCGAGCAGTCGTTCAACCGGCTGCTGCTCGTGCTGTCCGCCGTGCTCGTCGCGCTCGGCGTCGCGCTCGTGTGGACGCTCTGGCGGCGGCACACGCCGATCCACGCCGCGACGACGACGACGGTCGCCGCGGTCGTGACGCTCGTTCCGGAGGGACTGATCCTGCTCACGAGCCTCACGTTCGCGGTCGCCGCGATCAAGATGACGCGCCGCGGCGCGCTCGCGCAGCAGCTGAACGCGATCGAGTCGCTCGCGGCGGTCGACACGGTCTGCCTCGACAAGACCGGAACGCTGACGGACGCGAACCTCCGCATCGAGCGGTTCGTTCCCGCGTCCGGCGTCGACGAGCGCGAGCTCGAGCATGCGTTCGCGCGCTACGCCGCGGCGAGCGCGGTCCGGAACGCGACGATCGAGGCGCTCGACGACGAGGAGCTCGAGCCGGAGGAGGCGCTCGACGAGGTGCCGTTCTCGTCGTCGCGGCGCTGGAGCGCGCTCGAGCTCCACGACGGCGTCTACGTGCTCGGCGCGCCGGAGCTCTTCCCGCTCGACGGGCTCGCGGAGACGGCGGACGACGAGTCGGCGGCGGGACGGCGCGTCGTCGCGCTCGGGACGGCATCGACGTTCCCGGACGGCGACGCGCCGTCCGGGCTGCGGCCGCTCGGGCTCGCGGTGCTCGCGGAGGAACTGCGCGACGAGGCGTTCGAGGCGGTCGCCTACCTCCAGTCGCAGGGCGTCCGCGTGATCGTGATCTCCGGCGACCGGCCGTCGACCGTCGCGGCCGTCGCGGCCGACGCGGGCGTCGAGATGACCGCGCCGCCGCTCGACGGCACCGACCTTCCGGCCGACGGCGCGACGCTGCGGCGGCTGCTCGCCGAGCACTCGGTGATCGGACGCATCGCACCGCAGGACAAGAAGCGCGTCGTCGAGGCACTCGCGGCCGAGGGGCATTACGTCGCGATGATCGGCGACGGCGTGAACGACGTGCCGGCGCTGAAGGCCGCGCGGCTCGCGATCGCGCAGGGCAGCGGCGCGCAGATGGCGCGGAGCGTCGCCGACCTCGTCCTCGTCCGCGGCGACTTCGAGAGCATCCCGGCGCTGCTTGCCGAGGGACGGCAGGTGCTGCGGAACCTCCAGCGCGTCGCGAAGCTGTTCGTCTCGAAGTCCGCGTTCGCGACGTTCCTCATCCTCGCGATCGGGCTGACGCCGCAGGCGTACCCGCTGCTGCCGCGGCACCTGACGCTCGCCGCCGCGCTCACGATCGGGATCCCGACGTTCTTCCTCGCGCTGGCGCCGAGCGAGGGGAGCTACCGGTCGACGCGGTTCCTCTTCGACGTCGGCCGCTTCGCCGTGCCTGCGGGGACGGCGGCGGGCCTCGGCGTCGTCGCGAGCTTCGTCTTCGCGCGCAACGTCGGCCGGATCCCGCTCGACGACGCGCGCACGATCGCGACGACGGTGCTCGTGCTCGTGGGTCTGTACCTGATCCTGGCGCTCGAGGCGACGAGCCGGAAGCGCGCGACGGCCGTCGGCCTGCTCGTGCTCGCGATGCTCGTTCTCTACGCGCTCGTGCTCGCGGCGCCGGGGGTGCGCGAGTTCTTCGCGCTGACGGTTCCCGACGTCGGCGCGGTCCTGATCTCGCTCGGCGGCGCGGCGCTCGCGATCGCCGGCCTCTGGCTCACGGACGACCGCTTCGTCCCGGGCGTGCTGCGCGAGCCCTAGTCCGGTACGCGCGCGTCTTCGTCCGGTTGCCGCAGACGGCCATCTGGCACCACCGCGCGGAGCGGTTACGCGAGCGGTCGTAGAAGAGCCAGCCGCACACGTCGCGCCGGCACGCCTTCAGCCGCGACCACGTGCCGTCCGCCATCGCGGTGTAGACGATCCCCACGAGGTCGGCGAACGCGCCGCGGACTCCGGGAACGGACGGCGCGAGCGCCGCGTCGCGGCCCTCGAAGCGGACGACGAGGCGGCCGTCGGCGGCGATCCGCTCGAGAAGCGCGCGGGCGTCCGGGTCGGCGGCGCCGCCGTTGTTCTCGAGCGCGAGCGCGCGAAGCGCCTCCCGGACCTCCGTCGCGCGCCGGAGGTCGGTCGCGTCGACGGCCTCGTCCGCGCCGAGCAGCCCGAGCTCGACGAGGAGCCGCCGGAGCTGCGCCGGCTCGTGGAGCACCTCGCGCCCGTGCTCGTGGTCGACGGTGTTGACGAACCGCTGGACGAGCTGCAGCCGGCCCGGCGCCGGCTCGTGGTCGGCCATGTACGTGATCGAGTCGACGGCCCGCACGGGGCGACACTACCAACCGCTGTACGAAGGTGTCGCTAGCGGAGCTTCTCGGCCATCGCCGTGAGGAGCTTCCACGCGATGGTCGAGTTGCCCTCGACGAGCGGCCGGAAGTCCCACGGCGTCATGCCGTAGCAGAGCATGTCGGACGTGGCGACGATCGTCGCGGTCCTCGCGGACTCGGTCAGGAGCGCGATCTCGCCGAAGTAGTCGCCGGGGCCGATCGTCCCGCGCGCATCGCCGTCCACCGTCACCTCGGCCGTCCCCTCGTCGACGACGAAGAACCCCGCGGCGGCCGCGCCCTCGTCCGTCAGATGGTCGCCCTCGGCGTAGCGGCGCTCGCGCATCGAGTCGGCGATCGACTCGAGCTCGCGCTTGTCGAGGCCCGCGAAGAGCGGGACGTGCTGCAGCAGCTCGACGGAGGCCCGGGCCACGGGGCAGTTATACACCGGGACGGACGCCCGAGGGTTTGCGCGAGGATACGGCGGTGAGGGTCACCGTCGTCGGCTGCTCCCCGGCCTGGCCGAACCCCGGCGGCGCACAGTCGGGCTATCTCGTCGAAGGCGACGGGCGACTGCTCCTCGACTGCGGGCCCGGCGTGCTCGCGAAGCTCCGCGAGCGCGAGAGCTGGCCACAGGTCGACGCGGTCGTCATCACGCACTTCCACCTCGACCACTGGGGCGACCTCGTGCCGTGGGCGTTCGGCGCGATGTTCGGCGCGGGCCGCGACGCAACGCCGCCGGAGCTCTGGCTGCCGCCGCACGGCGTCGAGACGCTCGCGTGGTTCGGCGACCGGTTCGGCGTCGACGGGATGTTCGGCGGGGTGTTCCGGCTGCGCGAGTACGAGCCCGGCGCGCCGTTCACGGCGGCGGGGCTCGAGGTGACCGCGGTCGCGCTGCCGCACTTCGACCACGCGACGTACGGGATGCGCGTGTCGGACGGGCGCGCGACGCTCGCGTACTCGGGCGACTCGGCGCCGACGCCGGCGCTCGCCGAGCTGGCGGCCGGCGCCGACCTGTTCCTCTGCGAGGCGACGCTCCTCGAGCCGGAGCACGGCGAGGGGCACCGCGGCCACCTCACGGCGGACGAGGCGATCGGCGCGTTCCGCGCCTCGGGCGCGCGGCGGCTGATCGTGATCCACCGCCCGGACGAGCTCCCGCTCGACGCCGGCATCGAGCGCGCGTACGACGGGCTCGAGCTCGAGCTGTAGCTCGGCACCACGGGGAGGACCGGCTCGTTAACGGTGCCAGTCACCGTTAAGAGCGGTGCACCGGACCCGAGCGGAGTTGCTCCGACGCAAAGGTCGTCCCGACCCTTAACGGTGCCAGGCACCGTTAAGAAGAAGGCCGCGTCCGTTCAGGACGCGTCCTTGTCGGTTCCTACTTCTTGTGCGGGATCAGCTCGACGTGGAGGTCGCAGTCGAGCGCCTCCGCGATGCGGAGCAGCGTGTCGATCCGCGGCGGGCGGCCGCCGCGCTCGAGGCGCGCGATCGCGGACTGCGTCGTCCCGCAGAGCTCGGCGAGCTCGCGCTGCGACATCCCCATCTCGGTGCGCCGCTCGGCGACGCGGTCGGCGATCCGCGCGAAGAACCAGCCGCGGTCGCCCGCGACGATGCGCTCGTGCAACCGCTCGAGCGGCCTCTTCGGCTCCGGACGCGACGCTGCTGGCACCGTCCTCAGAATAGCAGTCGTGCTATGCCCGCACGAGCAGCGGCCGCACCGGGTCGCCGACCCGCACGCGGCCGGGCACGGCGACCGTGCCGTAGACCCCGAACGGGAGCGGCTCGCTCCTGCCCTCGGGCCGGTACTGCGTGAGAGCCCGGAGCGTGTCGAGGTCGACCTCGCCGCTGTCCGGGTTGTGCGTCGTGACCGCGCAGCGCCCGACGTCGCCGTTGAGGACGAGCGTCGCGCCGCCGACCTGCACCTTCGCGCCGAGCCACTCGTCCTCCTCGTGCGGGCGGACGCCGTCGATCTCGAAGAGCATGCGGAAGCGGCGGCCGTCCACCGGCCCGTCCGCCCCGGCCTCCTCCCGCAGCCGCTCGAGCGAGCTGCGCGACACGAGCGTGACCGTACCCCCGCCGAGCGCGCGGTCGACCGCGCCGTCGTCGGCCCAGAGGAACCGGAGCGGCCGGCCGACGAGCTCCGACAGCGCGTCCTCCCACGGCCCGACGACGCGATGCGACGGCAGCGGCGCGCCGTACATCACCGCCGGGACCGGGTCGCCGAGCTCGACCGTCCCCTCGACGACGCCCCCGTCCGGAAACGTGAGCGCGAGGCGGCGCGACGCCTCGTCCCACTCCGGCCGGACGCCGACCATCGGGCCGTTGCGCTTGCCGTTGTAGAGCCGCCCGTCCGAATCGACGAGCCAGAACCGCCGGTCGCCGACGACGCCGTGCGGCCCGAGCTCGATCTCGTCCGGGTGGACGAGCCCGAGCGCCTTGACGGGCGCGACGGAGATCCGGACGACGCTCGCTCCCATCAGAAGAAGAACCCCGACCAGGCGCTCCACCAGTCGTCTCCGCGGACGACGATCGTCCGCGCGTCGACGACCTCGACGCCCTTCCGGTTCCGGTACTCGGCGAGCCGGTCCGGCGTCGTGAACGCGATCTCGATCTCGCACGGCCGGCCGGGGTCGTACGGCGCGACGGCGGAGAGATCCGCGAGCGCCGCCTTCGCGCCCGCCTCGATCAGCGCGCGCGCCTGCGCCGGTGTCTTCTGCCGCGCGCTGAAGCGGCCGAGCCCGACCTTCACCTCGACCGTCGTGAGCCCGTCGCCGAGCAGCGCGCGTCCCTCGTCGCACACCGCGCGGTCGCCGGTGACGAGCACGACGGGACACCTCCAGTGCCCACAGAGCGCGGCGTTGATCCCGGTCTCGCCGACGAGCGTGCCGTTGAAGCGGAGGCTCTGCCATGCCTGGCCGGAGACCGTGTGCGAGAGCACGCCGGTCTCGCTCCCCGCCATCGCGTGCATGCCGACGAAGAGCGCGGCGTCGCAGCCCTGCTCGAGGAACTCGGTGTACTCCGTCCACTCGCTCTGCACGACGTACTCGCAGTCCGGGTCGAGGAGCTCCGGGACGAGCGAGTTGAAGGTGTAGTCGCCGCCCGCGCCGTGGCAGTCCATGACGACGATCTCGGTCGCGCCGGCCGCCTTCGCACCGCGCACCGCCGCGTTCATCTCCTCCGTGTAGAGGACGCGGCCTTCGTTGTAGAGGTTCGTGTCGCCGCCGTGCGTCTGGCCCCACTTGACGATCCCGGCTACGCCCTCCATGTCGCCGATCACGTGGACGCGCATGATCCGTAGGCTACTCGCCGTGGACACGGGGCTCGCGGGGAAGGGCGTACTCGTCACCGGCGGCTCCGGCGGCATCGGCTCCGCGTGCGTGCGCGCGTTCGCGGCCGAGGGCGCGCGCGTCGCGATCCACTACAACACCGGCCGCGACCGGGCCGACGCGCTCGCGGCCGAGCTCGGCGGGCTGCCGGTGCTCGGCGCGGACCTCCGCGAGGAGGAGCAGGTCGACGCGCTCTTCGCGGACGCGCGCGCGGCGCTCGGACAGGTCGACGTCTGCGCGGCCGTCGCGGGCGTCTGGCCGCGCGAGAACGAGCCGGTCCGGGAGCTCTCGCTCGAGCGCTGGGAGGCGACCGTCCGCGCGAATCTCACCGCGACTTTCCTCACCGCGCGCGCGTTCCTGCGCGAGGTCGGACGGAACGGGCACGGGAGCCTCGTCCTCGTCGGCTCGACGGCGGGCCGCTTCGGCGAGGCCGGCCACGCCGACTACGCCGCCGCGAAGTCCGCGATCCAGGTCGGCCTGCTGCTGAGTCTCAAGAACGAGATCGTCCGGATCGCGCCGCTCGGCCGCGTGAACGCCGTCGCGCCGGGCTGGACGGTGACCGAGATGACCCGCGGCCGGCTCGACCCCGCCGACGTCGAGCGCGTGACGCGGACGATGGCGCTGCGGAAGGTCGCGACCGCGGACGACATCGCGCGCGCCGTCGTCGTGCTCGCCTCCGACGAGCTCTCCGGTCACGTCACGGGCCAGCTCGTCACCGTTGCCGGCGGGATGGAAGGACGGACGCTCCACTGACGCGAAAGCGGCGCCTTTCGGCGCCGCTTTGAACCCGAGCCGCAGGGTGATTGCCGTCAGCCCCCGACCTGGATCGCGATGGATATCGGCGTGCGATCGGGCCTCCTTGACCCGCCGAGCGGGTGAAGCGGCGCGGTCAACCGCGTTCCAGGGATTGAATCAACGGGCTTCCGGCCTCGATAGTGAATCCAGCAGCCGTTGAGGGGCCCCGATGCGGCGGGGGCCACTCCGGCAGGCGAGTCTCCCCAGAGGAGATCGAGAGCGGGGCCGGCGGCGGCCCCGTTCTCCGTTTTTCCGTCGCTAGGCTGGCCGCGTGAGCAGGTTCCTCGAGCGGCTCTCGTCGGGCCGCCCGATCGTCGCGGACGGCGGAATGGGCGCGCTGATCGCGGCTGCCGGCCCGCGCGGGCTGCGGACGCCGGAGGAGGCGAACGTCGCCGCGCCGGAGATCGTCGTCTCCGTCCACGTCGCGTACATCCGGGCCGGCGCGGAGCTGATCGAGACGAACACGTTCGGTGCGAACCGCGCGAAGCTCGCAGCGCATTTCCTCGACGACGACGTCGAGCGGATCTGCAGCGACGGCGTCAAGCTCGCGCGCGAGGCGCGGGAGGTCTCCGGCGCCGACGTGCTGATCGCCGGCTCGATCGGGCCGCTCGGCGAGGGCGCGATCGTCGTCGACCGCGCCGCGGTCTACGCGGAGCAGGCGGCGGCACTCGCCGCGCGCGGCGTCGACCTCTTCACCGTCGAGACGTTCTCCGAGATCGACGAGCTCGCGACGGCGGTCGAGGCGGTCCGGAGCGTGTCGAGCCTGCCGGTCGTCGCGCTCATGACGTTCGACGCGGACGGCGAGACGCCGGGCGGCGTCGGCGCGGCGGAGGCGGCGGAGGCGATGCGCGCGCTCGGCGTCGCGGCGTGCGGCGCGAACCACGGCGCCGGGCCGCAGGCGGCGCTCGAGGCGCTCGCCGCGATGGGCGACGCGCTCCCGCTCGCCGCGCTCCCGAACCTCGGGCTCGCGAGCCGCCTCGGGAGCCGGATCGTCTACCCGCACGCCGAGGAGGACTACTTCGGCGACTTCGCGGCGCAGGCGCGCGAGCTCGGCGCGCGCATCGTCGGCGGCTGCTGCGGGACGACGCCGGTGCAGATCTCCGCGATCAGCGACGCGCTCGCCGAGGAGCGCGCCGTCGCGCAGCCGATCTTCTCGCGCGAGCGCGAGCCGCACGCGCGCGCGACCGCGCAGCACGAGGAGAGCCGGTTCGCCGCCGCGCTCCGCGAGGGCCGCTTCACCGCGACCGTCGAGATCAACCCGCCGAAGGGCGGCTCGCTCGACGGCCTGCTCGAGCTGTGCGCCGCGCTCCGCGACTCCGGCAAGGTCGGCTTCGTCGACGTCACCGACAATTACACGGCGCGCGCGCGGATGAACCCGATGATGGCCGCAGCCGCGATCGAGCAACGGGTCGGGCTCGAGACGATCCCGCATCTGACGCCGCGCGACAGCTCGGTGATGGGTCTCGAGTCGATCCTCCTCGGCGCGCACGCCGCGGGGCTCCGCAACGTCCTCGCGATCACCGGCGACCCGCCCGACACCGGCGACTACCCGGGCTCGAACGGCGTCTACGAGGTCGACTCGATCGGCCTCTGCCGGCTGCTCCAGAAGCTGAACGCCGGCGAGTCGTTCACCGGCAAGTCGCTCGACGCGCCGACGTCCTTCTTCTACGGCGTGGCCGTCAACCCGACCGCGGACGACCTCGACGAGGAGCTGCGCCGCTTCGAGCGGAAGGTCGAGGCCGGCGCGCAGTTCGCGATCACGCAGTCGCTCTTCGACCTCGCCTACCTCGACGAGCTCGAGCGGCGGCTCGGCGGCTGGCCGGTCCCGGTGCTCCTCGGCGTCTTCTACGTCACGAGCTACCCGCTCGCGCTCCGGCTCCACAACGAGGTGCCGGGGATCGTCGTGCCGGAGGAGGTGCGCGAGCGGTTCCGCGCGGCGGGGACCGACGCGCCGCAGGTCGGGTTCGAGCTCGCGCGCGGCCTGATCGAGGAGGCGCGCGGCCGCGTCGCCGGCGTCGAGGTGATCCCGCCGTTCAAGGCGCCGCTCGCGGCGCTCGAGCTGCTCCCGGATCCTCAGCCGCCGCACGAGCCGGTCGAGACCGGCCCGCGGACGGACTCGAGCGCGCGCAGCACGACGGAGTCCGGCACGCCGTAGCCTCCCGGCCCGCCGACGCGCGCGGCGAAGACGGTGGACTGCACCGCGCCGCGGGCGTCGATGGCCGGCGCGCCGGAGTCGCCGTGGCGGACGCGCCCGGCGACCGCGGTGATCGTGCGCGGCACGGGCCCGTGGCCGTACGCGTCCTGCGTGAAGACGACCTGCGTCTTCCCGATCCGGCCCGGCGTGAGCCGCAGCGGGCCGTTCTGCGGATAGCCCACGATCGCGACCGGCGAGCCCGTGTGCGGCGGCGCGATCTTCAGCGGCGTCGCGCGCGCGCCGACGATCCGCAGCACCGCGACGTCGTTCCGCGCGTCGAACGCGACTGCGCGCGCCCGCACCGATCGCGCGCGACCCGCGATCTCGATCACCGTGTCGCCCTCGCCCGCGACGACGTGTGCCGCGGTGACGACGAGGTGCGGCGACGCGAACCAGCCGCTCCCCTCGACGCCGACGCCGCACGACGTCCCGAGCACGCGCACGACGGACGCCGTCGCGGCGACGACGTCGGGGTCGCGCGCGATCGACGTGCTCGGCGCGGCCGGCGTCTCCGGCCCCGTGATCGACGGGAACGGGTCGATGCGCGCGAGCAGATGGAGCAGCTGGCGCGGCGGCACGAGCTCGTTCAGCCTCTTCACGAGCTCCGATCTCTCCGCCTCCTGGCGGTAGCGCGTCTGCCCGGGGATGAGCAGCGCCGTCGCGCCGATCACCCAGACGAACGCGAAGCCGGCCGCCGCGCCGAGCACGAAGCCGCCGGCGGAGTCGAGGAACCGGAACGGCGTGAGCCGCAGGCCGCCGCGGACCATCCCCCCGAGGATCCCGGCGAGCGCCTGCCCGAGCAGCGCGCCGGCGACCGCGCCGCCGAGCCCGGCGAGCGCGGCCCACGGCGAGGCGGCGCCGTGGTCGAGCAGATGCGGCGCGATCCGGGAGCCGACGTACGCGCCGGCGACGAGCCCGGCGAGCGAGAGCGCGGACGCGACGAGGCCGCGCCGCCAGCCGATGACGGCGCAGAGGGCGACGATCCCGATCGCGACCCAGTCGACGGTCGTCGGAGCGGACACCGGGGCAAGGGTAGAGAGGGCGGCGGCTTGTCCCGCCACGCACCGCGGAGTACGGTGCGAACGGATGCGGATCCTCGCTGCGGCACTCCTCCTGTCCGTCGTGCTCGGCGTCGCGTCGTCGGCTCCTGCGCAGACGAACGCCGACCCTCGCACCACGGCGCTGAAGGCGGTGAGGCTGGGCGTCAGCTACGCGATCACGCTCGAGAACAACGCCGTCAAGCAGCAGAAGGCGGGCCACGACGCGGAGGCGAAGAAGGAGCTCCAGAACGCCCTACACCTCCTCGACCAGGTGGCCCCCGAAGTGAAGAGCCTGACGCCTCCGCGCGACCTCAACAGCTGGGCTCTGCCCAACTCCTGGCAGAAGCTGAGCTCCACGTTCGGCGGCGTTGTCGGCACCGACGAGCGCGCGCTCACGTCCAGCGGCAGCTCCTTCGTGGCGGATCTGTACGTCGCGGGCCACTTCAAGCAGGAGATCTACAACCTGGTCGACAACGAGATCAGGCGACCGATGTGCACGGAGCTGATCGATCTCCGCTCGATGACCATCAACGGCGTGAAGGGTCCGTCGCAGCTCTCGGTCGACGTCTCGTGCAACCAGCCGGAGAAGAAGGTGATCGTCCTCGTCCCGACGGTCACGGTCGTGCAGGCGGTGCCGGACGGCGGGGCGGTGGCGGCCGCCATGAAGGCCGCGAACGTCGTCGAGGTCGACCTCAACGGCGCGAAATCGGGCGGCGTCACGATGCAGACGAGCCCGGACGCCAGCGCAGGCGCGCCGGTCGACGACCTGATCGTCCCGATCGCCGGCGACTCGCATGCCGAGTTCTTCGACGAAGTGATGTAAGCGCCGACCCGCTACACTAGGCCCGCCTCGGGGGCGTAGTTCAGTTGGTTAGAACGCCGGCCTGTCACGCCGGAGGTCGCGGGTTCGAGTCCCGTCGCTCCCGCTTTCGAAGTACCTGCACATGGCCAGTTTCGTTGCCAAGCGAGGCGAGGCATGTGCGCCCGAACACGATCGTTTGCTGCCGCGGCCGCAAAACCGGTCACAAAAGCTGCCGCGAAAGCTTGAGCAAACGGCGGCACGCAACGGCAGGACGACTCACGGCCGCGGAGCCCGTGCAGGACACAATGCGCTAGCCGAGATCGGCCAACAGCTGCACGACCAGACGTAGCTCGAGTTCGCCAAGGATCGGTTCGAGGGTGCGCACGATCCCAGCCTGGCCGCCGATCTCGATACGGCCTCCGACCTCCAGCGGATCGTAGTTCCGACGGCCGGTCGCCAACCTCGTCGCCGCGCCGCAACTCATAGCGATAGTGGAGCCGGCCACGGACGATCAAAAACGATACGCGGAGCGCGTCCGGAAACGCCCTCCGTGCTCGAGAGGGGTCGAAACTCTTCTCGCTCTAAGCGTTCTTGTCGCCGGAGATGTCTTGCCGCTGGTGTGCATGTCCATGAACGGCATCAGCTCGGCTGGCATGACGACGAATGGGCGCATCATGTCGTGGTCTTCGTGCTCGAGGAGGCGGCGTGGTACATGTAGCGGCCGCAGAAGACTATGAAGCGGACGACGACGTCGACGACTTCGTTCGGATTGACGCGGAGGGTGTCCTTGAGGCCGAGTGGCGGTGTTCGGCCTCGCCTGGTCGACGCTCGCGCGAACGCGAGCCCCGCGGTACGCCTCGCCCCCGCCGACGGCTGCACGCAGCGGCCAAAGCTGAGCCTCCTCCGGAGCGCGTGAACGCTGCGACGAGAACTGATCCCACCTCAGGCAACTCGTGCGGACAAGCTGGGTTGAAGGCGGCGAGCTCGCCGATCAGCCCGTGGGAGACGAGGCGGGCGGCGCAGCCTCGACGTCGATGTCGTAGACGTCATCCCCCTGTTGGTCGAGACCCCACGGCATCCGCACCCTCGTGATGCGCCAGCACGCGTCCCGCGCATTGATGTTCCGGCCCACCTCAGGCGCCTCGAAGAGCGCGAATCGCTCGACAATGCCGTCTGGAAACCGGACGCTCGTGTTCAGCTCTGTCATCTCGCGCTCCTTCCGCTGTTGTCGAGCGGACCACCGGTCCACGACCTTTGCCCAGCCAGTGCCGCACCGCGAGCAGTCGTGCTTGCAATGCGCCCACCGTGGGCGGTTCCGATGCGAACCATCGCCGGGCTACGCCGGCGGCCTACACGATGTTCCACGTGTACTGCCACGCGCATGAACCGATCATCACAGTCGCGGCCGAAAACGGCATCGGCGACCCAGCCGATCGATTGCAGCTTCTTTCGGATCCCTGGTCTGCCGGTGAAGCGCTGGAGTGAGACAGGAATGCGGCCAGCTCGTCCGTAACGACCACGTTGTCGAGCACACGTTCGTGCCGCGGTGAGGAAGGGAGCTCGGTGATCTCACGTTCAGCATGATGGGCTCACCAGCCGCGGCGCGCGTCGCAGGTGTCAACGTGGTGAACCATGCCCGGTCGGGCTCAGGCGACGGATAGCGTGTGACGAGCGAAGCCCTCCTCGGGCAGTAGGGGCCGTCTCACCACGGCCCCTACCCTCGCGAGATGTTCCCCCTCGCTATCGAGCGCTTAAGCCTCGCCGACGACGGTGCCACCGCGCAAGACGGCGCACGCCGCCTTCCTAGTCGGCTAGATGAGTTCGCCGACGAGTGGAGTCAGCACGCCACGGTGCGGAATCGGGCCGCCCGCTTTGATCTCGATCAACTGGCCCCTGTACTCCACGACACTCCCCGCCTCGAGCTTGTCGTCGCTCTGCACCGGAAACGTGACCGCTTCGCCGCAGTCGTCATACGTGATCCGGTAGTGATAGAGATCCGACCAGCGGAGTCCGGCGGAACCGCCCTTGCGCGTTGTCGTCCGCACCTCTGAAACCGTAGCGGCCAGCCAGCCACGGCGCACCTGGGCCGAAAGGTGGTCCGAGACGACGGCCTGGCCATCGACGGGGTGATTGTCCCCAAGGCGTCCGTCCGTCGGCAGGGGCGGAGCGCCAACGACTTGCGTTCTCCCAAGCTGGGCGGTTTGCGTCATCGCTTCGGCTCCCAGCTGAAGAAGCGGATCGCGAGTGCGAGCCCCGGCAGCCCCCACGCGGTGACGATCACGACATCGCTCCAGTGGAAGGGGATGCCGACCAGACCACCTGGAGGCCGAGCGCGAAGTGGCGGACCGGGAAGATGCGGGCGACCCAGAGCACCCACGGCGGTGTGCCGTTGCCGAAGGCGCTGACGATCCAGATCGCCCAGCAGCCGAGCGCTGCGGTCCCGTCCCGGGTCGACGACAAGTACGGCCTAAGCGCGCGGCCCATGCGCTCGCTGCACCGCTATCACCCAGCTAGGGCTGCCGGCGGAGCAGTCGCGCGAAGGGATCGGAATAGGTTCGGAACGGACGCGGGAACAGGGTGGACGCGCGGGCGACGTTCGCTCGCGTCACGACCGCGACCGGGGCGTCGACCCGGCTCGGGAGCACGTCGCCGCGGGCGGCGGCGAGGCACGCCTCCACCGCCATGCGTCCCATGACGTACGGGTACTGCGACACCGTCGCGCTCATCTCCCCGCTGCGAATCGCGTCGAGGGCCTCCGTGATGCCGTCCATCCCGATGATCGCGACCTGCCCGGTCCTGCCCGCTGCGCTTACCGCGTCCGCGGCCCCGAGTGCCATCAGG
>DATJOZ010000035.1:0-14429 GCA_035506655.1 Gaiellaceae bacterium
CGACGCGGAGAACATGTCGTACGAGGAGGCGGCGGAGATCCTCGAGCAGGTCGACGGCGTCCTCGTGCCCGGCGGCTTCGGCTCGCGCGGCTGGGAGGGCAAGATCCTCGCGTGCCGCGTCGCGCGCGAGCGGCGGATCCCTTACCTCGGCATCTGCCTCGGCATGCACGTCGCGGTCTCCGAGTTCGCGCGGCACGTCGTCGGCCTCGAGGGCGCGAACTCGACGGAGATGGATCCGGAGACGCCGTTCCCGGTGATCGACCTGCTGCCCGAGCAGAAGGGGATCGAGGATCTCGGCGGCACGATGCGGCTCGGCGCGCAGGCCGTCGAGGTCGCGGAGGGGACGCGCGCGCGCGAGCTCTACGGCGAGGCCGTGATCTTCGAGCGGCACCGGCACCGCTACGAGGTGAACAACCTCTACCGCGACCAGCTCGTCGACGCCGGGCTCGTCGTGTGCGGGACGTTCGAGGAGGGCCGGCTCGTCGAGATCGTCGAGCTGCCCGACCACCCGTGGTTCGTCGCGAGCCAGTTCCACCCGGAGTTCAAGTCGCGGCCGACGCGCCCGGCGCCGCTCTTCGGCGGCTTCGTCGCCGCGGCGCTCGAGCGGGCGCGGCAGCGGTCGCGGGCGGCAGTCCCGGCCGCGTAGTGCGTTCCAACGGCGAGATCGTCGAGCTCTTCCTCGAGCTCGCGGCGCTGCGGAGCCCGCCGGGCGAGGAGCGCGCCGTCGCGGACGTCGTGCTGGGCTACCTGCGTGGGCTCGGGCTCGAGCCGGACGAGGACGGCGTCGGGCCGGCGATCGGGTCGACGATGGGGAACGTCTACGCGCGGCTCGAGCCGACCGCGGAGGGCACGCCGCTCTTCTTCTGCGCGCATCTCGACACGGTGCCGCCGGACGGCGAGCTGCGGCCGGTCGTCGAGGACGGCGTCGTGCGAAACGCGGGCGGGACGATCCTCGGCGCGGACAACAAGGCGGCCGTCGTCGCGATGCTCGACGCGGTGCGGCGCGTGCTCGCCGAGAACCGTCCGCACGCGGGGATCGAGCTGCTGTTCACGCCGAAGGAGGAGGTCGGCCTCATCGGCGCGGCGGCGTTCGACGCGTCGCGGCTGCACGCGACGCTCGGCTACGTGTACGACCAGGCGGCGCCGATCGGCGAGATCATCCTCGCGGCGCCGTGGTCACAGGCGATGGAGGTGCGGTTCCACGGTCGCGCGGCGCACTCGGGGATGTTCCCGGAGGAGGGCCGCTCGGCGATCGCCGCGGCGGCGAAGGCGATCGCGGACCTCCGGCTCGGCCGGATCGACGAGGAGACGACGGCGAACGTCGGGCTCATCTCGGGCGGCACCGGCGGCAACATCGTCCCGGAGTGGTGCACGTTCGCCGCCGAGGCCCGGTGCCTCGACGAGGCGCGGCTCGGGCTCCTCGTCCAGGAGATGCTCGACACGTTCGCGTTCGCCGCGACCGCGGCGGAGTGCGAGGTCGAGACGACGATGAAGAAGAACTACAAGGGCTACAGGTTCAAGCGGGACGCCGACGTCGTGCGGCTCGCCGCGGACGCGCTCGTGCGGTGCGGGTACGAGCCGACGTACGCGAACTCCGGCGGCGCCGCGGACGCGAACGTCTTCAACAACAGCGGGCTGCGCTGCGTCAACCTTGCGAACGGAATGACCGACATCCACACACCCGACGAGCGCATCGCCGTCGCCGACCTCGACGCGATGGTCGAGGTGACGCTCGCGCTCGTCGACGTCGCCCGGTCCGCGTGATGGAGCCGGACGACTCGCGGCTCGTGTGGCAGGGCCGGCTGCTCGGCGTGACGGTCGAGCGGTGGGGCGGGGTCGAGCGCGAGATCGTCGAGCATCCCGGGGCGGTGGCGATCGTCTCCGTCGACACCGAGGGGTGCGTTGCGTTCGTCCGCCAGCTGCGCGAGGCGACGCGGCGCGAGCTGCTGGAGCTGCCGGCGGGGACGCGCGAGGCGGGGGAGTCGCCGCTGGAGACGGCGCGGCGCGAGCTGCGCGAGGAGTGCGGGCTGACCGGCGGCGAGTGGCGCGAGCTGGCCGCGTTCTGGACGGCGCCGGGGTTCTGCCGGGAGACGATGCACCTGTTCGTGGCCGAGGGCGTCGAACGGGGCGAAGCATCACCGGAGGCCGACGAGCGGCTCGAGGTCGTGCGCGTCCCGGTGCCCGACCTCGACGCGCGACTCGGCGAGACCGAGGACGCGAAGACCCTCGTCGGCGTCCTGCTGTACCTCCGCGCCGGACCGACCGCCAGAGGCTGATCCCCGGGCACGGGTCGGGACGGGTCTTCGGCCCGCACCCCCACCCGAGGGTGGGGTCGCTTCCCGCCGCCCTCGGAGTCGACGATATCCCGGAAACGGTCACTGGACCGTGCAGGGTTCGCGCCGGATCTCCAGCGGATGCGTGTCGATGTGGCAACGCGCTATGGTTCGCCCGCTTTGCGGATCGGAGTCGCCAGAGAGATCAAGACCGACGAGTACCGCGTTGCGCTGACGCCCGCCGGTGCGCGCGAGCTCGTCCTGAAGGGACATGAGGTCCTCGTCGAGACGACGGCGGGCGACGGCAGCTCGTTCCCCGACGCCGAGTACGAGCGCGCCGGCGCGTCGATCGGCTCCGTCGACGACGTGTGGGAACAGTCGGAGCTGCTCCTCAAGGTGAAGGAGCCGATCGCGGAGGAGTATCCGCGCCTGCGCGAAGGCCTCGTGCTCTTCACGTACCTGCACATCGCCGCGGACGAGCCTCTGACACGCGCGCTCGTCGACAGCGGGATCGCCGCTGTCGCGTACGAGACCGTCGAGACGGACGACCGGCGGCTGCCGCTGCTCGCGCCGATGAGCGAGGTCGCAGGCCGGCTCGCGTCGCAGGCGGGGTCCTACTTCCTCGAGAAGCCGGTCGGCGGGCGCGGGCTCCTGCTCGGCGGCGTGCCGGGCGTCGCGCCCGGCCGCGTCGTCGTGCTCGGCGGCGGCATCGTCGGCTACAACGCCGCGATCATCGCGCTCGGGCTCGGCGCGCAGGTGACGATCCTCGATCGCTCGATCGACCGCATGCGCTACCTCGACGACATCCTGTCGGGGCGCGTGAGCCTCGTCATGTCGTCGAGCCTTCAGATCGAGGAGTCGATCGCGGACGCGGATCTCGTGATCGGCGCGGTGCTGATCCCGGGCGCACGCGCGCCGAAGCTCATCACTCGTCCGATGCTCTCGGAGATGCGACGCGGCGCCGTGATCGTCGACGTCGCGATCGATCAGGGCGGCTGCGTCGAGACCGCCCGCCCCACGACGCACTCCGACCCGGTGTTCGAGGTCGACGGCATCACGCACTACTGCGTCGCGAACATGCCGGGCGGCGTCCCGATCACGTCGACGAAGGCGCTCACCAACGCGACGCTGCCGTACGTCGAGGCGATCGCGGAGCAGGGTCTTGCGCTCGCCGTCGCGGACGACCCGGCGCTCGCGCGCGGCGTGAACGTCGTCGACGGCAAGGTCACGTACGAGGCGGTCGCCGACGCGCACGGCCTCCCGTACACGCCGCTCCACGACGTCCTCCCGCTGACGCCGGCCTAGCCCGGATCAGGCCTTCGGCGGCGCCGGTGCCGCGCCCGGCTTCTTGCCGGGCGAGAACCTGACGACGAGCCATGTGATCCCGGCCGCGGCTGCGATCACGCAGACGATGAAGACGGCGAAACCGATGAGGCCGAGGACGTTGAGCATGGCCGACCTAGAATAGCCGCATGGCCCGAGCATGCGTCATCGTCCTCGACGCCGTGGGCGCCGGAGAGCTCCCCGATGCCGACCGCTACGGCGACGAGGGGTCGAACACCCTCGCCAACGTCGCGAAGGCGGTCGGTGGTCTCGACCTCCCGAGCATGGAGGCGCTCGGGCTCGGCAACGTCGAGCCGCTCGAAGGGTGCCGCCCCGAGCCGGGCGCACCCGCCGTCGCGGGTCGGCTCATCGAGCGGTCGAAGGGGAAGGACACGACGACGGGGCACTGGGAGCTGATGGGCGTCGTGACGGCCCAGCCGTTCCCGACGTACCCGCACGGGTTCCCGCACGACGTGATCGACCCGTTCATGCACCGCACGGGCCGCGGCGTGCTCGGCAACGTGCCGGCCTCGGGCACGGAGATCATCCAGGAGCTCGGCGAGGAGCATCAGCGGACGGGGAAGTGGATCGTCTACACGTCGGCGGACTCCGTCTTCCAGATCGCCGCGCACGAGGAGACCGTCCCGCTCGACGAGCTGTACGAGGGTTGCCGGATCGCGCGCGAGATCCTGACCGGGAAGCACGCCGTCGGTCGCGTGATCGCGCGGCCGTTCGTCGGCGAGCCGGGTCACTACGAGCGGACGCCGAACCGGCACGACTTCTCGCTCGAGCCCCGCCGGCCGAACTACCTCTCGCTCGTCCGGGACGCGGGGAAGAAGGTGTACGGCGTCGGGAAGATCGGCGACATCTTCGCGGGCTGCGACATCGACGAGTCGCATCCGACGAAGTCGAACATCGAGGGCATCCAGCAGACCGAGAAGCTGCTCCGAGAGCTCGACGACGGATTCGTGTTCGTCAACCTCGTCGAGACGGACATGCTCTGGGGCCACCGGAACGACCCGGTCAACTTCCACCGCTGCCTCCAGGACTTCGACCGCCGCCTGCCCGACCTGCTGGAGGCGCTGCGGCCCGGCGACCTTCTGATCATCACGTCCGATCACGGCTGCGATCCCACGACGCCGTCGACCGACCACTCGCGCGAGCACGCCATGCTGCTCGCGTACGTCGAGGGCCGAAACGCCGCCGGCCGCATCCACGAGGGTGAGTTCGCGGACGTCGGCGCGACGGTGAACGTCTGGCTGAAGGGCAAGGCGCCGTCGCGTGGCATCCCCGGTCAGCCGATCGTCTCTCCATGAAGCTCGACAATCCGCTGCTCGTCCGGTGGGAGTTCGCAAGCGAGGAGCGTCTCAACAACCGCAACGCGATCTTCCGGTCGCTCGTGGAGGGTGCGCATCCCGACGACGCGGCCGTCGAGGCGGTGATCGAGGCGAAGCCACCGCGAGTCCTCGACGTCGGCTGCGGGACGGGAGAGCTGACCGAGCGGTTCGTGCGTGCCGGGTCCGACGTGCAGGCGATCGACATCTCGCCTCGCATGGTCGAGCTCACGCGTGCACGCGGAATCGATGCGCAGATCGCCGACGTCGAGAGCATTCCGTTCGGCGATCGGGAGTTCGACTGCGTCTTCGCGGGGTGGGTTCTCTACCACGCACCGGCGCTCGACCAGGCGATCGCCGAGTGCGCGCGCGTGCTGCGCCCGGGCGGCCGGCTCGTTGCGTCGACGATCGCCGAGGACAACCTGTCCGAGGTGTGGGACCTGTTCGAGGACGGCGAGCGGCAGGTTCCGGTGAGCTTCAACCGGGCGAACGGATCCCAGCTGCTGCGGCGATGGTTCGCGCAGGTCGAGCAGCGCGACGTCGACTCGCTGCTGCTGTTTCCCGACGTCGAGTCGATCCGCTCGTTCGTCGCGTCGACGATCGACCGTGCGCACCTTGCGCCGAGCATGCCGTCCGTGGAGGTTCCATTCCGCGCGGTCGCGCGTCACACCGTTTTCGTCGCGGAGACCGCGGCCTGAGCGCACCGGCGGAGCTCATCCAACGAAAGCGCGACGGGAACGAGATCGCGCCCGACGAGCTTTCCGAGCTCGTGCTCGCCTACGCGCGCGGCGACGTGCCGGACTACCAGCTCGCGGCGTTCTGCATGGCCGTCTACTTCCGCGGGCTCTCCACCGCAGAGACGTTCGCGCTCACCGACGCGATGGTGCGCAGCGGCGACACGATCGAGCTCGGCGCCCGGCTCGGCCGCCGCGTCGTCGACAAGCACTCGACGGGCGGCGTGGGGGACAAGACGTCGATCGCCGTCGGACCCGTCGTCGCGGCGTGCGGCGTGCCGTTCGGGAAGATGAGCGGGCGCGGGCTCGGCCATACGGGCGGGACGCTCGACAAGCTCGAGGCGATCCCGGGCTTCAGGATCGAGCTGACGACCAACGAGTTCGTCGAGCAGGTGCGCGAGATCGGCCTCGCCATCGTCGGGCAGACCGCGAATCTCGTCCCGGCGGACAAGAAGCTCTATGCGCTGCGCGACGTCACGGCAACGGTCGACAACGTCTCGCTCATCGCCGCGAGCATCATGTCGAAGAAGATCGCCGCGGGCGCCGACGCGATCGTGCTCGACGTGAAGGTCGGGGACGGCGCATTCATGAAGTCGCTCTCCGACGCGCAGGTTCTCGGCGAGGTGATGATCGCGCTCGGCGAGCGGGCGGGACGGAAGGTGGTCTGCGTGCTGACGGACATGGACCAGCCACTCGGGTCCGCGGTCGGGAACGCGCTCGAGATCCGCGAGGCAGTCGCGACGCTCCGGGGCGAGGGGCCGGCCGACTTCACCGAGCTCGTCGTCGACGCGTCGGCTCACCTCCTGACGTTGTCGGACCTCGACGTGGACCACGCGGAGGCGCGCCGGCTCGCGGAGCAGGCGATCGCGGACGGCTCGGCGACGGCCGCCTACGAGCGGTGGATCCGCGCGCAGGGAGGCGACCCCGACGAGGCGTCGCTGCCGACGGCGCCGATCGTGCGCGAGGTTCTCGCACCGCGCGCAGGGTTCGTCGCGCGCCTCGAGGCGCTGCCGATCGGGCTCGCCGCACTGCACCTCGGCGCGGGGCGGCGCGCCAAGGACGAGGACGTGGACCACGCGGTCGGCATCCTGTGCCGTGCGAAGCGTGGCGACGCGGTCGAGGCCGGCGAGCCACTCGCCGTCGTGCACGCGCACGACGGCGCATCCGCCGACGTCGCGGTGGCGGAGGTCCTCGCGGCCTACGAGATCGCGGACGAGCCTCCACGCCTGCGCCCGATCGTGCTCGACACGCTCGCCTGAGAGAGCGCGCGCACGGCACCGCACGGGGCGGCGGCTAGGCTGGACGCGTGCCGGAGCTGCCCGAGGTCGAGACGGTTCGCCGGGGGCTCGAGCCGGCCCTCGTCGGGCGGCGCTTCGACCACGTCGACATCTACGACGCACGGCTCGTGCGTCCGTACGACCCCGCCGAGGTGGCGGCGGAGCTGTCGGGCGAACGGGTCGCGTCGGTCGGCCGTCGCGGCAAGTATCTGATTGTCGGATTCGAAACCGGTCGCGTACTCCTGATTCACCTCCGGATGACGGGGAGCCTGAGACATGCACGCCGCGGGAGCCTGCAGGACGACCCGCACAGACGTGCTGTTGTCAGGTTAGACAATGCGTCGGACGTTGCGTATCGCGACGTCCGACGGTTCGGCACGTGGCTGCTGCTCGAGCCGGGAGAGCTCGAGCCGTATCTCGACGAGCGCGTCGGGCCGGAGCCGCTCGACGTGACGTTCACCGCCGCAGTCCTCGGCGGGCGACTCGCCAACCGCCGCGCCCCGCTGAAGCCCGCGCTCCTCGACCAGCACACCGTCGCCGGGCTCGGGAACATCTACGTCGACGAGGCGCTCTGGCGGGCGCGGCTCCATCCGCTGCGCCCTGCGAACGGGCTCGACCGCGAGGAGCTCCGCCGGCTTCACCGCGCGATCCGCGCGACGCTCGAGCGGGGCATCGAGCGGCAGGGCTCGACGCTCCGCGACTACGCCGCGCCCGACGGCGCGTCCGGATCGATGCAGGACGAGTTCCGCGTGTACGGGCGCGAGGGCGAGCCCTGCGAGCGCTGCGGCACGCCGATCGCGAAGATCCGCCTCGGCGGCCGCGGCACCTGGTTCTGCCCGCAGTGCCAGGCCGACAGCCGCGGGGACTAGACTCGAAGCGCCATGGCCGGGCGCACGTACAAGACCGAGGCGGTCGTGCTCCGGTCGATGCGGTTCAGCGAGGCAGACCGCGTGCTGCACCTCTACACGCTCGACCGGGGGCGCGTCGGCGCGGTGGCGAAGGGCGTCCGGAAGACGACGTCGCGCTTCGGCGCGCGGCTCGAGCCGCTCTCGCACGTCGAGCTGATGCTCCACCAGGGATCCGGCGAGCTCCAGACGGTGACCGGCGTCCAGCTCGTCCGCGCGCACCACGCCGCGCGCGAGGACTCGTACCGTCTGTCCGTCGGGCTGATCGGCGCCGAGGCGATGCTCCGGCTCTTCACCGAGCAGGAGGCGAACGAGCGGGCGTTCGGAGCGTTGACGCGCTTCCTCGACCTTCTCGACGAGACCCCGCGCGCCGCCGAGCGGCCCGCCCTCGACCCGCTCGCGCTCGCGTTCCAGCTGAAGCTCCTGTGGCTCTCCGGCTACCTGCCGCACCTGACGAGCTGCGCCGAGTGCGGCGCGGACGACGCGACGCTCGTCGGCTACTCGCCGCGTGCGGGCGGCGCCGTCTGCCGCGGGTGCGCGGCGCAGACCGGCGCGCTCGCGCTCGGCGGCGACGGGATCCGCGGCATCGAGGCGCTGCTGGCGAGCCCGCTCGCCGACGCGGCGTCGCTCGGACTCACCGACCGCGCGGCGCGCGACGCGCTGAAGGTCGTCACCGCGTCGTACGAGTACCACGGCGGCTTCCGCCTGCGGACGCTCAGCGCGTAGTCACAGACCCAGCCGGCGGCGCAGCGCGAGCTCCCAGGGCCGCGGCGGGACGTGCCGGTCGACGAACGCCCGGTGCCGGATCGCGACCCGGAAGAGCGCGACGACGAGCACAGGCGCCGCGAGGACGACGAGAACGTCCGCGAGGTTGAACGCGACCGTCCCGACGACGAGCGGATCGGGCACGCGTCCGCCGTCGAGCCGTGCCGAGAGGACGTTCCCCGCGACCCCGGCCGCCGCGACGCCGGCCGCGACCGACACGAGGCGCGACGGCAGCAGGCCGCCGAGCAGCAGCGCGCCGAGCAACAGAAGCCCGACGACCGACCACGCCTGCGAGCGCGCGTGCAACTCCCACGACGCCGCAGGCACGACCGCCTTCACGACGAGGTCGGCCGACGCCAGCACGACCGCCGGCACGACGACGAGGAGTACCCGGACGCGCATCCACCTCGGCATCGGCAGCCGGGGGCAGACGCGTGAGCGCGTGCGAGACTGGCGCGATGGCGCGCGACCTCGGCGACGGCTACGAGCTCGACGACGATCCCGCGCGGGTCGACCGCGACGCCGTCCACGCGTACCTCGCAACGGCGTACTGGGCGGCGGGGCGCAGCCGCGCGGACCAGGACGCGCTCATCGACGGCAGCGCGCGCGTCGTCGGTCTCTACTGCGACGGCATGCAGATCGGCTTCGCCCGCGCGTCGGAGTTCGACGCGGGGCGGTTCGTGTACCTCGCCGACGTCTACGTCCTCGACGGGCACCAGGGGCGCGGGCTCGGTCTGGAGCTCGTCCGGGAGATGATCGAGAACGGCCCGTACGCCGAGCGCCGCTGGCTCCTCCACACGCGCGACGCGCACGGCCTCTACGAGCGGTTCGGCTTCGAGCCGAACGAGCGGCTGCTCGAGCGCGGGCGTCCGGCGCATCAGCTCGCGGAGGCCGCGGCGCGGACCGGCGGCCTCGTCATCGTGATCTGCGGCCCGATCGCGAGCGGAAAGTCGACCATCGCCCGAGCGGTTGCGCGCGAGCTCGAGCGCCGCGGGAACGCGGCGGCGGCGATCGACCTCGACCTCGTCTACGAGATGCTCGACCCCGCGCGCGGCCCGAAGGACGACGCGGCGATCTGGAGTGCTGCGCGGCGCGCGGCGGCCCGTCTCGCCGGCGCGCTCCTCGACGACGGGCGTGCGGTGATCGCGGAGGGCGACTATCTCCACGCCTCGGAACGGGCGGAGTTCCTGGCCGCGCTCGGACCGGGACGGCGCGTCCGCTTCGTGACGTTGAGCGTCGCACCGGAGACCGCACTCGGCCGGACGCACGAGGATCCGAGCCGCGGCAGCTCGCGCGACCCGGACTTCCTCCTGCGTCACTACGAGGAGCTCGCGGCCGCGCTTCGCGCTCGACCGGAGGGCGACCTCTGCCTCGACACCGGCGCGGTCGGCGTCGACGAGGCCGCCGCCGCCGTCACGGACTGGGCGACGGGTCAGGCGGCCGTGTAGAGCGTGAAGCTCAGCTGGCCGCGCTCGCACACGGGCGTCGGCGGCGTGATCGGCGCGTCGACCGTCCCGCCGCCCGGCGCCGTCACCCGGAGCGTCGCCGCCGTCGGCTCGCACTGGCCCGGTTGCTGCGAATCGCCGACGCCCGGCACGTCGGGCGAGAACCGCGCGTCCGCCGTCGCCGCGCCGTCCGGCGCGAGCACGATCTTCGCCGCGGTCCCGACGCCGGGCCGCGCAGCGCGTACCGTCGTCGGCAGCGCCGCGCCGTTCGCGTCGAGGAGCTGCACCTGCGGCAGCCCCGAGACCCAGCAGCTCGACGACCCCGTGTTCGCGAGCCGGAGCCGGTAGACGATGTTCCCCGCGCCGGCGCTTCCGGGCACCGCGGCGAACGTCGCCGAGAGCGCGTCGCCTGCGCACGGCGACGCCGCCGACGACGGCGGCGCGGTCGCGACCGTCACCGTCCGCGTCGTCGTCACGGTGACCGTCGTCGTCCCGCCGCCGCAGCCGCCGGCGACGAATGCCAGCGCGACGAGCGCGACGAGGCCGAGCCTCACGCCGGCGGGCTCCAGTCGCGCTCGAGCGCGTCGTCGAGCCACGCGCGCACGCCGGCGATCGGCAGCCGCTCCTGCGCGAGCGAGTCGCGGTCGCGCACCGTGACCGTCCCGTCCTCGAGCGTCTGCTCGTCCACCGTGAAAGCGTAGGGCGTGCCGATCTCGTCCTGCCGTCGGTACCGCCGCCCGATCTGGCCGCTGTCGTCGTACTCGACGACGTGGCGCCGCCGCAGCTCGTCGTAGAGCCCGCGTGCCGCCTCGACCATCCGCTCGTCGCGCGGGACGAGCGGGAGGATCGCCGCCTTCACCGGCGACACGGCCGGGTGGAGCCGCAGCACCGTCCGCTCGCGGTCCGCGACAACCTCCTCGTGGTACGCGTCGACGAGCAGCGCGACGAAGATCCGCTCGATGCTCACGGCCGGCTCGACGACGTGCGGCGTGTACCGCTCGCCGTCCTGGCCGACGAACTCGAGCTTCGTGCCGGAGAACTGCGTGTGCTGCGTCAGGTCGAAGTCGCCGCGGTTCGCGACGCCCTCGAGCTCCGACCAGCCGATGGGGTAGAGGTACTCGATGTCGGTCGTGCCGCTCGAGTAGTGCGACCGCTCCGACGCCGAGTGCTCGCGCTTCCGCAGGTTCGCCTCGCGCAGCCCGAGCCGGAGATACCAGCCGAAGCGCGCGTCGACCCAGTAGCGGTACCACTGCTCCGCCTCGTCCGGCGGGACGAAGAACTCCATCTCCATCTGCTCGAACTCGCGCACACGGAAGAGGAAGTTCCCCGGCGTGATCTCGTTGCGGAACGACTTGCCGACCTGCGCGATCCCGAACGGCGGCTTCCGCCGCGCGAGCTGCAGCACGTTCTTGAAGTTGATGAAGATGCCCTGCGCGGTCTCGGGGCGCAGGTACGCCGTCGAGCTCGCGTCCTCGACCGCGCCGACCTGCGTCTTGAACATGAGGTTGAACTGCCGCGCGTCGGTGAGGTCGCAGTCGGGCGTCTCGCCCGGGTGCTTGCTCGGCTTCCGGCCGCACTGCGCGATCTCGAGCTGGTCGGCCCGGAACCGCAGCTTGCACGTGCGGCAGTCGACGAGCGGGTCGACGAAGCCGGCGACGTGGCCGGACGCCTCCCAGACCGCGGGGTTGAGGATGATCGCGGAGTCGAGCGCCACGATGTCGTCGCGCTCCTGCACCATCGTCTGGAGCCAGAGCGAGCGGATGTTGTTCTTCAGGAGGACGCCGTAGTGGCCGTAGTCGTACGTCGACCCGAGGCCGCCGTAGATCTCGGACGACGGGAAGACGAAGCCGCGCCGCCGGCAGAGCGAGACGATCTGGTCCATGGTGGCGTCGGGCATCCCGGCGTTACGGTATCCGCATGGCGCCGACGCCAGCGGTCGCAACCGCCGAGCGGGCGGGCATCCGGTTCGAGCTTCACGCGTACGAGCACGACCCCGGCGCGGAGTCGTACGGGCTCGAGGCGGCGGAGAAGCTCGGTCTCGATCCTGCGCGCGTCTTCAAGACGCTCGTCGTCTCGGTGGACGCCGGGCTGCAGGTAGCGTGCGTCCCGGTCCGCGCCGAGCTCGACCTGAAGGCGCTCGGGAAGCGCGCCACGATGGCCGACCGGACGCACGCAGAGCGCGCGACTGGCTACGTGAGCGGCGGGATCAGCCCGCTCGGCCAGCGGAAGCGGCTGCCGACCCATCTCGACGCCTCGGCGCTCGAGCACGCGACGATCTTCGTCTCCGCCGGCCGCCGGGGGCTCGAGATCGAGCTCGACCCGAACGATCTCGTCCGGCTCACCGACGCGCGCGTCTCGCCGCTCGCGGCCCGGTTACGCTCCTAGGCGCTGTGGCGAACCCACCCGTCGAGCTCCACGTCGTGTCGGACGCCACGGGCGAGACCGCCGCGCGCCTCGTCCAGGCGCTCGAGGCGCAGTTCCCGGAGCAGGAGTTCGTCGAGATCCGCCACCCGCGCGTCGAGTCGGAGGACGACCTCCACGTCGCCGTGAACCGGATGAAGGGCCGGCCGGCGGTCGTCGTCTACACGCTCGTGAAGCCCGAGCTGCGCGACGCGATGCGGACGCTCTGCCGCCGCGCGCGGCTCCACTACTGCGACCTCCTCGGCCAGCCGATCGAGGCGGTCGCGCGCGTCTCGGGCATGGCGGCGACGATGTCGCCCGGCTCGCGGCCGCCGCTGAACTCGGCGTACTTCAAGCGGATGGAGGCGATCGAGTTCGCGGTGCGCTTCGACGACGGCGTCGGCCGCGGGCTCCACGACGCGGACCTCGTTCTCGTCGGCGTGTCGCGCACGTCGAAGACGCCGCTCTCGATCTACCTCGGCTACCTCGGCCACAAGGCGGCGAACGTCCCCGTCGTGAAGGGGATCGCGCCGCCGAAGGAGCTGTTCGAGATCGACGGCGCGAAGATCGTCGGGCTGACGATCGACCCGAACCGGCTCGTCGAGATCCGCCGCGCGCGCGTGCGCGCGATGGGCGGCGGCGCGCGCAGCCGCCAGTACGCGGAGCTCGACGAGATCTACGAGGAGCTCGACCAGGCGAAGAAGCTGCACCGGAAGCTCCGCTGCCCCGTGATCGACATCTCGGAGCTCTCGATCGAGGAGACGGCGCACCGCGTGCTGCGCGTCCTCGGGGAGCGCACCGCGTGAGCGGCGACTGGCGCACGCGCAAGGGGACCGTGCCGGTGCGCTACTGGGTGCTCTGGGCGTCGATCCTCGCGGTCGCGGACTTCGTCTTCTACGTGCTCCTGACGCCGATCTGGCTCGGCCTGCGGATCGCCGCGTGGCTCGCGGAGTACCGCGCGCGGCGGCGCTAGAGGACGCGCGTTTCGAGCGGCTCCTCGCCGTCGGCCGAGACGCGGTAGCCGCGCGCCCCGGGCGCCGACGAGACGATCTCGACGAGCTCGGTCCCGTCGTAGCGCGCCGCGGCCGCGTCGTCGAGCGCGATCCCCGCGGGGAACCCGCCGGCGACGAGCTCGCGGTAGACGGGCCGCCGCCGCTCCTCGCCGTCGTAGTGCGGGCACGCGCTCCCCGGCAGCAGCCCGAGCCCGTCGCGCATCCCCTCGAGCTGGGGCCCGAACGAGTCCGTGACTCCCGCCTCGAACCAGCAGATCATCCCGGCGCTCCAGCCCGTCAGCACGATCCCCTCGCGCCACGCCTCGCGGAGCACCTCGTCGAACCCGTGGACGCGCCAGACGGCGAGCATGTTCGCCGTCGACCCGCCGCCGACGAGGATCACGTCGTGCCCGAGCGTGAAGGCCCGGAGGTCGGGCGGCGGCCACTGCCGGAAGGTGAGGTCGGTGACCTCGGCGCGGCCCCGGAGCCTCCCGACCACCTCCAGGGTCACGGACGGGTCCTCCATCGCCGCGGTTCCCACGTACAGGAGCCGCGGCCCGCGGGCGAGCGCGAGCACGTAGTCCAACAGCGGATCGTCGGGGAATCCGCCGATGCCGACGACTATCGGGGAGGCCATCGTGAGCCTGTGAGACTATCCGGGCTGATGACGCGGTACGTCTACGCCTTCGACGAGCCCTCCGACGGCGGGCGCGAGCTCCTGGGCGGCAAGGGGATCGGCCTCGCCGAGATGACGCAGCTCGGCGTCCCCGTCCCGGGCGGCTTCACGATCACGACCGACGCCTGCCGCGCCTATCTCCGGGAGGGCGGCGTCCCCGAGGGCCTGGACGAGGAGATCGACGAGCACATCGCGCGCCTCGAGGAGCAGACCGGCAAGCGGTTCGGCGACGACACGGACCCGCTCCTCGTCTCCGTCCGCTCGGGCGCCGCGATCTCGATGCCGGGGATGATGGACACGATCCT
>DATJOZ010000036.1:0-26719 GCA_035506655.1 Gaiellaceae bacterium
CTTGTCCTTCGCCTGCTTGATCAGCATCACGGTCTCGAGCGCGTCGATGTCGTAGATCCGCTGCTTCTTGCCCTTCGTCGGGATCTGCGCCTTGTTCGTCCAGTAGTCGAGCTGCATCTTCGAGATCCCCGCGATCTGGCACACCTGCCCGAGGTAGAGCTCGATCTTGTCGAGATGGTCGGCGATGTTCACGGGTTCCAGAAGATCCGCCTGCCTGCTGACCACCATACGCGTCCCCGTTTCCCCTCGGAAAAGCCGACCGGGGGAATCTAAACCGGTCGACGCCGTTTTGGAAGGTCAGTCGGCGTCTTCGTCTTCGGTCGGCTCGACGACGTCGTCGTCGTCGGCCTCCGCGACGGGCTCTGCCCGCTCGGCCGGCTCGGCGGCCGGCTCTGCCGCGGCGGCGTCGGAGTCGTCGGACTCGACGACCGGGGCGAGCGACGAGACGCGCTCGTCGCCGCGGAGCCGCATCACGATCACGCCCTGCGTCGCGCGGCCGAGGCGCTTGATGTCCTCGACCGGCATCCGGATCACGGTGCCGCCGGTCGAGATCAGCATCACCTGGTAGCCGTCGCGCACGACGCGCGAGCCGGCGAGCTTGCCCTTCGCGTCGGTGAGCTGCACCGTCTTCACGCCCATGCCGCCGCGGCCCTTGCGCGGGTAGTCGGCGACGCGGGTCCGCTTGCCGTAGCCGTTCTCCGTCACGACGAGGAGGTCGGCGTCGTCCTGCGCGATGTTGATCGCGATCACCTCGTCGTCGCCGCGCATCCGCATGCCCTGGACGCCGGAGGCGTCGCGGCCCATCGCGCGCACGCCGTTCTCGTGGAAGCGGATCGCCTGGCCGAGTCGTGAGACCATCAGGATGTCGTCGTCGCCGGAGGAGTGCCGCACGCCGACGAGCTCGTCGCCCTCGCGCATCTTGATCGCGATGATCCCGTCCGCCTTCAGCGGCGTGTTGTACGCGGCGAGCTCCGTCTTCTTCACGATCCCGTTCTTCGTCCCGAACACGAGGTAGCGCGCCTCGCCGAAGTCGCGCGTCTGCACGACGGCGCGCACCTGCTCGTCCTGGCGAAACGGCAGGAGGTTCACGATCGCGCGGCCCTTCGACTGGCGCGACCCGAGCGGCAGCTCGTGCACCTTCAGCCGGTAGACCTTCCCGACGTTCGTGAAGAACAGGATGTAGTCGTGCGTCGAGGCGACGAAGAGGTGCTCGATGTAGTCCTCGTCCTTCAGGTCCATCCCCATCACGCCGATGCCGCCGCGCTTCTGCTCGCGGTACGCGGTGACGGGCAGCCGCTTGATGTACCCGGACTGCGTGATCGCGATCACCATGTCCTCTTCCGCGATCAGGTCCTCGAGCTCGAGCTCCTCCTCCGCGGCGACGATCTCCGTGCGGCGGTCGTCGCGCCGGCCGTAGTCCTGCTTGATCTCGAGCAGCTCCTCGCGGATGAGCGCGTCGATCTTCGCCGGGTCGCCGAGAATCTCGCGCAGCTCGGCGATCCGCTCGCGCAGATCCTTGTACTCCATCTCGATCTCCTTGCGCGCGAGCCCGGTGAGCCGCGCGAGCCGGAGGTCGAGGATCGCCTGCGCCTGGATCTCGCTCAGCTCGAAGCGCTGCATCAGCTGCGTGCGCGCCTCGTCGGTGTCGGCGGCGGCGCGGATCAGCGCGACGATCGCGTCGATGTTGTCGAGCGCCTTGAGGTAGCCCTCGAGGACGTGCGCGCGCGCCTCCGCCTTGCGCAGCTCGTCCTTCGAACGGCGCGTGACGACCTCGCGCTGGAAGTCGAGGTAGTGCGTGACGAGCTCGAGCAGCGACAGCGTGCGCGGCACGCCGTCGACGAGCGCGACGGCGTTGTAGCCGAACGTCGACTGGAGCGGCGTGTGCTTGAAGAGCTTGTTCAGCGCGACCTGCGGTACGGCGTCGCGCTTCAGCTCGATCTGGATCCGCATGCCGGTGCGGTCGGAGTGGTCGGCGAGGTCGGAGATCTCGGTCAGCACCTTGTCCTGGACGAGGTCGGCGATCTTCCGGATCACGCCGGTGTCGCCGCCCTTCTTCACGCCGTACGGAAGCTCGTTGATCACGATCGCCGACTTGCCGCCGCGCAGCTCCTCGATGTGGGCGCGCGCGCGCATCACGATGCGGCCGCGACCGGTGCGGTACGCGTCGCGGATGCCCGAGCGGCCGACGATGTACGCGCCGGTCGGGAAGTCCGGGCCCTTCACGTGCTTCATCAGGCCCTCGACGTCGATCGACGGGTCGTCGATCATCGCGACGATCGCGTCGATCGTCTCGCCGAGATGGTGCGGCGGCATGTTCGTCGCCATCCCGACCGCGATGCCGGCGGAGCCGTTGACGAGCAGATTCGGGAAGCGCGACGGGAGCACCGCCGGCTCGCGCCGCGACTCGTCGTAGTTCGGCCCGAAGTCGACCGTGTTCGCGTCGATGTCGCGCAGCATCTCCGTCGCCATCCGCGAGAGCCGCGCCTCGGTGTAGCGCATCGCGGCGGGCGGGTCGTCGTCGATCGAGCCGAAGTTCCCCTGGCCGTCGATGAGCGGGTAGCGCAGCGAGAACGGCTGCGCCATCCGGACGAGGGTGTCGTAGATCGCCTGGTCGCCGTGCGGGTGGTAGTTGCCCATCACCGCGCCGACGGTGGTGGCCGCCTTGCGGTACGGGCGGTTCGGCTGCAGCCCGGCCTCGTGCATCCCGTAGAGCACGCGGCGGTGCACCGGCTTCAGCCCGTCGCGCACGTCGGGCAAGGCGCGCGCGACGATGACCGACATCGCGTAGTCGAGGAAGCTCGAGCGCATCTCCTGCTCGAGCTCGCGCGGCTCGATGCGGCCGCCTCCGAGTCCGCCGGTCTCGACTTCAGACATCGAGGAAGGTCACGTCTTTTGCGTTCTCCTCGATGAACACGCGGCGCGGCTCGACCTGGTCGCCCATGAGCATCGAGAAGAGCAGGTCGGCGGCGTGCGCGTCCTCGACCTCGACGCGGATCAGCAGCCGCTTCGACGGGTCCATCGTCGTCTCCCAGAGCTGGTCGGCGTTCATCTCGCCGAGGCCCTTGAAGCGCGAGAGCTGGATGCCGGTCTCCTTCGCGAGGTCGAGTGCGGCCGTGCGCAGCTCGGAGAGCGTGTGCGCCTCCGCGGTCTTCTTGCCGAGTGCGAGCGTGAACGGCGGCGGCCCGACGACCTCGACGAGCTTCGCATACGCCTTGCGGAGGTTCGCGTAGATCGGCGACGCGAGCAGATCGGCGGAGAGCGCGATCGTCTGCGCGGCGGAGGTCTCCTCCTCGACGACCTTGACGCTGAGCCCGTCGTCGTCGCGTTCGAGCACCGACAGCGTGTAGCCGTTCGACGGCAGCTTCGCGAGCGCCTTCTCGACGGCGGCCGGCGTGATCGCCTCGAGCTCGAGCAGCCGGTGCGCGATCACGAGGTCGGCGGCGTGGTGGCCGTAGTCCGCGCGGAGCCGCGCCGACCAGCCCTCGAACTCCGCGAGCGCGGCCGTGAACCGCTTCCACTTCGCCTCGGAGAGCTTCACCTTCGCGCCGGCGCGATCGGTGACGTCGAGGTCGACGAAGCGCTCGCGCACGAGGAGGTCCTCGAGCTGCGACTCCTTCTCGAAGTAGAACTCCTGGTTCCCGAGCTTGACCTTGTAGAGCGGCGGCACCGCGATGTAGACGTGCCCGCGCTCGAACAGCTCCTTCATGTGGCGGTACAGGAACGTGAGCACGAGGGTGCGGATGTGCGAGCCGTCGACGTCGGCGTCGGTCATGACGATGATGCGGTGGTAGCGCAGCCCGGTGACGTCGAACTCGTCGCCGATCCCGGTTCCGATCGCGGTGATCATCGCCTGGATCTCGTTGTTCGAGAGCACCTTGTTGATGCGGTTCTTCTCGCTGTTGATGATCTTCCCGCGCAGGGGCAGGATCGCCTGGTACGTGCGGTCGCGGCCCGTCTTCGCCGAGCCGCCGGCGGAGTCGCCCTCGACGATGAAGAGCTCCGCCGCCTCGGGATCGCGGATCGAGCAGTCCGCGAGCTTGCCCGGCAGCGACGACGAGTCGAGCGCCGACTTGCGCCGCGTCAGCTCACGCGCCTTCCGCGCCGCGAGCCGCGCGCGCATCGCGGCGATCGCCTTGTTGATGATCGCGCGCGCGTCCTGCGGGTTCTCCTCGAGGAACTGCGCGAAGTTCTGGTTCACCGTCGTCTGGACGAGACCCTCGATGCCGGGGTTGCCGAGCTTCGTCTTCGTCTGCCCCTCGAACTGCGGGTTGCGGAGCTTCACGGAGACGACGGCCGCGAGCCCCTCGCGCACGTCCTCGCCGTCGAGCTTCTCTTCCTTCTTCAGCAGCTTCAGGTCCTGCGCCTTGCGGTTCAGCGTGCTCGTGAGCGCGCTGCGGAAACCGGAGAGGTGCGAGCCGCCCTCGATCGTGTTGATGTTGTTGGCGAACGTGAAGACGGATTCCTGGTAGCTGTTGTTCCACTGCATCGCCACCTCGACGGAGCCCTGCTCGGTCTCGCCCTCGAAGTAGACGATGTGCTTGTGGATCGCGTCCTTCGCCTCGTTGATGTGCGAGACGAAGTCGCGGATGCCGCCCTCGTAGTGGAACTCGACCGTCTTGCCGTCGGCGCGCTCGTCGACGATCTTGATCAGGAGGCCCTTCGTGAGGAACGCCGTCTCGCGCAGCCGCTGCGTCACGGTCGCCGCGTCGACGTCGAGCTCTTCGAAGATCTCCGCGTCGGGGAGGAACGAGATCGTCGTCCCCGTCTCGTCGCCCTCCATCTCGCCGACGACCTCCAGCTCGCCCTGCGGGACGCCGCGAGAGAACTCCTGGCGAACCACCTTCCCGTCGCGGCGCACCTCGACGACGAGCCATTCCGACAGCGCGTTGACGACGGAGACGCCGACGCCGTGCAGGCCGCCGGAGACCTTGTAGCCCTCGCCGCCGAACTTGCCGCCGGCGTGCAGCTTCGTCAGCACGACCGTCAGCGCGGACATGCCCTGGTCGGCCATCACGTCGACGGGGATGCCCGATCCCCAGTCCTGGACCGTGATCGAGTTGTCCGGATGGAGGGTCACCTCGATGCGCTCGTTTCGGCCGGCAAGGGCCTCGTCGACCGAGTTGTCGACGACCTCGTAGACGAGGTGGTGGAGGCCCCGGAGGCCGGTCGAGCCGATGTACATGCCGGGCCGGAGCCGGACCGGCTCGAGGCCCTCCAGAACGGTGATGTCTTTTGCGGTGTAGGACGCTTCAGCCATGAAAAAAGCCCTGCAAATTCCGCATTTGCGGGCAGTTCGAAGTGTATCAGACGGAGCGGTCGTCCGGGGTGCGTGCGAGGCTCGCCCGAGCCGCTCTCGCGACGAGCTCGCGGAGCTCGTCGTCGTCGATCACGGCAGCGTAGCGGGACGCCTCGCGTGCCTGCTCCGCTGTTGCCTCTGGAGGCGACAGTCGCGGACGTGCAGGCGCTTCCGCGGACGGCTCGGGCACCGGTCCCGGGATGAACTTCAGGTGCGGCTTCGACGGCATGCGCGACGAGATCTCCGCCGCGCGCTGCGTGAGCTCGAACGCCCACACCGCGTCGCGCGCGTGGACGATCAGCGTGCCGTCGCGCTGGAAGCGCGCGGGCCACGCGTTGCGCGCGATCTCGGCGCCGACCGCGTCGGGCCACGCCGCGACCGCGTCGCCGATCCCCGCCTGCGGCCCGAGCCTGCCGAGCTCGCGCTGCAGCTCGTCGCCGAGCGGCTCCATCACGCGGCCTCCCGGACGGCGCCGGGCTCGACCGTCAGCAGCTGGTCCGGCTCCGCGGGCAGCATCGCCGCGTCGGTCGCCGTGACGAGCGCCTGGCCCGCGGCGGCGACGCGCGCGGCGAGGATCCGCCGCCGCGCGGGATCGAGCTCCGAGAGGACGTCGTCGAGGAGCAGGAGCGGCGGGACGCCGGCGCGCTCGGCGATCAGCTCCGCCTCGGCGAGGAGGAGCGCGAGCACGGCGAGCCGCTGCTCGCCCTGCGACCCGAAGCCGCGCAGCTCGCGGCCGCCGGCGAGGACGACCACGTCGTCGAGGTGCGGCCCGAGCGACGTCGTGCCGCGGTCGAGGTCGCGTTCGAGCCGCTCCTCGAGCGCGGCCTCGGTCGGCGGCTCGCCCTCGTAGCGAAGCTCGGCGTCCGCGAGGCCGAGCTCGCCCGCGCGCTCCGCGAACGGCGGGCCGAGCAGCGCAAGCGTCTCGAGCCGCGACGCGACGAGCGCAGCCCCGAGCGACGCGACCTGCTCCGTCCACGGCGCGAGCGCGTCGCGTGACGAGTAGCCGCCGGCGACACGGCGGAGCGCGGCATTCCGCTGGCCGACCGCGGCGCCGTAATCGGCGGAGAGCTGCGCACGCGACGGCGTGAGCCGGCCGAGGACGCGGTCGAAGTACGCGCGCCGGGCGGCGGGCGCGCCCTTCACGATCCCGAGCCGGTCGGGAGTGAAGACGAGCGTCGCCGCCTCCGAGCGAAGCTGCTCGGCCGCGCGGAGCGGCGCGCCGTTCAGCGTCGCGCGCTTCCCGGATCCAGGCTCGAGCACGACCTCGATCTCGAGCGGCACGGTCCCGCGGCGGCCGCGGACGGCGACTCGCGCGCCGCTCCGGCCGAAGCGGATCAGCTGCGCGTCCTGTCGCGTGCGCGGCGAGAAGCCCTGCGTCGCGACGTGGAGCGACTCGAGGAGGTTCGTCTTGCCGACGCCGTTCGGGCCGACGGCGAGCACCAGACCGGGGCGCAGCGCCAGGTCGAGCCGCTCGTACGACCGGTAGTCGCGGAGCGAGACGTGCTCGGCGATCAGGCGCGCCTCGGGCTCAGCCCGGAAGCCGGATCGGCATCACGAGATACGTGAAGTCGTCCGACTCGCCCTGGAGCACCGCCGGCCGCAACGGGCTGATCAGCTTGAAGCGCACGTCGTCGCCGGTCATCGACTCGAGGCCGTCGCGGAGGAAGTCGGCGTTGAACCCGATCTCGAGCGTGTCGCCCGTGAACCCGACCGGCATCGACTCCGTGGATTCGCCGACCTCGTGCGTGCGCGCGATCACCGTGAGCTCACCCTCCGCGAAGCGCAGCTGGAGCGGCGTCGAGCGCTGGATCATCACGGCGGCGCGGCGCACGACGTCGAGCAGCTCGCCGCGCGGCAGCGTCAGCTCGTGCTCGAACGCCTCCGGCAGCAGCTGGCGGTAGTTCGGGAACTGGCCGTCGATGCGGCGCGTCGTCAGCCAGACGCCGTCCACCGCGAAGAGCACCTGGTTCTCGTGCACGCCGATCTCGACCTCGCCGTCGCCCGTCGCGAGGCGCGCGAGCTCCGTCAGCGCGCGGCCGGGGACGATCGCCTCGAGCTCCGCCGCGGAGCGCGCGAGCGCCGTCTCCTTCACCGCGAGCCGGTACGAGTCGGTCGCCGCCATCACGAGCTTGTCCGCGGTGAACTGCACGAGGATCCCGGTGAGGACGGGGCGCGACTCGTCCTTCGACGCGGCGCGGCCGACACGCGAGATCGTCTCGAGGAGCGCCTCGCGGTCGACGGTGAACGTCGGAACGGAGTCGGTCGCCGGCAGGCGCGGGAAGTCCTCCGGGTTGAACGCGTTCAGCGTGTAGCTCGCGCTCCCCGACACGACGTGGACGACGGACTCGGTCGGCTTGTGCTCGATCGAGACCTCGTCGGAGGGGAGCAGCCGCGCGATGTCGACGAGCGTCCGGCCCGGAAGAACGATCGCGCCGTCGCCCTCGACCTGCGCCGAGACCGTCGCGCGCAGCGAGAGCTCCATGTCCGTCGCCGCGAGCTGCAGCTCGGCGGCGCGCGCCTCGAGCAGGATCCCCGACAGGATCTGCACCGACGTCCGCGTCGACACGGCACGCGACACGACCGAGAGCCCCTGCACGAGCTCGTCCTTGGAGCAGCTGATCCTCAGCCCTGTGCCCACCACGATGTCAGTTTCAATCATTCTTTAAATCCTTGTAGGAGTAGTAGCAGTGTGGACTGCGGGGAAGACGGCGTGATTCCGCACCGTTGAGCCATGTTCGCGCGGGAGAGGGCCTGTTGAACGATGACGTGTTTCGACAGGGCCACGGGGCTAGCGGACCTGCTTCACACGTGCGGTCAGCTCCTGCACGAGGTTGTACACAGACCTGTCCTCACGAATCAGGCGCGCGATCTTCGACGTCGCGTGGATCACCGTCGTGTGGTCGCGGCCGCCGAACTCCTTCCCGATCTTCGGCAGCGACGAGTCGGTGAGCTCGCGCGAGAGGTACATCGCGACCTGGCGCGGGTAGACGATGTTCTGCGAGCGCTTGTCGCCGCACAGCTCCTCGAGCGAGAGCGAGAACCGCTCGGACACGAGCTCCTGGATCCGCTTGATCGACACCTCGACGGACTCGCCCTGCGGGAACACGTCCTTCAGCACGTTCTGCGCAAGCTCGACCGACATCGGCCGGCCGGTGAGCGACGAGAACGCGACGACGCGCGTGAGTGCGCCCTCGAGCTCGCGGATGTTCGTCGAGACGCGGCTCGCGATGAACGTCAGCACCTGCGGGTCGGGCACGTTGATCCCGTCCGTCTTCACCTTCTTGCGGAGGATCGCGATGCGGGTCTCGAGGTCGGGCGGCTGGATGTCCGTGATCAGCCCCCATTCGAACCGGCTCCGCAGCCGCTCCTCGAGCGTCGCGATGTCGCGCGGCGGCCGGTCGCTCGACATCACGATCTGCGAGCCGGCCTCGTAGAGCGAGTTGAACGTGTGGAAGAACTCCTCCTGGATCCGCTCCTTGTGCTCGAAGAACTGCACGTCGTCGATGAGGAGCACGTCGTAGGTGCGGTAGCGCTGCTTGAAGCCCTCGATGCGCTTGTCGCGGAGCGAGTTGATGAAGTCGTTCATGAAGGTCTCGCTCGTCACGTAGCGCACGCTCAGCTCGCCGGTGTGCTCGCTCACGTACTGCGCGACCGCCTGGAGCAGGTGCGTCTTCCCGAGGCCGGTGCCGCCGTAGATGAAGAGCGGGTTGTACGCCTGCGCCGGCGCCTCGGCGACCGCGAGCGCGGCCGCGTGCGCGAAGCGGTTCGACGAGCCGATCACGAACGAGTCGAATGTGTACTTCGCGTTGAAGCCGCCGCTCTCGGGACGGGCCGTGATCGCGCGCTCGACGGGCGCCGGCTGCTCCGCGTCCCCGCCTGCGCCGTCGTCGGAGGCGTCGAGGTCGACCGGCGGCTCGGCGACACGGACCTCGATCGGCCGCTCGGCCCCGGTGACGTCGCGGACCGCGGCGCCGATGAGCCCGAGGAAATGGCCCTCGATCCAGTCGCGCGTGAAGTCGTTCGGGACGCGGAGGACGAAGAGATCGTCGCTCAGCTCGAGGCCTGCCGCCTCGCCGAACCACGTGTTGTACGTCGCGTCGTTGAGAGCGCCTCTGAGCCGACCGGCCACCTCGTTCCACAGCGACTCCGCCGTCAGCTCAACCTGCTGCTCCACCCCGCCGCCGTCTCCTCCGTCGATGTTCCGGAGCGCGAGCATAGCAGCGTGCCGAAAAGAGACAAAACACGCGTATTTGCAGGCACTTCGCGACACGCGCGACGCCCTCCACAGGTGTGGAAACCGGTGGGGGAAACTCCCTCTGCGCGCATTCCTCCGCGGCGCAGGCCTGTGGAGAAGTCGGTGGACGGCCTTTGTCTATACTGGCCGCTCGACATCCCCCGCAGAGGGGGGATTTTTCTGTTCCGACCCCCTTTCCGACCGCATGAAGCGCACCTATCAGCCCAACGTCCGACGCCGGAAGCGGAAGCACGGTTTCCGCGCCCGCATGTCGACACGCGCCGGGCGGCAGATCCTGAAGCGGCGCCGCTCGAGAGGGCGCAAGCGGCTCTCGGCGTAAGCTGCCTCCCGTGAAGCGCGCGAATCGTCTGTCCCGCTCGCGGGACTTCGACGCCGTCTACCGTCACGGCCGCTCCGTCTCGTCGCGCTTCCTCGTCCTCTACTGGTTCCCGCAGGAGGAGCCGGCCGCGCCGCGGTTCGGGTTCTCGGTGCCGAAGTCCGTCGGCGGGGCCGTCGAGCGGAACAAGATCAAGCGGCAGCTCCGCGAGATCTGGAGCACCCGGCTCGACGCGGTCGAGCCCGGGAACGACTACGTGCTGATCGTGCGCCCGGGCCTGCCCGAGGCCGTCACGGCGAACGGGTTCGAGTGGCTCGGCGATCGCGTCGACGAGGTGCTCGGGCAGACGAAGGCGGCCGCGTGAGCACGATCGCGCGCGCCCCGTCGTATCTCGGCATCGGCCTCGTCTGGGCGTACCGGATGACGTTCGGCGCGCTCTTCCCGACGACCTGCAAGTACGAGCCGTCGTGCTCGGAGTACGCGATCCAGGCGCTCCGGAGGCACGGGCTCGTCCGCGGCAGCGCGATGGCCGCCTGGCGGCTCCTCCGCTGCAACCCGTGGAGCCACGGAGGCCACGACCCGGTCCGATGATCCACCTGCTCCTCGCCTCGATCCCCGTCATCACGCCGCTCGAGCACCTCGCGCGGAACGCGCTCGACTGGATCCACACGCACCTCGGCCTCACGTGGGCGTGGTCGATCGTCGCGCTGACGGTGTTCATCCGGATCCTGCTCGTCCCGCTGACGGTGAAGCAGATCCACTCGATGCAGAACCTGCAGCGGTACGCGCCGCAGATGAAGGAGATCCAGAAGAAGTACAAGAATGACAAGCAGAAGCAGAACGAGGAGCTGATGAAGTTCTACCGGGAGAACCAGATCAACCCGGCCGCCTCGTGTCTGCCGATGCTGGCGCAGATCCCGGTCTTCATCTCGCTCTACTACGCGCTCCGCACGTTCGCGCATCATCCGCCGCCCGGTCCGCAGGACTTCTCCTGGCTCCACTTCGTCCCGAACATCACGTGGCACACGACGTCGTTCTGGGGCGGCTACGTGCTGCTCGTGGTCTACGTCGCGAGCCAGATGGCCTCGACGCTCTTCATGTCGGCGACCGCGGACAAGACGCAGCGCTACCTCTTCATGCTGATGCCGCTGCTCTTCGTGTTCTTCATCGCGCGCTTTCCGGCAGGTCTCGTCATCTACTGGGTCACCACCAACCTTTGGACGGTGGGGCAGGGCCTGATCACGCGCAGGCTGATGCCGCGGCCCCAGGCGCCCGAGAAGAAGTCTTCGCGGACGCCGCCGAAGGAGGAGCCCGGCGACGGCGGCGAGAACGGCGCGCAGCCGAAGCAGCCGGCCCCGAAGCCGGCGCCCGCCGCGAAGGCCGCTCCGCCGCGCCGCGTCCGCCGGAAGAAGCAGGCCGGGCGGCGGTGAGCGACCTCACCGTCGAGGCGACCGGCGAGACGGTCGGCGAGGCGAAATGGGCGGCGCTCCGCGAGCTCGAGCAGCGGCATCCGGGGCTCGACAAGTCGGCGGTGCGGTTCGAGGTCGTGTCGGAAGGCGAGCGCGGGCTGCTCGGCGTCGGCTACACGCCGGCGCGCGTGATCGCCGCGGTCCCGCGCGACGCGCTCGAGGCGGCCGCCACCGGCGACGACGGCGGTCTTGCCGGGGACATGCGGTACCTCGTCGCGCGCATCGTCTCGGTGCTCGGCGTCGACGCGCGCGTGGACGTCCACGAGGACGGCGACACGATCACCGTGACGTGCTCCGGGCCGGACGTCGGTCTCCTGATCGGGCGGCACGGCCAGACGATCGACGCGGTGCAGTACCTGCTGAACGCCGCCGCGCACCGCGCGCAGGAGGAGCGGAAGGACGTCGTCGTCGACGCGGCCGGCTACCGCGAGCGCCGCCGTGCGACGCTCGAGTCGCTCGCCGTGCGGACGGCGCAGGAGGTCCTCGCGACCGGCGGCCGTGTCGAGCTCGAGCCGATGACCTCCGTCGAGCGGAAGGTCGTCCACCTGCGGCTGCAGGACTACGAGGGCGTCGCGACGACGTCGGAGGGGACGGAGCCGAATCGCTACGTCGTCGTCCTCCCTGACGAGTAGCTGGCTCGACGCGGTCCTCGCCACGCCGGGGCTGACGGCGATCCGCGACCCGGCGGAGGCGCGCGTGATGCTGCTCGACGACGCGCTGCGCGCCGTGCCGCTCGTCGAGCGGTTCGACGGCCCGGTCGTCGACGTCGGGTCGGGCGGCGGCTCGCCGGGGATCCCGCTCGCGGCTGCGCTGCCGTCGCGCGAGCTGACGCTGCTCGAGGCGGAGCGGCGCAAGTGCGACTTCCTCGAGCGGTGGGCGCCGCCGAACGCGCGGGTCGTGTGGGGCCGCGCGGAGGAGCAGGAGCCGGACGCCTACGGCGTCGCCGTCGCGAAGGCGCTCGCGCAGCCGCCGACCGCGGCGGAGTGGTGCCTGGCACTCGTGCGTCCCGGCGGCGCGGCGATCCTCTGGCTCGGCCCGACCGCGGACCTCGACCGGCTCGCGCGCGTCTCCGAGCAGCTCGGCGGCGGCGCGCCGGAGGAGCACGACGGGCTCGTCGTCCTCCCGAAGCTCGCGCCGACGCCGTCCGGCTTCCCGCGCCGCACCGGCGTCGCGAGGAAGCGACCCCTCGGCTGAGGGAAAGCCCGGCGGCGCCGCCGGGTCGATACCCCTCGCATGACCAAGCCAATCCTTGCGGCGCTTGCGGCTGCCCTCGTTCTCGTGCCTGCCGCGCTCGCGTCCGACCCGTCGTCGGCCCTCACGGCCGACCTCCAGAAGCTCAGCACCGACCGCGCGGCGATGCATGCGACCGTGCTCGCGGACATCCAGAAGCTCACGGCCGACGCGCAGGCCGCGGCCGGCTCGAAGGACAAGTCGTCCGTGAAGTCGACCCTCCAGGCCGACGTCCAGAAGCTCAACGCCGACCTGCGGTCCGGCGCCCAGACGATGCAGGCCGACCGTCAGCAGACGATGAGCGACCTGCAGGCGGCGAAGCAGGCAGGCGTGAAGCTCGGCAGCCTGAAGTCCCAGGCGCAGCAGCTGCAGCAGCTCTTCAAGCAGGACAAGGCTGCGGCGCAGGAGGACCTCCAGGCTGCGAAGCAGGCGCTCGACGCGCTGAAGCAGAGCTTCCACAAGTAGTGCCCTCTGCGTAGTGTCCGGGCCCGCCGCGAGAATGGCGGTGTGGCCCGGATCTACGCGCTCGCGAACCAGAAGGGCGGCGTCGGGAAGACGACGACCGCCGTGAACCTCGCCGCGTGCCTCGCGGAGGCCGGCCAGCGCGCGCTCGTCGTCGACCTCGACCCGCAGGCGAACGCGACCTCCGGGCTCGGGATGCGCGCGAACGGGACGTCGAGCTACGACCTCCTGGACGGCGCGCCGGTCGCGGAGCTCGCGAAGCACACCGCGTTCGAGAACCTCGACCTGATCCCGTCGAAGCCGGAGCTCGCCGGCGCGGTCGTCGAGCTCGCGCAACGCTCCGACGGCGAGCGCTACCTCGCGCAGGCGCTCGCGTCCGGGTCGTCGCAGTACGACTTCGTCTTCCTCGACTGCCCGCCGTCGCTCGGGCCGCTGACGGTGAACGCGCTCGCCGCGGCCGACCGCGTGCTCGTCCCGGTGCAGGCGGAGTACTACGCGCTGGAGGGGCTCGCGCAGCTCATGCAGTCGATCGAGCTGATCCGGCGCCGGCTGAACCCGCGCCTCGGGATCGGCGGCGTCCTGCTCACGATGGTCGACTCGCGCACGCGGCTCGCGCACGACGTCGAGACGGAGGTCCGCAAGCACTTCGGGCCGCTCGTGTTCGAGACGTCGGTGCCGCGTTCCGTGCGGCTCGCCGAGGCGCCGAGCCACGGCCTGCCGGCGATCGCGTACGACAGGAAATCGGCCGGGGCCGACGCATACTGGAAGGTGGCGATGGAACTTGTCGAGCGTGCCTGAGGGGCGCCGCGGCCTCGGCCGCGGGCTCGAGCTCCTCATGGGCGGCGCGACGCCGACCGGGTCGGAGCTGCTCGAGCTGCCGGTCGACGCGATCCACCCGAACCCGCGCCAGCCGCGCCGCCGCTTCGAGGCGGAGGCCGCGTCCGGCCTCGCCGAGTCCGTTCGCCGCGAGGGAGTGATCCAGCCGCTGCTCGTGCGGCCGCGCACCGCCGGCGGCTACGAGCTCGTCGCGGGCGAGCGCCGGTGGCGCGCCGCGCGCGAGGCGGGCCACACGACGATCCCCGCCGTCGTCCGCGAGGCCGACGACCGCGACACGCTGCTGCTCGGCCTGATCGAGAACGTCGCGCGCGAGCAGCTCACGCCGGTCGAGGAGGCGCGCGCGTACGCCGTGCTCATCGACGAGTTCGGGCTCTCGCTCGGCGAGATGGCGGAGCGCGTCGGCCGCTCGAAGCCGTCCGTCTCGAACCGCATCCGCCTGCTCGATCTTCCCGACGACGTGCTCGGCATGCTCGAGCGCGGCCAGCTCACCGAGGGACACGCGCGTGCGGTGCTCGCGGTGCCGGATCACGAGGGCCGCCGCAAGCTCGCGCGCGAGATCGTCCGCAAGGGCCTCTCGGTGCGCGCGGCCGAGCAGCGCGCGAAGTGGGCCGGCGCGAGGCAGAAGCCGCGCGTCCGCGCGACGCCGGTCGACCCGGTGCTCGCGGCCCGCGTCCGCGACGCGCTCGCGCACCTCACGGGCTTCCACGCGAAGGTCGCGCGCGGCCGCGTCGAGCTCGTCTTCGCCGACGAGCACGAGCTCGAGGAGCTCGCGGAAGCGCTCGAGCGCGCCGCGTCGAAGCTCTAGATGCTCTAGCGCCCGCGGACGCGCGCGTGCAGCTTCGTCGCCGCGGTGATGAGCGCGGCCCGCGTCGGCGGCTTCGCGGCGCTCGTCGGCCAGCCGACGCCGACGAGGTAGAGGAACGGCCCGTCGGTGAAGAAGACGTTCTCGCCGGCCTGTCCGCCGCCGCGCAGCCCGAAGCCGCGCGCGCCGGGGATCGCGGCGACGGTGTACGGCGTGAACGTCGCGCCCATTGCGACGTCGCGCACCCTGTACGTGTCGAGCGTCGTCGCGAGCTCGGCCCGCGCCGCAGCGGCCGAGCCGAGCTGCATCACCCAGGAGACGGCCTCCTGCGTCGTGCCGCGCGCGTAGAACCGCTGCACGAGCCCCTTGAAGCCCTCGTGCCGCAGCCGCGCGACAACGGCGGAGCGCTGTGCGGGCGTCAGCGTCGGGTCGGCCTGGGCCCAGAGCGCCGCCGTGCCGTAGCGCGCGATCCCCTGGTCGGCGCGGAACCCGGCGAGCTCGCTCGCCTGGAGCAGCCGCGCCGGAAGCGGCAGCGGCGCCGCGGCGGCGACCTGCACGAGGAGAAGCGACGCGCCGGCCGCCGCGAGCATCACCGTGAGCTTCGACCGCATGACGCGCGCCAGGGTACCGACATGGGCGATCCTGGATTCGAACCAGGGACCTCCGCCTTATCAGAGCGGCGCTCTAACCAACTGAGCTAATCGCCCGGCGACGCGGAAGTGTAGCCAAGCACGAGTGACCGTTCCAGGGATCCGGGATCGCCCTCGCCCCGCCGATCACTCGTGCGGGAGGGGTCCCCGAATGTTCATCAGTGCGGCAATGCGTATCGGCGACGAGGTCATCTACCACGGGCGCGTGCTCGTCCTGCGCGGCATGGAGCCCATGAGCGTGCCGGCGCGGCGCGCGGAGGTCGAGGACCCCGCGACCGGCGAGCGTTTCGTCGTGCCGCTCGAGGAGCTGGAGGAAGCGCCGCCCCCGGGTTTCGATCCTGCAGCCTGAGCTATATTCGATGTGAGGCGAAGGAGCCTCGTCGCGTATGCACGAGATGCTCATCTACGGGGTCAGCTTCGACCTGGTCGGCAAGCAGCCGATCGTCCTTCTGAAGACTGCGGACGGGAACAAGTTCCTCCCGATCTGGATCGGCCATCCCGAAGCCGCCGCGATTCTCATGAAGCTGCAGAGCCAGGCGCCGCCGCGGCCGATGACGCACGACCTGTTCAGCGACATGCTCGAGCAGCTCGGCGTACAGGTGCTGCGCATCACCGTCACCGAGCTGCGCGAGAACACGTTCTACGCGCAGATCACGATCCAGCAGGACGGGACGGAGATCGAGGTCGACTCGCGGCCGTCCGACGCGATCGCGCTCGCGATCCGCGCCGAGGCGCCGATCTTCGTCGCCGACCGCGTGATCGAGGAGTCCGCGATCGAGTTCGAGGGCGACGAGGTGAACGAGGAGCAGCTCGAGGCGGAGGTCGTGAAGTTCCGGAGCTTCCTCGACCACGTCACGCCGGACGAGTTCGCGATCGAAGACGGCGAAGCCGACGACGACTAGCTAGTAGACGTACACCGTCTCGCCGTAGTCGTTCGTGTCGTAGAGCGCCGGCGCGATCCACATCGGGACGCGGACGCAGCCGTGGCTCGCCGGATACGGCGGCACCGACGGGTTGCCGTGGATCGCGTAGCCGCCGGTGAAGTACATGGGGTCGTAGAGCGTGCCGAGCGGGCTCGGGTCGAAGCCGAGCACCTTGCGGTAGATCGCGAACCGGCCGACCGGCGTGAACTTCCCCGGAAGGCCCGCCGTCGAGACCGGCGCGATCGAGCGTACGCGGCCGTTCCGCACGACGTAGAGCACCTGGTGCGCCTTGTCGACCTCGATGTGATCCGCCGGCTGCGCGTAGCGCGGGAGCGGCTGCAGCGGATGCGCGAGCTTCGCCCAGAACGCGGCGTCGACGGTTCCCGTGCGCGAGAGCCCCTGCACCTTCTGGAACGCGTACACGCTGTCGAGCAGCTCGGGCGAGAACGTCGTGCTCGGCGCCGGCGTGAAGTAGCCGAGCGCCGCGAGCTGCCGCGTCAGGCTTGCGACGACCGCGCCGCTCGTGCCGAGCTCGAGCGACGGGTACGCGATCGTCGTCGTCGCGGTCGTGCGTGCGCCCGTCCAGCCGGAGCTCGGCCGCGCGCTCGCCGTCACGAGCACGCTTCCCGGGCGTCGCGTGTCGAGGGCGACGTCGACCGACGCTCCCGTCGCCGTCTTCACGACGGAGCCTGCGCGGCTCACGGTGACGGCGAGCGTCCCCGCACCTTCGGGACGGATGCGGACCGCGACGGTGAGCTTGCCGTCGAGCGGCCTGCCGACGAACGCGACAGACACGGCGGGCTTGACGGCGAGCGCGAACGGCGCCGACGCTGCCTGATCCGCGTGCGCGACGACCGCGCCCGGCGCGCCGGCGCGCGCGTGGATCCGGAAGCCGCCGCCCGGCCCGGTCGTGCCGCGCCCGAGCGTCTTTCGTCCCGCGGTGATCGTCACCGGGATGCCCGCGGCGGCGGGCTCGAGCGAGCCGGTGAAGAGCGCGAGCTTCCCGTACGTCGCCGGCGAGCGCGCGGCGAGCGTGACCGACTCCGCGCGGACCGCGACATGTGCTTGCGCGGTCTCGCCGTCCGCCGCCGTCGCGGTCACCGTCGCCGTCCAGAGTCCCGTCGCGTAGGTGTGCTGCACCGTTGCGCCGTCCGCCGTCGTGCCGTCGCCGAGATCCCAGTGATACGTCGCCGCGTCGCCGGACGCCGAGAGCGTCACCGCGAGCGGCGCCTGGCCCGCCGGCTGCGACGCGGTCGCGGTCACGGCCGGCGCGGTCGCGACTGCGGCGATGAGCACGGGGAGCAGCACTATCCGAGCACCGCCACGATCAACGCGACGGCGTTGAAGGTCCCGTGGACGAGCATCCCCGGGATCGAACTGTCCGTGCGGTCCCGGACGTAGGCGAGCGCGATCCCGAACGGGACGAGCACGAGGAGCGCCTCGAGCAGCCCGTGCGCGAGCCCGAACGCGAAGCCGACGGTGACGATCGTCGGCCAGCGCCCGATGAAGAGGCGGAGCAGCGACTGGCCGAGCCCGCGGAACGTCAGCTCCTCGACGAACGGTGCGACGACGGCGAAGAGGAGCATGTTCGCGGCGAACGCGCCGGCGTGCGACGGCTCCCAGTGCGTCGGCGTCAGCCCCTGTTCCTTCCCCGGGCTCTGCGGGAGCGGGACGAGCGAGACGGCCGCCTCACAGAGGTAGATCGCGACGATCGCGCCGAACGCGAGGCCGAGCGCGTTCGGCCACGACGCCGGACGCCTGAGCGCGAGCAGGTCGAAGTGCGGCCGCGCGATCAGGAACACGATCCCGACCCAGACCGCGTAGAGCACGAGGCCGCCGGCGAAGGTCGCGTAGCTGTAGACGACGTCGCGCGTGTCCTTCCCGGCGCTGCTCTCGGTGAAGCGCGACGCGTAGTTGAGCGCCGCGATCGCGAGCACGAGCGCGGACCACGCAATCAGGCGATTCCTCACGCGAGAATCCTGCGTGCAGCGTCGGTCAGCGGAGCCGGCTCGAACCGGAGCCCGGCCGCGAGGGCGCCCTCCGCGTCGGCATCCGCGTCGCCGACGTGCACCGCGCGCGCCGCCGTCGCGCCGAGCCGCTCGAGCGCGAGCTCGAAGATCTGCGGCTCCGGTTTCGGCGCGCCCGCCTCGGCGGAGGTGACGACCGCATCGACCTCGCCGTCGAGCCCGAGCGCCCGGAGGTGGTCGTGGAGCCCGACGTCCCAGTTCGAGACCACGGCGAGCCGGAGGCCCCCCGCGGCGAGCGCGCGGCACGCGTCGGCCGCGCCGGGCAGCGCGTCGAACGCGAGCGACCCGACGAACGCCGGCGCGAACTCGCCCGGGTCGAGCTCCGCACGCGCCGACTCGAGGAACACCGCGGCGCAGTCGCGTCGGAGGAGCGCGAGCGTCGCCTCGTCCCGGCCCTCGTGCGACCGCGGGACGTAGTACGCGACCTCGGCCCGGAAGGCGGCCGCGACCTCGGCGTCGCTTCGCTCGACGCCGCGCGCCGCGAGCGCGTCCCGGAGCGCCGCGACCGGGTTCCGGAGCGTGACGAGCGTCCCGTAGGCGTCGATCGTGACCGCGTCGATGTCCACGCGCGTAGGGTTGCAGGGATGCGGCACTTCACACCGGACGAGGCGAACGCGGCGCTCGCGGAGGTGCGCCCGCTCGTCGAGCGAATGGTCGAGGCGCGTCGCGCGCACGCGGCGGCGCTCGAGCGGCAGGAGGAGCTCGAGGGCCACATTCGCGGCAACGGCGGCGGCATCCCGCCGGCGACGCTCGCCGAGGCGGCCGCGGAGGTCGACGCCGAGGGGCGGAAGCTCACGCGGATCGTTGACGAGCTCGGCGAGCTCGGCGTCCAGGTCAAGGATCCCGACGAGGGCCTCGTCGACTTCCCGGCCCTCCGCCGCGGCGAGACGGTGCTCCTCTGCTGGAAGCTCGGCGAGGACGAGATCCGCTACTGGCACGGCCTCGAGGACGGCTTCGCGGGCCGCCGTCCGCTGCCGCTCGACTGAGGAATCCGCCGTCCCGAATCGAACGAAGGGACGGCATGTCCGGTTGGCATCGCGTGATCGTCGTGGCCGTCCTCTTCGTGGCGGTCTTCGTCATCGCGCGCGGCGTCGACTGGTGGCTCTCGCGGCGGAAGATGCCGCCGGAGGTCGAGACGCGCTACCGCGTCCTCCGGCGCGGGATCACGGTGACGATCCTCTTCGTCGGCTGCTTCTCCGTCCTGCTCGTCATCCCCGGCGTCCGGGCGATCGCCGGCGGGCTCCTCGCCTCCTCGGCCGTGATCGCCGTCGTGATCGGGTTCGCCTCCCAGCGGACGCTCGGGAACTTCGTCGCCGGGCTCCTGATCGCGATCAGCCAGCCCGTCCGGCTCGGCGACCGGGTCGAGTACGGGGGCGAGCGCGGCGTCGTCGAGGAGATCGGGCTCACGTACACCTTCATCCGCACGGCCGACCAGTCGCGGATCGTGGTCCCGAACGAGAAGCTCGCCTCCGATACCATTCGCAACTCCTCCATCCGCGGCAGAAGGACGTTCGCGGAGGTCACCGTGCAAGTTCCCCTCACAGCAGATCTCGGCGCTGCGCTCGACGGACTCCGCGAGGAGACCTCGTCGGTGCGTGACGCCTCCGTGTTCGTCAGCTCGCTCGACTCCGCGGCGACCGTGACGATCCTCGCCGGCGCCGACAGTGAAGACGCGGCGACGGAGCTCGAGCGCGACCTGCGCCTGCGGGCGCAGGGCCGGCTGCGGGCGCTGGGCGTCTGGGGATGAGCGGGCCCTCGTCGTCGTACCGCCGCCGCCGGCCCGCGCCGGACGCGGGGGGCGGAGGCTCCCCCGGCCGCCGCCGGCGCCGCAGGCGCGCGGTCGAGCGGAAGCAGCGGCGTCGCGTCGTCCTGCTCTCGGTCTTCGTCGTCGTCCCCCTCGTCGCGTTCGTCGCCGCTGCGATCGCGGGCACCGCGGTCTACGGGTCGAGCTGTGACCTGAACAAGCTCACGCCGGTCGCGGTCGGCGAGAACTCGTTCGTCTACGCCGCGGACGGATCGGTGCTCGGCGCGATCCCGGCGGAGCGCAACCGGACGCCGGTGTCCACGAGCAAGATCAGCCCGTGGATGGCGAAGGCGACGGTCGCGATCGAGGACCGGCGCTTCTACCAGCACGGCGGCATCGACCCGATCGGGATCATGCGCGCCGTCGTCGCCGACGTGCGTGCGCGCAAGTTCGTCGAGGGCGGCTCGACGATCACGCAGGAGCTCGTGCGCAACCTCTATCTCTCGCGCGAGCGGACGCTGAAGCGGAAGGTGATCGAGGCGTGCCTCGCGATCAAGCTCTCGAGCGAGTGGTCGAAGTCGCACATCCTCACGGCGTACATGAACGAGGTCTACTACGGGAACCACGCGTACGGGATCGAGGCTGCGTCGGAGACGTACTACTCGATCCCCGCGTCGCAGTTGAACCTCGACCAGGCGGCGACGCTCGCCGGCCTGCCGCAGGCGCCGTCGATCTACGACCCGTTCCACCAGCCGGCGGACGCGCTCGCGCGCCGCAACGAGGTGCTGCACGCGATGCTCGTCAACGGCGCGATCACGTCGTCGCAGTACGCGGACGCGGTGCGCGACAGGAACCTCCACCTCAAGGCGGGCAAGCGCTACACGCGAATCCGCGAGCCGTACTTCTTCAACTACGTCGAGGACCAGCTGCAGCAGGAGTACGGCGCGAACACGGTACGCTCCGGCGGGCTCAAGGTCTACACGACGATCAATCCCGCGCTGCAGCGCGCGGCGCGCGCGGCGATCACGAGCGTGCTGACGGAGAAGACCGATCCCGCGTCGGCCATCGTCTCGATCGATCCTCGCACCGGCGCGATCCGCGCGATGACGGCGGTGACGCCGGGGACGAAGGGCAACCAGTTCAACTTCGCGACGAGCGCGCGGCGCCAGCCCGGGTCGACGTTCAAGACGGTTGCGCTGACGACGGCCGTCGCGCTCGGGATGAACCCGATGACGACGGCGTATCTCTCCGCGCCGCTGCACTATCAGCCCGACCCGCTCTGCAACCCGACGCAGCCGGGGTGTGCGTGGGACGTCGCGACGTACGGCCACGACTATCACGGCGTCGAGTCCGTTCTGAGCGCGACGCTGCAGTCGGACAACACGGTGTACGCGCGCCTCTCGCTCGACGTCGGCCCGCAGAACATCGTCGACATGGCGCGGCTGCTCGGCGTTCGGAGCTCGCCGCTGCAGGCGGTGCCGTCGATCGCGCTCGGCTCGATCGGCGTCACCCCGATCGAGATGGCGTCGGTCTACTCGACGCTCGCGGCCGGCGGCATCTACTCGAAGCCGATGGCGATCACGAAGGTCGTGCTCCCGAACGGGAAGGTCGACGACGCCGGCTGGGGCAAGCCGCAGCAGGAGCGCGTCATTCCCGACTGGGTCGCGTCGACGGTGACGCAGGTGCTCGAGCAGAACATGCTCTACGGAACGGGCACCGGCGCGCACGTGCACGGGATCACCGACGCGGGGAAGACCGGCACGACCGACAACTACGCGGACGCGTGGTTCTCCGGCTACACGCCGCGGCTGGAGGCGACGGTGTGGATCGGCTACCCCGCGGGCGAGATCCCGATGCTCGACGTGCACGGCATCGCGGTCTCCGGCCCGACGTTCCCGGCGAGCATCTGGCACCTCTACATGCAGACCGCTGTCGGCAACAAGAAGGACGTCCCGTTCCCGCCCGCGACGACGAAGCCCGTGTGGACGCCGTGGCACGGGCAGTACGAGTACAGCGGCTCCTACGCCTCGACGTCGACGGACACGACGACGGGCACGGCGCCGACGTCCACGACGCCGACGACGACCGCGCCGACGACGACCGCGACGCCGCCGCCCGCGACGACGACCGTCGCTCCTCCGCCGACGACCGTCGAGCCGCCGCCGGCGACGACGACGCCGACCGAGCCGGGCCAGACGACGCCGACGCCGTAGCCGTGACGGAGCTCCTGACCTTCGAGGAGGCGCAGGCGCGCGTGCTCGCGCACGCGCGGCCGCTCGGGGCGGAGCCGGTGCCGCTCGAGCGCGCGGCCGGCCGCGTCGTCGCCGAGCCGGCGCGTGCCGTCGTCGACCTGCCGCCGTTCCCGAGCTCGGCGATGGACGGGTTCGCGGTTCGTGCCGCGGACGTCCCCGGCACGCTGGCGGTCGTCGGCGAGGCCGCGGCCGGCCTGCCGTCGGCACGGGCGCTCGGCGCCGGCGAGGCGATCGCGATCTCGACCGGCGGCGTCGTCCCCGCCGGCGCCGACTCCGTCGTCCCCGTCGAGTATGTTGTCCGTCATGACAACGTTGTCCAGATTGGCGACAGCATCGAGGCGGGCACTCACGTTCGTCCGCGCGGCGGCGACGTGGCTGCGGGCGACGTGGTCGTCGAAGCGGGAGTCCGACTCGGCGCTGCCCAGCTCGGCGGTCTCGCCGCCGCCGGCGTCGCCGAGATTCGGTGTGCGCGGCTGCCGCGTGTCGCGGTGCTGTCGACGGGCACCGAGCTCGCGCGCCCCGGCGAGCCGCTCGGCGACGGCCAGGTCTACGAGGCGAACGCCGTCATGCTCGCGGCAGCGCTCGCCGCCGCCGGTGCCCTGACAGAGGTCCTGCCGGCGGTCGCCGACGAGGAGTCGGCGCTCCGGGCGGCGGTCGAGCGCGGACTCGAGGCGGACGTCCTCGTCAGCTCGGGCGGGGTCTCGGTCGGGCCGCATGATCTCGTGCGGCGGATCGAGGCCGAGCTCGGCGTCGAGGAGGTCTTCTGGCGGGTCGCGATCAAGCCGGGCAAGCCGGTGGCGTTCGGCGTGCGCGGCGCGACGCTCGTGTTCGGCCTTCCGGGCAACCCGGTGTCGTCGCTCGTCGGCTGCGAGCTGTTCGTCAAGCCGGCGTTGCGCGCGCTTCAGGGGCGCACGGACCCGCTGCCGCGCTTCGAGGCCGGGACGCTCGCGGCGCCGCTGCACAGGAACGACGCCCGCGACGACTTCGTGCGGGCGCGCTCCCGCCTGGACCAGAACGGGGCCGTGCTCGAGCCGCTCTCGGGTCAGGAGTCGCACATGATCGCGCGGACCGCCGCGGCCGACGCCGTCGTTCACGTGCCGCGCGGCGAGGGCGAGCTGGCGGCCGGCGCGGCCGTGCGCTGGCTCCGTCTCGGCGCCGCCTGACGGCTAGCCCTGCACGGCGCGCTGCTTCTGCTCGGCGGCGCGCCGGCGACGGCGCTGCGCGAGGACGACGCGCCGGATCGACTCGCGGAGCGGACCGCGCGGGCGCCGCTCCGAGGCTGCGGGGTACGGCGCGTACCGTCCTGCCGCGATCGCGACGAGCTGCCCCGCCGCGGCGAGCCACCCGAGCCCGATCGCGAGGATCACGAGCGGCGCGTAGCCGACCGCGAAGAGCGACGCGATGTACCACGGTGCATCGAATCCGAGGCCGTAGCGCGACGCGAACGACCAGATCAGCAACGCGGGCCCGGCGAACCCGATGAGCAGCACGGCGATCCGGGCCGGGAGCGGGCGCGCCCGCACCTGCGGCAGCCAGAGCCACGCGTGAAGCGAGGGCAGGAGGAAGATGAGCGCGAAGGGGTTCGTCGCAACGACGAGCAGTCCGACCACGCCCAGCGCGAGCAGCGCGGCGACGTGCCCGGCGAGCTCCTCCTCGGGGCGCACGCGGCGGCGCGGCAGGAGGCGGTCGCGCGCGACGAGCCAGCTCGCCCCGAGCAGCGCCGCAAACGCGATCAGGGCTGCGGTCGGCCACGGGACCGAGTCGAGCTGCGGCGGCCGTCCGGTGCCGTTCCCCCAGGCGCCGAAGGCGGCGAAGACCGCGACGAGCACGCCGCACCAGAGCCAGAAGAAGAGCCGGCTGCGATAGCTCCGCAGCGCCGGCGAGATCCGGATCCGCCGTCGCCGGCAGCGTGCGAAGAGGTCGACGGCCGCGGCGAGGAACGGCAGGAGCATCGCGATCAGCACGATCTCGATCGCCCACCCGCGGACGATCCGCTGGCCGAGGTAGACGTAGCTCGACGGGCCGGTCGAGAGCGCGACGCCCTGCTCCATCGCGTCGAGCGCGTTCTGCGTCGCGCGCCCGATCTGCTCGAGCCGGCGCACGTTGAGCCCGCCGACGGTGTCGCCGGCGTCGGACGCGGGCCGGTCGGCGCCGGTCGTGATCGTCACCGCGGGGATCGCGCGCGAGACGAACGGCGACTGCTCGTAGACGCTGAACGGGAACCCGAGGTCGATCAGCTGGCGGAGCGCCCCCGGCCAGGTCGGCTGCGCGCCGGTCTCCGTCGCGAGCACCGAGCGCGCGGTCTCGACGAGCCCCGGCTCCGGCGAGCGCGGCGTGTCGCCGCCGAACTCGAGCCGCGGCACCCCGTTCCCTGCGATCGCGTCGAGGTTCAGGACGGCGAGGACGTTCGCCGCCTCCGGTGCGTGCGCCGCGAACTGCGCCGCTCCGACCCCGCCGTAGACGCCGCCGTCGGTCGACAGGAACACGAGCGTGTACGGCAGCTTCAGCCGGGCCGCGCCCGCCTGCGGCGCATAGGCGCGCGCGAGCTCGATCAGCGCCGCCGTCCCGGACGCGTTGTCGTTCGCCCCCGGCCCCGCGCCCGTGTCGTCCCGGTGGGCCATCACGACGATCGCCCGCCGGGAGAGCCCGGGCTTCACCGCCACGAGGTTCACGAACGGCAGGACGCCGTGCCCGGGCACCCGCGCCGTGAACCGCTCCGAGCGGACGAGGAACCCGTACGGCGTCAGCTGGTCGCGGAACCACCGCTCCGCGCCGACCGCCTCCGGCGACCCCGGCACGCGGTTCGGATACTGGAGCGTCAGGTCGCGTGCGATCCCCGCCGCGGCGTCGCGGTCGAACGCGGGCGGGAGATTCGGCGGCTGCAGCGGTGCCGGCCGCGCGACGCTGAACGCGAGGAGGAGAAGCGGCAACCCGACGAGAAGCCAGGTCCCGCGGTACAGACGCCCGTTGACCGGCCGCTCGAGCGACCCCGGCCGCGGCCTGCGCCGCTCCGATGGCTGCGGGACGGCCGCCACGTCGATCTATAGTAAGACGCGGCGACGGCAGGCACCGAATCGCACCGACCTGATGCCAGACTCCGCCACCATCCTCCTTGTAGACGACGAGGACGCCGTCCAGAAGCTCCTCACGTACCCGCTCGAGCACGAGGGGTTCCGGGTGCTTCAGGCCCGCGACGGCGAGGAGGCGCTGCAGCAGTTCGCGGGCGAGAAGGTCGACCTCGTCGTGCTCGACCTCATGCTCCCGAAGCTCGACGGGCTCGAGGTCTGCCGGCGGCTCCGGGCGGAGAGCACGGTGCCGATCATCATGCTCACGGCCCGCGACGACGAGCTCGACAAGGTCGTCGGGCTCGAGCTCGGCGCGGACGACTACATCACGAAGCCGTTCTCGATCCGCGAGTTCCGGAGCCGGGTCCGGGCCCTCCTCCGCCGCGCCGCGATCGGCAGCCGGCCGGACACGGCGGACGTGATCGCGGCCGACGGGCTCACGATCGACGTCGCGAAACGGACGGTCGAGGTCCGCGACGCCCCGGTCGAGCTGACCTACGTCGAGTTCGAGCTCCTGCGGACGATGGCCGCGCGGCCCGGCCGGGTCTTCAGCCGCCAGGCGCTGCTCGAGGCGCTCTGGGGCGACTACGCCTACCGGGAGCCACGGACGATCGACGTCCACGTGCGCCACCTGCGGGAGAAGCTCGAGCGGGATCCACGGACGCCGGAGTTCATCTTCACGGTCCGCGGCGTCGGCTACCGCTTCCGCGACCAGGCTGCCCGCGCAGCGTCGTGAACCCGTTCCGGAGCGTCGGCGCCCGCCTCAGCCTCGCGCTCGCGGCGATCGTCGCCGGGGCGCTCGCGATCGTCTGGGTCGCGCTCGTCCCGAGCCTCGAGCAGCGGCTCGTCAACGGGAAGCTCGCCCAGCTGACCCAGACCGCCCGGGCGTTGGAGCGCGAGGCCGCGGCCGCGGGGGTCGACCAGGACTTCATCGACTACGCCGCGCACGCCTCGGGTGCGCGGGCCGTGTTCCTCGCGCCGATCTCGGGCGGCTCGCAGACGGCGATGCTCGTCCAGGCCGATTCGCAGCACATCTGCTGCTCGAGCGATGTCCGCGGCGATTGGGTCGCTCTCAAGGCTTCCGCCACCGGCAAGCTCGAGCGTGGCCGGGTTGCACGCGACGGCACCTCCTATGCCGAGGTCGCGATCCCCGACCGGAACGGCAACGTCCTGCTCTTCTCCAGCTCGCTTCGGGACACGCTCGACAACGACGACCTCGTGAAGTCGCGCCTCCTCTGGGCCGGCCTGATCGCGCTCGCCGCCTCGATCATCGCCGGCTTCGGCCTCGCGTCCGCGTTCGCGCGCCGGATCCGGCGCCTCGAGGCGGCGGCGGAGCGGATCGCCGGCGGCGACTTCTCCGAGCCCGTGGTCGACACCCACCGGGACGAGCT
>DATJOZ010000037.1:0-7071 GCA_035506655.1 Gaiellaceae bacterium
GACGGCCATCTTCCGCATGTACATGTCCGGCAGGGTCAGGAACTTGCCCGGCTCGCCGACGGCGATCATCGACATCGCGCCGTTGCCGCCGCGCGCGACGACGCCGCGGCCCTCGAGCGCGTCGAGCGCGAGGTCGACCTCCTCCCCGCCCGCGCCGACGATCTCGCCGGGAACGAGCCCCGCCGCCTCGTCCGGCGTGCCGAGGACGACGCGGCCGCGGATCGGCAGCAGCTCGAGCGCCGCACGGAGCCCGTTCGCCGCCGAGTCCTGCGCGGCCTCCTGGTCGGCACGGCCGAGCCAGCGCGCGGCGCCGAGCGCGGCCCACTCCGTCCCGCGGAGGTAGAGCTCGCAGAGGCAGGCCGTGCGCCGCTCGGCGGCGGCCGCGGCCGGATCGAGATCGGCCTCGAGATCCGTCACACGCGCTCCTCGTCCCGCTTCGTCTCCGCCGCCGCGAGGACGAGCTCTGCGAGCGCGGCGGTCGCGTCGTCGGCGCTCTCGTTCTCGATCACCGGCACACCCTCGCGGACCGCGCGGCTCACGAGGTAGTCCTGCAGCCGGCGGATCTCGCGGAACCGGTCGAGGTACTTGTCCCGCGGCCGCTGCGAGCCGCCCTCGCGCGCAAGGAAGTGCTGCGCGTGCGCCGTCTCGTCCACGATCGAGAGCATGCACGGCACGACGAGCGTGTCGGGGAAGTGCGCGGGCAGCAGGCCGGGGACGAGATGGACGCCCTCGAGCACCATCGACCAGCCCTCCTGGAGCGCGCGCTCGATGGAGGCGCGCACGCCCACGAGAACGTCGCGCGCCTGCTCGAGGAAGCCGGCGATGAGCGGGTCGTCGGCGTCCGGGAACGCGTCGCCCGCCTCGAAGCTCGAGTAGTGGATCGCGGGCATGAACTCCTCGGAGAAGAACGCGCGCATCGTCTGCCGGACGAAGTCCGTCGACGTGACGCGTGTGATCCCGAGGCGGTACGCGATCTCCGTCGCGACCGTCGACTTCCCGGTCCCGGTCGCGCCGCCGACGAGGATCACGATCGGCAGGTCGAGCTCGCGCAGCTCCTGGTAGCGGCGGAGGCGGAGCATCGCCGCGCCGCCCTCGTCGTCCCCGAGGCTCTCGACGGCCAGCGCCGTGAGCCGGTCGAGGTCGACGACGTCGCTGCCGCGCGCCCCGAGGTCGTCGCCGACGCGGCGCGCGAGGGCGTAGGCCCGGTCGGCCGGGACCCCGACGGCCATGAGCGCGCGGGCCATCATCCCGCGGGAGTACGGCAGCCCGTGCTCGCCGCCGAGCGGCAGCGGCATCACGCGGCGCGGCTCGCTCACGCCCGTGCCTCCTGCGCGACAAGCGCGTCGACGTGCGCGTCGAGCTCCTCCGAGACGATCTCGTTCGCCGCGAGGACGAGCTCGGCGCCCCGCTCGAGCGCGGCCTCCGCGACGACGTCGATCGCCGCGGCCTTCAGCTCGACGACGTATACCTCCGCGTCGATCCGTGCGAGCTCGCGCCGCAGCGCGGCGCGGTCGGCGAGGTTCCGCGAGACGTGGACGACCTCGGCGTCGAGGTGCGCGGTCGGCGCGGGGCCGGTCGTGAAGACGGCGGCGCGGCGGCCGCCGAGCGGCGCCGCCGGTTGCAGCGTCGGGTCGACGCGCACGACCGGCACGTCCTTCAGCGCGCGCACCGCGGCGTGGTCGGTGCCGCCCGTGTCGACGACGAGGTCGGAGACGAGCACGCGATACGCGTTGAGCCCTTCGCGGAGGTCGTGCGTCCGGTTCGTGACGAGGATCCGCGCGTCGGCCGCGATCGGCGGCAGCGCCGCGCCGCTGCCATCGAAGACGACGAGGTCGGGCTCGAGCGTCGCCGCGAGCGCGGCGCCCTCGAGCACGTTCGAGTCGACGGTCGAGCCCGCGAGCCCGCCGCCCGCGCGGCGGCAGCCGATCGTCGGCACGCCGGCGAACGCCGCGGTCTCGAGATAGTCGGACGCCGCGTGCCGGCCGGCGCGCGCGAGCGCGACGAGCTCGTCGACGCACGGCGCCGTCTCGCGGAGCTCCGGCTCCGGCGGCCCGCCGCGTCCCATCGACACGACGGCGACGCGCCGGTCGCGCGCGAGCAGCCGCGCGACGTGCGTCGCGACCGCCGTCTTCCCGACGCGCTTCCCCACGCCCACGACCGCGAGCGACGGGTACGGCACCGGGTGGAGCGGCGGCGGGTCGAACCGGAAGTCCGCGCCCGCGTACGGCAGCCCGAGCGCGAGCGCGCGCGACGCCCAGAGCATCCGCTCGCGCGGCGGCAGCACCGGCTCGTCGGAGAGGTCGACGACGATCTCCGCGTCCACCGCGTCGAGCGCCTCGACGAGCGGCACGCCGTAGTCCTCCCCGCCGCGCAGCTTCTCCGTCCCGCCGACGAGCAGCGCGCCGACGACGTCGTACGGCAGCGCGGCGAGCGCGTCGCGGACGACCGGCGCGTAATGCTCGCCGTCGACGAGGACGAGCGCCCTCACCGCGCCGTCGTCACCTCGTCGTCGATCCGCGCCGTGTACTTCTCGAACGTCTTCGTCTCGGACGAGAACTGGATGATCTTCTCCTGCTCGTGGAACGGGTACTTCCGCCACACGTCCACGTGCGTCCCGTCGAGCTCGACGATGTTGTAACAGGGCCGCCCGTGCCCGCGGAGCCGCGACGACGACACGGTTCCCGCGTTGACGATGAAGATGTCCTCGAGCCGCCACGCGTACGGGACGTGCTTGTGGCCGGAGAGCACGAGGTCGACGCCGGCGCGCTGCAGGCACTCGAGCGCGTCGCCCGCGTCGTGGACGATGTTCCGCTCGCGGCCCGTCCCCGGGATCGGCAGCAGGTGGTGGTGGAGCACGAAGATCCGGAGCCGCGCCGGGTCGGCGAACTGCGCCTCGATCCACGGGTAGCGGCCGCGCCCGATCTGTCCGTGGTCGAGGTCGGGCTCCGTCGAGTCGACCGCGACGATCGTCACGTCGCCCGCCCGCAGCACCGAGTTCCGCTGCCCGAACAGCTCCTCGAAGTGCACGTAGCCGACGTTCCGGGAGTCGTGGTTCCCCGGGATCACGACGAAGGCCTCGCATTCGATCCGGTCGAGGTAGTCCTTCGCGAGCGCGTACTCGTCCTTGAACCCGTTCGAGGTCAGGTCGCCCGAGCAGACGACGACGTCCGGCTCGAGCTCGTTGATCTCGACGATCGCCCGCTCGAGGAGGTTCGGAAGGAAGAACTGCTGCCCGCAGTGGAGGTCGGAGAGCTGCGCGATGGTGAACGGCTTCCCCATGGGTGGAGTTTAGGTCGCGCCCGAGATTGACAATAGTCTCCCGGTCGCTTATCGATGTGAGTGTGATCAGGTTCCGTCTCGAGCGGGCGGGTGACGACGGATACGCCGTCGAGCCGCTCGACGAGCCGAGCCGGGTGTTCACGGACTTCGTGGCTTCGGACCTCCTGGGGCGCGAGGGCCTCGAGGAGATGCTCGCTCGAGCACGAGCCGTGCTCGATGCCTCCGAGCCGTCGCTCGACGAGGTTCGCAATCGGTTCAGGATCTCGGTCGATCGCGTCGACACGGTCGTCCGCGACGACGAATGGGATCGGTACGCACGGTGCACGACGACCGAGTTCGTCGCGTTCCTCGCCGCCGTCCTCGACGACGTCAATGCCCAGGCCGATGCGTAGCGGGACCTTCCTCGCGGCCGTGGCCGCGGCTGCGGCCCTCGTGCCCGCCGCCACAGCCGCGCTGCCGGTGATTCCGCAGGCGTTCGTGTGGCGGCTCGAGACGCCCCGCGCGAACGGCGTTCGCAACGTCGTCGTCACCGTGCGCTGTGGCAACGGCTTCGCGATGCAACCGTTCTGGATCAAGCGCGGCGCGACCGGAGCCGTGCTCCCGCTGCTCCGGGCCGAGCGCACGCGCATCGCCGCCGGTACGTACGGCTTCAGCGAGATCACGTCACCGTGCACCGCCCATCAGAGGAACGCGCCCGTCGCGCATCTCCTGCGTGTCCTTGGTCTCCGAGCCTCACCGAGAAGCTCATACGATTCGCGTACACCAACGCCGAGTTCCTCCCGAACGGGGGTTGGATCTCACCGTTCTTCCCGACGATCGGGTACGCCGTCAGAGGATCCGTCTCGCCGAGCAACCCCGACGTGATCCGGACTGCGTATCCCAACCGGAACCTCCGTCCCGATCGAAAGATCAACATGGCCGGCTGTGGAGCGAGCGGGGGAATGGATGTCGCCGGTGGGCCATCGAACGACAACTTCGACTCGGCGCAGCTCCTAACCAGCGACTCCGACGTCGTCACGGGAACGTTGCAAGGAGCCTCGGCGCAGCCGGACGAGCCAGGCGGGGCAGCGCGGAGTGTCTGGTACTGCTGGAAGGCGACCACCGCCGGCATCAACCTCAACACGACGTGCTGGCCCGCGAACACGGCGTCGTTCGCCGTGTACTCGCTCGCAAACTCCGCGATCGTCTCACCTCCACCGCGGCTCTCCGTGTGGACGGGTAGCGACTTCGACTCCCTTCAACTCGCGGCGAGCGGGATCGGCGGTGTTGCGTTCGCCGCCGACGCGGGGAGCACGTATCTGCTGCAGGTCAGCGACCCGGGAGGGTCGCCACCACTCCCGACTCCACCCGCGTTCGAGCTCGTGTGGCCCACCTCCTGCGCCTGACGGCGGGGCGTCCGACGCGGCCGGTACCGTGGCTTCTGATGGGGCTCGACATCCCCGTTTTTCGGGCATATCGGGGAACCGAGCCGCCGCGCTTCGCCAGCCAGGCGGAGCTCGAGTGCGCGAAGGTTCTCGACTACTACGGCATCCCGTGGCTCTACGAGCCGCGGACGTTCGTCCTGGAGGAGGACGGCGAGGGCCGGGTCACCGAGGCGTTCGCGCCGGATTTCTACCTCCCGGAGCAGGACCTCTACATCGAGATCACCGTCATGAAGCAGTCGCTCGTGACCCGGAAGAACCGCAAGCTCCGGAAGCTCCGCGAGCGGTACCCCGACGTGAAGATCAAGCTCTTCTACCGGCGCGACCTGGAGCGCCTGGCGGCGCATTTCCATCTCGACCTCGCAAGTTAGGAGCCTCCCCGCGGACGACAGGATCGGCGAGATCTACCTGTCGGCTGCGGAGATCGCCTCGAGGGTGCGCGAGCTCGGAGCCGAGATCGCAGGCGACTACGACGGCCGGGAGCCGCTGCTCGTCGGCTCGCTGAAGGCGAGCCTCGTCTTCCTCGCCGACCTCTCCCGGGCGATGCCGATCCTCCACCACGTCGACTTCATCGAGCTCGCCGGCTACGGCAGCGTGCAGATGGGCGGCCACGAGCAGATCCGGATGCTGAAGGACCTCGACGGCGACGTCCGCGACCGCGACCTCCTCCTCGTCGAGGACGTCATCGACACCGGGCTGACGCTCCACTACCTCGTCCGGACGCTCGGGCTCCGGAAGCCGCGCTCGATCGCCGCCGTGACGCTCCTCGACCGGCCGTACCGGCGCCTCGTGGACGACCTCCCGGTGCGGTACGTCGGCTTCGTCGTCCCCGACGAGCTCTTCGTCGGGTACGGCTTCGACCTCGACGAGCGCTGGCGGGAGCTGCCGGACCTCCGCCTCCTCCGCCTCGGCGCGTCGTCTGCAGCCCAGAGTTAGGCTAAACTAACTTTCGTGGGAGTCACACACGCCGAGCGGGTCGAGCGCGCGCGCGCCGAGGGCGAGCGCGTTCTCCGCGGCGGGCGGTTCCGGCTCCTCCCCTTCCTCGGCCCGGCGTTCATCGCGGCGGTCGCCTACGTCGACCCGGGCAACTTCGCGACGAACATCGCGGGTGGCTCGCAGTTCGGGTACACGCTCGTCTGGGTCGTCGTCGCGTCGAGCCTGATGGCGATGCTCGTGCAGGGGCTGTCGGCGAAGCTCGGCGTCGCGACCGGCCGGAACCTGGCGGAGGTCTGCCGCGACGAGCTGCCGCGGCGCGTCACGTTCGGGCTCTGGGTGCAGGCGGAGCTGATCGCGATGGCGACCGACCTCGCGGAGTTCCTCGGCGCCGCGATCGGCCTGCACCTGCTGATCGGGATCGGGCTGCTGCCGGCCGCGGTGATCACGGCGATCGCGTCGTTCCTCATCCTCGGGATGCAGCGGTTCGGCTTCCGGCCGCTCGAGGCGACGATCGTGTCGATCGTGCTCGTGATCGGCATCTGCTACGTGATCGAGCTCTTCTACGCGCGGCCCGACTTCGGGCTCGCGGCGCGCGACGCCGTCATCCCGGGCTTCGCCGGCTCGAGCGAGGCGCTGCTCCTCTCCGTCGGGATCATCGGCGCGACGGTGATGCCGCACGTGATCTGGCTCCATTCGGCCTTGCTCCAGGACCGGATCCGCCCGGCCGACGACCGCCAGACGCGGCGGCTGATGCGGTTCACGTGGATCGACGTGCTGATCGCGATGACGATCGCCGGCCTCATCAACGTGTCGATGCTGGTGATGGCGGCGAGCACGTTCTACAAGAGCGGCCTCCACCACGTGGAGTCGCTCGAGGTCGCGCACAAGACGCTCGCGCCGCTGCTCGGCGGCGCGGCGAGCGCCGTCTTCGCGGTCGCGCTGCTCGCGTCGGGGCTCTCGAGCTCCGCCGTCGGCACGCTGTCGGGCCAGGTCGTGATGCAGGGTTTCCTCCGCCGCCAGATCCCGCTGATGCTGCGGCGCACGATCACGATGGTGCCGGCGTTCGTCGTGATCGCGATCGGCGTCAGCCCGTCGCGGACGCTCGTGCTGAGCCAGGTGATCCTCTCCTTCGGGATCCCGTTCGCGCTCGTCCCGCTCATCTACTTCACGCGCCGGACCGGCGTGATGGGCCCGCTCACGAACCACCGCCTCACGACCGCCGCCGCGATCGCGGTCGCCGCGGTGATCATCGGCCTGAACGTCTTCCTGCTCGTGCAGACCTTCGGGCTGGCCTAGCCGCCGAGGTACGTCAGCGGGTCGACCGGTGTGCCGTTCACGCGCACCTCGAAGTGGACGTGCGGGCCGGTGCAGAAGCCGGTGCAGCCCGAGTACGCGACGACCCGGCCCTGCTCGACCTCCTCGCCGCACGTGACGG
>DATJOZ010000038.1:0-8472 GCA_035506655.1 Gaiellaceae bacterium
TCGGCGTCGACATGAGCGAGGAGTTCCCGAAGCCGCTCACGGACGAGGTCGTCCGCGCGGCCGACGTCGTGGTCACGATGGGCTGCGGCGACGCGTGCCCGATCTACCCCGGCAAGCGCTACGAGGACTGGGACCTCGAGGATCCCGCAGGCAAGGACCTCGAGACCGTCCGCCGCATCCGCGACGAGATCGACGCACGCGTGCAGCGGCTCGTCGCCGGGCTGACGGAACCGGCGGAATGAGCGACGCGCTGCGCGAGCAGGTCCGCGAGCGCTATGCGGCGGCCGCGCGGGCGGGCGACGGCTGCTGCGCGGACGAGTGCTGCGCGCCGGGCACGGAGACCGACGTCGGGCGGTCGCTCTACAGCGACGAGCAGCGCGACGAGCTTCCCGACGCCGCGGTGCTCGCGAGCCTCGGCTGCGGCAACCCGACCGCGGTCGCCGACCTGCACGAGGGCGAGACCGTGCTCGACCTCGGCTCCGGCGGCGGCATCGACGTCATCCTCTCCGCGAGGCGCGTCGGGCCGACCGGGCTCGCGTACGGGCTCGACATGACCGGCGAGATGCTCGAGCTCGCGCGCCGGAACGCCGCCGGCGCGGGCGTCGAGAACGCGATCTTCCTCGAGGGGCTGATCGAGGACGTGCCGCTCCCCGACGCGAGCGTCGACGTCGTGATCTCGAACTGCGTGGTCAACCTCTCGACCGACAAGGCGGCGGTCCTGCGCGAGATCGCCCGTGTCCTGAAGCCGGGCGGCCGGATGGGCGTCTCCGACGTCGTCGCCGAGGACGACGTCACGGCCGAGCAGCGCGCCGAGCGCGGCAGCTACGTCGGCTGCATCGCAGGCGCGCTCTCGAAGCGCGAGTACGAGGCCGGGCTCGCTGCGGCCGGGCTCGTCGACGTCTCGGTGACGTTCACGCACGAGGTCGCGGACGGGATGCACGGCGCGATCGTCCGGGCGACCAAGCGCGCGTAACACGTTGCCGCCCGCTCCCCTCCTGCGCGCGCTCGTCGCCGAGGCCTTCGGGACGTTCGCGCTCGTCTTCGCCGGCGCCGGTGCGGTCATGGTCGACGCGAAGACCGGCGAGCTCGGCCACGTCGGCGTCGCGATCACGTTCGGGCTCGTGATCATGGCGATGATCTACGCCGTCGGGCACGTCTCGGGCGCGCACTTCAACGCGGCCGTCACGTTCTCGTTCGCACTGACGCGCCACTTCCCGTGGCCGCGCGCGTTCGCCTACTGGGGCGCGCAGTTCGCAGGCGCGCTGACCGCCGCGCTCGTCCTGCGTGCGTCGCTCGGCAACATCGCCCACGTCGGCGCGACCCTGCCGTCCGGCTCCGCCGCGCAGTCGTTCCTCTGGGAGCTGATCATGACGGCGTTCCTCATGTTCGTGATCATGTCCGTCGCCACCGACACGCGGGCGGTCGGCGAGGCGGACGCGATCGCGATCGGCGGCACGATCGGGCTCGACGCGATGTTCGGCGGCCCGATCTCCGGCGCCTCGATGAACCCGATGCGCTCGCTCGGCCCGGCACTCGCCTCCGGCGACCTGCACGCGCTCTGGATCTACCTCACCGCACCGGTGATCGGAGCGGCGCTCGGCGCCGTGCTCTACCAGTTCGTGCGCGGCGGGGCCGCCGCCGCGATCCGCTGAGACGCTTACGCGCTCTTCGCGGCCGTGACCGTGATCTCGACGCCCATCGCGCCGAGAAGGTCCGCGCGCACCGTCGTGCGCACCGGCGGCACGCCGGGGAACGCGCGCGCGAACGCTGCGTTCATCGCGGCGAAGTCGTCGAGGTCGACGAGGTGCACGAGCACGGAGACGACGTCGTCGAGCGACGAGCCCGCCGCCTCGAGGAGCGCGGCGATGTTGCGGAACGCCTGGTCGGTCTGCGCCTCGACGCCGCCGTCGACGAGCTCGCCCGTGTCCGGGTCGAAGCCGCCCTGGCCGGCGAGGAAGACGAGGTGGTCGCCGACGACGAGCGCCGGCGAGTACGGCCCGGCGACCGCCGGCGAGCGGTCCGAGGTGACGACCTTCTTCACGACGTCGCCGGCTCCGCGGACGGCGCTCCGCGCGCGGCCTCGAGCGCCGCGTCCTCCTTCGCGCGAGCGAGGTCGCGCCTGATGTGCACCGCGGCGGACGTGAGCGGCGCGGCGAGGATCAGCCCGAGCGCCCCGAAGATGCAGCCCGCGCCGATCGTGATGATGAGGACGGCGAGCGGGTGGAGGTTGAGCGCCGCGCCCATCGCGAACGGCTGGAAGATGTTCTGCAACAGCCCGTTCGCGAGGATCACGACGACGAGCATCAAGAGCGCAGTCGTCGTGCCCTGCGCGCCGAGGGCGATCACGACGGCGAACGCACCCGCGACGAACGCGCCGATGTACGGGATGTACGCGGTCACGAACGTGACGACGCCGATCGTCCCCGCGAGCGGGACGCCGAGGATCAACGCCCCGAGCGTGACCACCACGCCGTTGAACGCGGCGACGATCGTGACGCCCTTGAAGTAGCCGCGAAGCGACGTGATCACGCCGCCGGTGATCGTCCGCGCGACATTCTCGGGGACGCCGAGGTGCTTGTCGACCGCCCCGCGCAGCGACGGGCCGTCCTTCAGCAGGAAGAACACCGAAAGCGCGAAGAACGACAGTCCCAACGCGAGCGACGCGATGCCCTTGATCCCCTCGATCACGCCGTGTGTGAGCGTCGAGAGGGCACTCGGGACCGCACTCGACACCGACTCGTTCGTCGCGCTCGCACTGGACTGGTTCACGCCGGCGTCCTGCAGCCAGCTCTGCGCCTTCGACGCCGCCGTGCTCGCGTAGCCCGAGATGGCGCCGCTCTGGTCTTTGACGCCGGCGAGGACGAGGATGAAGATGCCGACCGCGACCCCGATCAGGGCGAGCAGCACGATCGCCGCGCCCGCCGCGCGCGGCACCCGCTTCCGCTGGAGCCAGCCGACGATCGGGATCGTCACCGCGGCGACGACCAACCCGACGATCACCGGCCCGGTGATCGTCTGCGTCACGCCGAGCAGCCATGCGAGCCCGGCGACGACGAGGAAGAAGCCGACGATGAGCCACGACGAACGGCCGGCGTCCTCGAGCCACCGGGGCGCCGCGAAGACGGTCTGCAGCTGGTCGAGCTCCTGCTGCTGGAGCAGGAGCCGCCGGTCGTCGACGTCGCGCGCCTGCGGCGCGGGCGCCGCGGGCTTGCTCCTCCCGATCAGGTTGTGCCAGCGCACCCGGGAAAGTCTTTCACCCGGGGCGGCGGTCGAACAGTGACAGACTGCGGGCATGGAAGCCGCGCAGGTGAGCCTCCTCCGCTGGCTCCGCAGGCAGCTCGCCCAGCCGACGCCGCTTCGGGAGCACCTCGAGGCCGCGGTGGAGAACGACGACCCGGCCGAGGCGCGCCGCCTCGTCGACCGGATGGAGTTCTCGGACGCGCAGCGGCGGAACGTCGAGCAGCTCCTCGACGCCTGGGAGCGCTCGCGCGCGTGAGGCGGGCGGGGCGACCCGGCCTGGACCGCCCCGCCCGCCGCGCGCTCAGCCGGTCGTGGTGCCCGAGCTCGACGAGCCCGAGCCGGACGCGTGGCCCGCGCACGGATCCGTCGTGGTCGACGTCTTCGTCGACGCCTTCACCGTCTTCGCCTTCGTCGTCGTTCCGTGATGCGTGGCGGCGAGCGCGCCGCCCGCGCCGGCCGAGAACGCGACGAGGGTCGCTGCAAGCGCTCCGCTTTTTCGCCAGGTCATTTCTGCACCTCCTTCCGAATCGCTCTGATTCGATGGTGGCGCCGGCCGCTGGGAGCGGCCTTGGACCCGGCTAGGAGTTCGGTGCGAGCGGCAGGACGATCCTGAAGACCGCGCCGCCGTCGTCGCCGGAGCGCGCGTCGACCGTCCCGCCGTGCGCCTGCGCGACCGCGGCGACGATCGAGAGGCCGAGGCCGACGCCGCCCGTCGACCGTGAGCGCGAGTCGTCCGCGCGGTAGAACCGCTCGAAGACGCGGTCGAGGTCGCTCTCGTCGAGGCCGGGCCCGCTGTCGGCGACCTCGATCGCGGCCGAGCCGTTCGAGCGCGCGACCGACACGTGCACGGGCGACGCGTCCGGCGTGTGGGCGCGCACGTTCGCGAGGAGGTTGTCGACGATCTGGCGCAGCCGGTCGTGGTCGCCGAGGACGACGAGCGGCTCCGTCTCGAGGTCGATCGGCCGCTCGGGGTCGACGGCGCGCGCCGAGTCCACCGCCTCGTGCACGACGTCGTCGAGCTGCACCTCCTCGCGCTCGAACGGACGTCCCTCGTCGAGATGCGCGAGGAGCAGCAGGTCGTCGACGAGCAGGGTCATCCGCTCGGACTCCCGCTCGATCCCCGCCATCGAGCGCGCGAGGTCGTCGGGCCGGCGGTCGGCGCCGCGCGTGAAGAGCTCCGCGTACGCGCGCACCGCGGCGAGCGGTGTGCGCAGCTCGTGCGACGCGTCGGCGACGAAGCGGCGGAGCTTCTGCTCCGACCGCTCGCGCGCGCGGAAGGCGGACTCGATCTGCCCGAGCATCGCGTTGAGCGCGAGCCCGAGCCGGCCGACCTCGGTCCGGTCGTCGGCGCGCTCGACCCGCTGCGAGAGGTCGCCGGCCGCGATCGCGCCCGCGGTGTGCTCGATCTCCTGCAGCGGACGGAGCGCGTCGCGCACGAGCCACCACGCCAGGAGCGCGAGCCCGGTCAGCACCGCGAGCGTCACCGCGCCCTCGATCACGAGGAGACGGTGCAGCGTGTCGTCCACGTCGCTGAGCGACAGCGCGACGACGAGGATCCCGTTGCTGTGCGGCTCCTTCGACACGCGCACGCGGTAGCGGCCGTCCTCGGACTGCGCCGGCACGTTGAAGTAGCGGACGAGATCCGGCCCGCGCCGCCTCGCGCCCGCGAGCGTGATCGTCTTCGGCAGCTTCGGAGGCGACACGTCCTCGTCGCCGAACGTCGGCGACGACTGCCGGGCGACGATCGTCGTCCCGTCGGCAGCGCGAAGCTGGATGTAGACCGGCGGCTGCCCCGGCCCGGAGCCGGCGAACCCGGGCTGCCCGAACGCGTGCTGGAGCGAGTCGAGCGTCGAGTTCGTCCGGTTGACGAGGAACGAGCGCAGCGAGGTGTACGTCGCGACGTCAGCGGCCGCGAGCCCGAGGAACGCGAGCACGATCACGCCGAGCACGAGCCGCGCGCGCAGCGACATGTTCCGCAGCACTACTGCTCTCGCAGCTCGAGCATGTAGCCCGCCTGCCGCACCGTCCGGATCAGCGGCGGCCCCGTCGCGTCGAGCTTCTTGCGGAGGTAGCTCACGTACGTCTCGACGACGTTCGAGTTCCCGCCGAAGTCGTAGCGCCACACGTTCTGGAGGATCTGCGCCTTCGAGAGCACCCGTCGTGGGTTCAGCAGGAAGTAGCGCAGCAGCGAGAACTCCGTCCCGGTCAGCTCGATGCGCGTGTCACCGCGAAAGACCTCGTGCCGCTGCTCGTCGAGGACGAGGTCCGCGTAGCGCAGGACGTCGCCCGGCAGCGCGCCTGCGGTGCGGCGGAGGATCGCCTGCACCCGCGCGACGAGCTCGGCGAGCGAGAACGGCTTCGTCACGTAGTCGTCGCCGCCGGCGCGGAGCGCCGTGACCTTGCTCTCGGTCGAGTCCTTCGCCGTCAGGAAGAGGATTGCGGTCTTGAAGCCCTGCTCCCGCAGCCGGCGCCCGACCTCGACCCCGTCGAGGTCCGGGAGCATCCAGTCGAGCACGATCAGGTCGGGCTCGCGGTTCGCGACCGCCTTCAGCGCGTCGCGCCCGTTGCGCGCCTCCTCGACGTCGAATCCCTCGTAGCGAAGGGCCGTCGCGACCGCGTCGACGAGCGACGGCTCGTCGTCGACGACGAGGATCCGGCTCCCGTGCCCGTTCGCGCTCACCGTCGAAGTGTCCCAGCGATTCCTGTGAGCGGGCTGAGAATCCGGCGGCCGGGGTGGGGCGCTGGTAGCCTCGGCCCCGGCGTGCCGGGAAGCCTGGTCGGCGGTCAGAACGCATGAGCGAGATCGCCGATTTCGGAGCCGTCATCCTCGTCGTCGCCGTCGGGTTCGCGGCCGGCGTGGTGTCGACGCGGCTCCTGGACCGGCTCCCGGTGCCGGCCCCGGCCGTCTTCCTCGTCGCCGCCGCGATCGTCTCCGACCTCTGGCCGACGCTGTACCGGCACATCCCCGTGCAGACGGTCGAGCGGATCTCGGTCGTTGCGCTGATCGTCATCCTGCTCGACGGCGGGATGGACGTCGGCTGGCCGCGCTTCCGGGCCGTCGCCCGCCCGATCGTGCTGCTCGGCGTCGTGGGCACGCTCATCACGGCCGCCGTCGTCGCCTGCGCGACGCACGTGCTGCTCGGCTTCAACTGGACGTTCGCCGGCCTCGTCGGCGCCGCGGTCGCCCCGACCGACCCCGCCGTGATGTTCTCCGTGCTCGGCGGCGGCGGGATCGGCGGCCGCGTCGGCACGACGCTGGAGGGCGAGGCCGGCGTGAACGACCCGGCCGGCATCGCCCTGATGCTCGGGCTGATCGAGCTCGCGACGCGTCCGGACGCGACGTTCTGGGTCGTCGTGCGCGAGTTCGCGATCGAGATGGCGGTCGGCATCGCGGTCGGCGTCGCCGGCGCGGTTCTGCTCCCGCGGATCCTTCGCATCGTGCGCCTGCCCAACACCTCGCTGTATCCGGTGCTGACGCTCCTGCTCGCGGTCGCCCTCTTCGGAGCGGCGTCGATCGCGCACGGCTCCGGCTTTCTCGCCGTCTTCATCGCGGGTCTCGCGCTCGGCGCCGCCGACGTTCCGCAGCGACGCGAGATCGCCGGCTTCCAGAAGGCGCTGGCCGGCCTCGCGGAGCTGACGGTCTTCTGCGTGCTCGGGCTGAGCGTGCACGTGGCGGACATCCCGGCGCGGACCTGGCTCGAGGGCGTCGTCGTCGGGCTCGTCCTCGCCGTGCTCGCCCGCCCGCTCGCCGTCGCGGTCACCCTCGTCGGCGCGCGGTTCGACCGCCGCGAGCTCGGCTTCGTCGCGTGGTGCGGCCTCAAGGGCGCGGTCCCGATCGTGCTCGCAGCGTTCGCCGTCATCGAGTCGGCGCCGGGAGCCGGGCACCTGTACTCGCTCGTCTTCGTCGTCGTGCTCGTCTCGGTCGCCGGCCAGGGCTCGCTCGTCCCGTACCTCGCGCGCCGGCTCCGGATGCCGGCCGAAGAGGGCCGCCCGGCCGCGGACCGCCCCGCTCTAGACTGACCCCGCGGGCCGGTAGCTCAGTCGGTAGAGCAGGGGACTTTTAATCCCAAGGTCGCAGGTTCGATCCCTGCCCGGCCCACTGAACTCGGCGTTGCGCAAACCTCGGGCGTGACGACGCGGTAGGTCGGGAGGATCTCCGACCTGCCGTTGACGCGGAGCTCTTTGATCAGCAGGCGCAGCAGCGCCTTGGTCTGCTCGGGCTCGCCGTGTGCCAAGGTGTCGCGGAGCCGGTCAGCGACCGCAGCGAGCGCGCTGGGGTCGAGCGTGTCGGTGGGGTCGGCGAGCTGGCCGGCGAGTTCGTGCTCCTTCTCGCGGAGTGTGTCGAGCTTCGCCTGGAGGTCGGCGAGCCGGGTCTTGAACTGGCCGGGCTCGAGGTCGCCCGCCTCGAACGCTTGGTAGTAGCGGTCGAGGGCGCGTTCGCCCCGGAGGATCTCTTCTGCGACCGTGCGGCGTTGCTCCTCGAGCGCGGGCAGATCGGCAGCTTGTGCGCTGTAGGCGTGCTGGAGTGCCTCGGCGATCAGCTTGCCGTCGCGGTACAGGTTCGCGAGCTGGCCGAGAACGGCGGCCTCGAGCTTGTCGCGGTTCAACCGATCGCCGTCGCAGCCCTTGCGGCCGAGCTTCTGACGCCCGGAGCAGGCGTAGTAGTGGTAGACACCCCCGTTGCCTTTGGCACTCATGCCGACGTAGGCGCGCTTGCAGCGACCGCAGCGCATCACCCCGGAGAGCAGGAAGTCGGAGCGGTTGCCGCGCCGCAACGACAAGTAATGGCCGCGCTCCTTGAGCAGCGCCTGCGCTGCCTGGAAGGTGGCCTCGTCGACGAGCGGCTCGTGCAGGCCGGGATAGCTCTCGCCGCGCCAGTGGACGCGGCCGAGGTAAGCCTCGTTCTCCAAGACCCACTGGACGACGGCAGGCTGCCAGCCCCTGGCCGGCGCCGGCGCACACTCGTCGGTCAGCAGCCGGGCGATCGAGGTGGTACCGAGCCGGTCACGCGTATAGAGCTGGAACACGCGCCGCACCACCGGCGCCTCCCGCTCGTCGGCGACCACGTCCTTGTCCTCGTTACGGCGGTAGCCGAACGGCAGCTTGCCCGTCGCCCAGCGTCCCTCCTTCGCGCGTCGTTCGATGCCGGCGGTGACCCGGTCGACGATCGTCGCGTGCTCGAACTCCGCGAACACCGCCAACATCTGCAACATCATCCGACCCGCAGCCGCA
>DATJOZ010000039.1:0-19861 GCA_035506655.1 Gaiellaceae bacterium
TGATGCAGCTCGGCGTCGTGCCCTACCGCGAGGCGTGGGAGCTCCAGCGCGCGCTCGCCGGCGCGGTGTCGCAGGGCGCGATCCCGGACACGGTGCTCTTCCTCGAGCATCCGCCCGTCGTCACGCTCGGGCGGCGCACCGACGAGGAGTCCGAGCTGCACGTGCCCGAGAGCGCGTCGGTCGAGATCGTCGAGACCGACCGCGGCGGCAAGTCGACCTTCCACGGGCCCGGCCAGCTCGTCTGCTACCCGATCCTCGACCTGAAGCGCCACGGGCGCGACGTGAAGCGCTACGTCCGCGACCTCGAGGACGCGCTGATCCGGACGCTCGCCGCGTTCGACGTCGACGGCGAGCGCATCGACGGGCTCACCGGCGTGTGGCTCACGCGGCCGCCGCGCAAGATCGCGTCGATCGGCGTCCACGTCTCACGCTGGGTGACGACGCACGGCTATGCGCTGAACGTCGACCTCGACCCGGCGCCGTTCACGGACTGGATCACGGCCTGCGGGCTCGAGGACGCGATGTTCACGACGATCGCGCGCGAGACGGGCCGCGCCGTGACCGTCGACGAGGTTCGCGCGCCGGCCGCGGCCGCGATCGCCGAGGTGTTCGGGCTCGAGCTCGAGGAGCTCCCGGAGGACGCCTCGATCGGGCTCTGGCCGCAGCCCGTGCACACCCAGCTCGCCGCGCGCTAGGCGCTAGGCGCGCAGGCCGTCGAGCACGACCTGCGGGTGCCGGCTCGCGGCCGGGACGAGCTCGAGGACGTCCTCCGCGGTCACGTCGCGCCGGAGCGCACCCGCGGCCTGCACGCGCGCGACGAGGCGGCGCACCGACGCGACGAACGCGTCGACGTCCTCCGCCTCGAAGCAGCGGCCGAGGCCCTCGATCAGCGCGCGGTCGCGGCCGTAGACCGCCGCCGCCTCGCGGACGAACTCCTCGAAGCCGGCCCACGCGTCCGGCGCCTCGCACGCCTCGTCGGCGGCCGCCGCGAGCCCGCGCACGCGCTCGCACACGACCGCCTCGAGCAGTGCGTCCTTCGTCGGGAACCGGCGGAACACCGTCCCGTGCCCGACGCCCGCGCGCCGCGCGATCTCGTCCATCGAGACGTCGACGCCGCGCTCGGCGAAGCACGCCGCCGCCGCGAGGAGCACGGCGTCGTGGTTCCGCTGCGCGTCGGCGCGGAGCGTGCTCATCCAGCGGGCGCGCCGGCCGCCTCGGCCTCGATCGCGACCACGTCACGACGCCGGAGGAGCGAGACGTACGCGACGAGCGCCGCGGTGACGAACAGCGCGCCGCCGAGGAACGCGACGTGGAAGCCGTCCACGAGCGCCTGTGACTGCGAGACGCCCGAGACGTTCGACGACTTGCTCGCCGCGAGCGTCGCGAGGATCGCGAGCCCGAGCGCGCCGCCGATCTGCTGCGACGTGTTGAAGAGCCCCGACGCGAGCCCCTGATCCTCGTTGACGAGGCCGGTTGTCGCCACGAGCGTGAGCGGGACGAAGACGCACCCGAGGCCGAGCGACGTCAGCACGAGCGCCGGCAGCACGTCGGAGACGTACGAGCCGTCCACCGGCAGCCGCGTGAGGAGGAGCATGCCCGCGATCGTGACGATCATCCCGCCGATCGCGACCGGGCGGACGCCGAGCTTCGGCGCGTACGTCGACGCGAAGCCGGCCGACAGGATGATGCCGCCCGTGAACGGCAGGAACGCGAGACCCGCGTCGAGCGGCCCGTAGCCGAGCACGCGCTGCAGGTAGAGCGAGTTGAAGAAGAACATCGCAAAGAGGCCCGCGCCGACGAGGAACATGGTGATGTTCGCCGCCGTCAGCGAACGCGTCCGGAAGATGTTCAGGCGCACGAGCGGCGCCTTCGTCCGCAGCTCGATCACGACGAAGGAGACGAGGAGCACCGCCGCGAGGACGAACGTGCCGATCGTCTGCGTCGACGTCCAGCCCTTCTCCTGTGCCTGCACGATCGCGTAGACGAGCGTCATCAGGCCGCCGGTCACCGTGACCGCGCCGGCGACGTCGAAGCTCCTGTGCGCCAGCTCGTCCTTCGACTCGGGCACGAAGCGCAGCGAGAGGAAGAACACCGCGATCCCGACCGGGACGTTGATGAAGAAGATCCACGGCCACGAGATGAACTGCGTCAGCGCGCCGCCGACGATCAGGCCGACGGCGCTGCCGCCGATCGCGATCGCGGCCCACACGCCGAGCGCCTTCGCGCGCTCCGCGCCTTCCTCGAAGGTCGTCGTGATGATCGCGAGCGCGGCCGGCGAGATGAACGCGGCGCCGAGCCCCTGGAGGGCGCGCGAGCCGATCAGCATCCCCGAGCTCGTCGCGAGCCCGTCGAGCAGCGACGCCGTCGTGAAGACGACGAGGCCGAAGAGGAAGAGCCGCTTGCGGCCGAGCAGGTCGCCGGCGCGCCCGCCGAGCAGCAGGAAGCCGCCGAAGACGAGCGTGTACGCGTTGACGATCCACTGGAGGTTCGCCTCCGAAAGACCCAGGTCCTTCTGGATCGAGGGCAGCGCGACGTTCACGACCGTCGCGTCGAGCACGACCATGAACTGGGCGAAGCAGATGAGGACGAGGATCAGCCAGGGGTTCGTCGAGTGGCGGCTCATGCGGCTCCTTGTGCGGTAAGCGGACGGCTCAGTCCGGTTAGCCTACCGGACGTCCGTGGGTCGATGTCGTTACTAGACTGGAACGAGGCCATGAACTCATCGCTTCCCGTCGCCGACCGGCCCCGCCGCCCCGAATGGATGAAGGTGCGCGCACCGTCGCGGGACGGCCGCTACTTCGACGTCCAGAAGCTCGTCCACGGGCTCTCGCTGAACACGATCTGCGAGGAGGCCCGCTGCCCGAACATCTCCGAGTGCTGGGGCCGCGGCACCGCGACGTTCCAGATCCTCGGCGACACGTGCACCCGGGCCTGCCGCTACTGCTACGTGCGCTCCGGCCGGCCCGACGCGCCGCCCGACCCGCTCGAGCCGCTCCGCGTCGCGCAGGCCGCGGCGCAGATGGAGCTGAAGCATGTCGTCGTCACCTCGGTCGACCGGGACGACGTCCCCGACCGCGGCGCCGCGCACTACGCGGCGACGATCCGCGCGCTGAAGGCGAAGCTGCCGGACGCGTCGATCGAGGTGCTGACGCCGGACTTCCTCGACGTGGAGGAGGAGGCGCTCGCGACCGTGCTCGCCGCGCGGCCCGAGGTCTTCAACCACAACATCGAGACCGTCCGCCGCCTGCACGCGCGGATGCGGGGCGCGAAGGCGAGCTACGACAAGGCGCTGTGGCTGCTCCGCCGGGCGAAGGAGGTCGCGGACTACGACGTGCTGACGAAGTCCGGGATCATCGTCGGGCTCGGCGAGACGAACGACGAGGTCGTCGGGACGATGCGCGACCTCCGCGCGAACGGCGTCGACGTCGTGACAATCGGCCAGTACCTCCAGCCGAGCGCGAAGCACGCGCCGATCGACCGCTGGGTGCACCCGGACGAGTTCCGCTGGTTCCGCGAGCAGGGCGAGGAGCTCGGCTTCGGCTCCGTCTTCTCCGGGCCGCTCGTCCGGTCGAGCTATCGCGCCGACGAGCAGCGCCACGCGGCCGAGACCGGCCGCGGCGCTGTCGCGTACTAGGCGGCTTCGACGCCGAGCACGACGCGCAGGCTGCGGCGCGCCTGCTCCGCGCGCTGGACGAGCGTCGGCTCGCTCGAGCGGCCGAACCGCTCGACGACGTCGTCGTAGACCGTCGCCGCCTCGGCGTCGCGGCGGAGCAGCGAGAGCACGGTGCCCTTCTCGAGGAGCGCGCCGGCCACGTGCTCGCGCAGGCCGAGCTCGTCGGCGTCGCCGAACCGCGCGGCGACCTCGTCGTACGTCTCGAGCGCGTCGTCGAGCCGGTCGAGCTCGCGGAGCGCGAGGCCCTTGTTCACGAGGCCGTTCGCGACGAGCTCGCGGACCTCCGGGTCGTCCACGTCGCCGCAGCGGTCGGCGAGGTCGTCGAACGCCTCGACGGCCTCCTCGACGCGACTCGTCCGGCCGAGCATCAGGCCCTTGAGGAGCAGCGCGCCGCCGGGGACGAGGCGGAGCGTCGGATCGGTCTCGCCGCAGGTGTACGCGAGCGCGTCGTCGTACGCCGCGACCGCCTCGTCGACGCGCGCGAGCCGGTCGAGCAGCATCGCCTTGGCGAAGAACGCGTGGACGACGTGGGCGCGAAGCTCGGGGTCGCCGGTCTGGCCGAAGCGCTCGACGAGGTCGTCGAGCGCGCCGACGGCCTCCTCCGGGCGGTTCAGCTCCTGGAGCGTCGACGCCTGGTCGACGAGCGCGCGCGCGACCCGGACGCGCAGCTCGGGCTCGTCGGCGTCGGCGAACCGGACGACGACGCCGTCCGCGACCGCGACCGACTCCTCGTGGCGCTTGAGCTCGCGAAGTGCGGAGCTCTTGCAGATCAGCGCCTCCGCGATCCAGACGCCGACGTCCGGCTCGGTCGAGAGGCCGAAGCGCGCGAGCAGGTCGTCGAAGGCCTCGACGGCCTCCTCGAATCGACCTTCCGCGCCGTGCCGGCGGCCGGTCTCGAAAACGTCCGCCGCATGGGACGAGCTACCTGCCACGGATGGGCTATCGGCAGCCGGAGGCGCGACCTGAACCGCCCGAACGAGCGGTGGAGCAAGCGAAAGGGCCGCCCGGAGGCGGCCCTTTCGGCGTTCGGTGCGAGCCGTCGCTAGTGGTGCGACGTCGAGGCGTTCAGCGGGATCAGCTGCGCCTCCTGGCGGCTCCTGTTCTCCTGCGTCACGACCATCCAGCCGAGGTTCGGCGCGAGCGCCTGCTCGACCGGGTCGTAGCTCAGGGCCTCGGTCGCGCTCGTGTTCGGCGCGAGCGAGTCGAACATGCCGTTGTTCACGGCCGGCGAGTTCGGGTTGAACGTCCCCGTCATGTCGGTCGTGTCGGTCGTGCCGTCCGTCCAGCTCGCCGCGTCCGCGGTGTAGCTGAAGCGCGGCTGGTCGCCGTAGCACGGCCCGGAGCCCCCGGTGAGGGCCGGGATGCACAGCAGCTCCGAGTCGACCGGCAGGATGATCGTGTTGCTGTCGGTCGGCGCGATGGCGTTGTAGTCGAGGTAGCCGGCCCCGGTCACGGGGTCGAACACCGCGACGTCCATGATGCCGTTGAAGTCGCCGGTGTTGGTCAGCACTCCGTCGTCGGCCGCCTGGATGACGACGTCCGGCGTCCCGTCGTTGTTCAGGTCGACGTAGACGTCGAACAGGTTCTGCGCGGCGTTCGACCAGCGGTGGTTCGTGCTGATCGCGAACTCGAGCAGATCCTGCCCGCCGAAGCTCGCGCCGTGGTAGACGGTCACGCCGACGGCCTGGATGTCGTTCGAGGCCAGGCCGTGGTCGCGCTTGTCCTTGATGCCCCAGCTGAACCACTGGGCGAGGCCGGTCGCCGCGCCGCGGTAGTTCGTCGTGGTCGCCGTGGCCGTGTGCGTCTTCGAGATCTTCCGGTCGTCGACCTTCGTCTCGACGTTCGAGACCGCCTGCGGGACCATGTAGTACGGCACGCGCAGGGTGATCCCGCTGTTGCTCCCGCCGACCGGCGTGAACTGCAGGAGGCCCGCGACGTCGCTGAACGCCGACAGCGGGTCGACGCCCGGGATCATCGCGCCGCCGGCCGTCGCCACGGGGACGCTCAGCTTGACGTACACGTCACGGCTGTCGCCCGGGGCGATCGAGAGCGTCGACGGCCACACGGAGATCGAGTGCGGGCTTCCCTGGTCGAGCGTGTCGGAGATGGTGAACGTCGCCCACGACCGCCCGAAGTTCTTCACGTGCACCTCCTCGGTGTCCGTGAAGTCGCGCGTGAGCTCGTTGTAGCCGAAGTTCACGGCGCCCATGTCCTTGTCGCCGAGCGCGACGACCTGCGTCTGCACGGCGGGGAGCGCCTGGACGAAGCCCGTCCCGGCCCCGCGGGTCGAGTAGTTGCTGACCATCGACGGGTCGGCGGTGTTCTCGATCGCCGCGTCCCAGTACTTCACCTTCCGCCAGCTCGGATGCGCCTGCTTCACGAGCGCGGCGGTGCCGGTGACGTGCGGGGCGGCCATCGAGGTGCCCGAGTCGTTCAGCGGCCCGGTGCCGGTCCCCATCCCGGCCGAGAAGATGCTCAGGCCCGGCGCGGTGACGTTCGGCTTCAGGAAGCTGTCGCCCGACCGCGGGCCGTACGACGAGAAGCTCGCGAGCTGCTCGAAGCCCGGGTTGGCGATCGTCGTCGCCGAGAACGTCGTCGTTCCGCCGTCCGCGGCGACGATGTTCCCCTGCTGGCCCGACGGCACGCCGAGGAACGGGATCGTGACCGTGAAGTGCGACCCGTCGTCCGGGTTCACCGTGATCGGGCCCTCGTACGGCGGATAGCCGGTGGAGTTGTTGATCATCAGCACCGCGGCTGCGCCGGCCTGCTGGCCGTAGATCGCCTTCGCGACCCGTGCGCACGTCCCCCGCTTCACGACGATGAGCGTGTTCGGCGGGATCGAGCCGCCGGCGCCGGCGATGTCGTCGGCCGGGCTGCAGCCGAGGCTGATGCCGCCGTGACCGTCGCTGATCACCTTCACGTTCATCGCCGCCGACGGGAGCGGCGTCCAGCCGTTCGCGTTGATCGCCGTGACCGTGCTGCCGGTCGAGAGGCTCATGACCGCGGCCGCGAACGTCTGCGTCGGGTCGTTGGCCGCCGTCGAGATCACGTCGTTGCCGGAGCCCGGGGTGCCCGTCATGTACGGCTGCGGGCCCTCGTTGCCGGCGGACGTGACGACGATGACGCCGTCGTGCGCCGCGTTCTCGGCGGCCACCGCGTCGGGCGAGTCGGCGCTGCCGAACGGCGAGCCGAGCGACATGTTGATGACGTCCATGTTGTTGTCGACGGCCCACTCGATCGCGTCGATGACGGCGTTCGTGGGCCCGGAGCACCCGAACACCTTGACCGAGTACAGCGACGCCTTCGGCGCGACGCCCGGCCCGACGAGCCAGTTGTTCGACGAGACCGTCGTCGCGTTGTACGGGCCGGTGTAGGTGTGGCCGTTCCCGAGGACGCCGAAGCCGGCCATCGTGCCCGCGGTGTGCGTGCCGTGACTGTTGCAGTCGAGCGGGTTCGGATCCGGCTGCGCGGTCGGCTGGTAGCCGGGCTGCGTCGGATCGGGCTGGTAGGAGTCGCCGACGAGGTCGATGCCGCCCTTGACCTTCGGGGCGGTCGGCCCGAACCAGGCCGGGTTCGCCGGGAGGTTGTCCGTTGCGAGCGCCGTCTGGTAGTCGGCCGGGTTGCCCGAGCCGCCGAAGTCGGCGTGCGTGTAGTCGACACCGGTGTCGATGTCGGCGATCTTGATCCCCTCGCCGTGGAGGCCGTTCAGGCCGTCCCACACCTGCGGCGCCCCGATCAGCGGGATCCCGTGGATGTTCGACGGCTCGACGAGCTCGAGCGGGTGAACCGCGACGACCCCCGGCAACGAGGCGAGCGACGCGGCCTGGCCGGCCGCGATCTGCACCTTGAAACCGTTGTAGGAGGACTGGTACGACGCGAGCACGTGGCCGCCGTGAGCCCGAACCTGGCTCTCGACCGGCGCCTGGGCCGCGCGAAGCTGGTCGCGGATCGACTGCTTCTGGTTGTCCGTCAGCGGGTTCGACGCGTCCGCGTCGGCCACGGTGACCGGATCGCCCGCGAGCTGGACGACGACCGTGGTCTGGCGCGTCGCCAGGTCGATCATCGTCGCCTTCTGGCCCCTGATCCCGTTCGAGACGGGCTGGGGCAACGCCGCACCTGCCACCGAGACGGCAATCAGTGCAGCAACGACCGCGGCGAGGCACACCACCATGGACGTCCGGATGGACCTCCGCCCCCGCCCTGTCGGGTTTCCGACACGACTCTTGCTCAACGTCTCTCCTCTCCCCTCAATCTCGGGTCGTCTGCGTTCGGCTTCCGTGCCACCCGCAACACGGACGTACGCCGCTGCCGCCGGCTCGCCGGCGACCCCTGATCGGCTGTCTGAGTGTGAACGCGCCCCGGGTACCCGTCAAGATCTCGGGCGACGAATCCCTCTACCCATGCGGCTTTGCCATAGCTCGGTAGTCGAGTGCCTCGTCCAGAATCGCGTCGTCGACCCCCTTCTCGCGGGCGACCTCCCGGAGCGACCGGCCGCTGGCGGCCGCCTCCTTCACGATCTCGGCCGCCCGGTCGTACCCGATGTGCGGGTTGAGGGCGGTCGCCGCGGAGAGGGTCAGCTCGGCGTAGCGCTCGCAGTTCTCGCGGTTCGCCTCGATCCCGTCCACGCAGCGCTCCGCGAACAGGCGGCACGCGGCCGCGAGGAGCTTCACGGAGTCGAGGACGTTCCGGGCGAGCAGCGGCACGAAGACGTTCAGCTCGAAGTGGCCCTGAAGCCCGCCGACGGTGATCGCGGCGTCGTTCCCGATCACCTGCGCCGCGACCTGGGTCACGACCTCGGGCATGACCGGGTTCACCTTGCCCGGCATGATCGAGCTGCCCTTCTGGAGCTCCGGGAGCGCGATCTCGGCGAGGCCGGCGCGCGGGCCGGAGCCGAGGTAGCGGATGTCGTTCGCGACCTTCGTCAGCGACACGGCGACGGTCTTCAGCGCGCCGGAGACCTCGACGATCCCGTCGCGCGCGGCCTGCGCCTCGAACGGGTCGGCGGGCCCGGAGATCGGGAGCCCGGTCTCCTCGACGAGGAGCGCGCGGACACGGGCCGCGAACTCGGGGTGCGTGTTGAGCCCGGTGCCGGTGGCGGTGCCGCCCAGCGGGATCTGGCCGAGCCGCGGCAGCGCGTCGCGGACGCGCGCCTCGCCCTGGCGCACCTGGGCCGCGTAGCCGGCGAACTCCTGGCCGAGCGTCACGGGCACGGCGTCCATCCAGTGCGTGCGGCCGGACTTCACGACGTCGTCGAACTCCTTCGCCTTCGCCTCGAGCGACGCGCCGAGCTTGTCGAGCGCCGGCAGCAGGTCGCTCGCGATCTCGTCGAGCGCTGCGAGGTGGACGGCCGACGGGAAGACGTCGTTCGACGACTGGCCCATGTTCACGTCGTCGTTCGCGTGGACGTCGTCGCCCGCGAGCGTCGCGATCACCTCGTTCGCGTTCATGTTCGAGGAGGTGCCCGAGCCGGTCTGGAAGACGTCGATCGGAAACTGGTCGTCGAGCTCGCCGCGCGCGATCCGGTCGGCGGCGGCTGCGATGCGCTCCGCCTTGTCGCGGTCGAGCAGGCCGAGGTCGGCGTTCACGCGGGCGGCTGCGCCCTTGATGCGGCCGAGCCAGCGCGCGACCGGGGCGGGGATCGGCTCGCCGGAGACGGGGAAGTTCGCGACCGCCTTCGTCGTTTCGCCGCCCCACAGCTCCCGGCGCTGGTCGGTGCTGCTCACGCCCCCGAGTGTAGGGCAGATGCGCGGGCTCGACGCGGGCTAGCCGACCGCGCGGAGGCGGCGCGCGTGGAGCGGCCGCTCGCGCAGGGCGCGGCGCTGGGGCTCGGTCAGCTCGGTCGAGTGCGCCCAGCCGACGTAGCCGCAGCGCGGGCACTCCGCCGACTCGACGTGGCGCCAGACCGTGTACCGGGCCCGGCGGGTCGTCCCGCAGCGGAGGCATTCGACGATGACCGTGTCCACGGCGGGACCATCGGCCCTCCGGAGGCCGCTGCGCTCCCCTAAAAGGGGGAGGCCTGCGACGCGCGGTCGGCGGCCTCGAGGAGGCCGTCCCACGTCGTGAGCTTCACGCGGGGCCTCCCGCGCGCCTCGCCGGCCGCCCGCTCCGCCTCGTCGATCGCGGTCCAGCCGTCGTGCATGACGACGTGCACGCCGCGCTCGGCGAGGAGCGCGTCGACGGCGGCCGCGGTCGCGCCCTTCGGCACGAGGCCGTCCTCGAAGAGGTGCTCGACGGTCTCCGTCGCGTCCTTCTTGTTCGTGCCGATCACGCCGGTCGGGCCGCGCTTGATCCAGCCGGCGCAGTAGACGCCGGGGACGACGGCGCCGCTCTCGTCGACGACGCGGCCGTCGACGTTCCGGATCGTGCCGCGGCTCTCGTCGAACGGGACCTCGGCGAGCGCGACGCCGCGATAGCCGACGCTGCGGAAGACGAGCCCGCAGGGGAGCGTCTCGCGCTCGTCGGTCGCGACGGCGCGGATGCGGCCGGCGTCGTCGGCCTCGAGCCGGTTCCGGACGAGCTCGACGGCCTCCACCCGCTCGTCGCCGGCCAGCGCGACCGGCGAGACGAGGAACCGGATCACGATCCGCCGCGGGTGGCCGGCGGGCGGACGCGCCGCGTACTCGCGCAGCACCTCGAGGTTCCGGGTCGCGTTCGTGTCGCCCGCGAGCGCCGCCTCGCTCGCCGGGTCGAGCTCGAGGTCGGCGGGGTCGACGACGATGTCGCACCCCGCGAGCTCGCCGAGCTCGATCAGCTCCGGGGTCGTGAACGCCGCCTGCACCGGGCCGCGGCGCGCGAGCATGACGATCTCCTTGATGCCGGCGCCCGTGATCGCGGCGATCGCCGCGTCGGTCGTGTCGGTCGGGGCGAGCTCCTCCGCGGTCAGCCCGAGCATCCGCGCGACGTCGACGGCGACGTTCCCGACCCCGACGATCGCGACCCGCTCGACGGCGAGGTCGAAGTCGAGGTCCTGGAAGTCGGGGTGGCCGTTGTACCAGGCGACGAACTCCGTGGCCGGCCAGGAGCCCGGGAGGTCCTCGCCGGGAATCCCCATCCGCCGGTCGCTCTGTGCGCCGAACGCGTAGATCACGGCGTCGTAGAGCTCGACGAGGTCGGAGTGGTGAAGGTCGCGACCGACCTCGACGTTGCCGAGGAAGCGGAAGCCGGGTCGCTCGGCGATCTTCTCGAAGGCGCGCGAGACCGACTTGATCTTCGGGTGGTCGGGCGCCACGCCGAGCCGGACGAGCCCCCAGGGCGTCGGGAGCCGCTCGATCATGTCGACCTCGACCGGCGTCCCGCCGGCGAGCAGCGCCCCGGCCGCGTAGAACCCCGCCGGCCCGGAGCCGACGATCGCGACGCGAAGCGGCGCAGCAGTCATCGCCGTGATCGTAGGCCGCAGCGGTGGGGACCGGCTCCCTTAACGGTGCCAGGCACCGTTAAGAAGGGGTGAGGCGTTGCCGGTCCGAAAGGACGCGGCTCAGTGGCTGCAGCCGGAGCCGCAGCCGCCGACGGTCGCCTCGGGATCGGCGTCGTCGACCTGGAACGAGTGGCCGCAGCCGCACGAGGAGACGGCGTTCGGGTTGTCGATCTTGAAGCCGGACTCCTGGATCGTCTCGAGGTAGTCGACCTTCGCGCCCCGGAGGTACGGCGCGCTGAACGGGTCGACGACGACCGTCACGCCCTCGCACTCGAACTCGTGGTCGCCCTCCTGGGCGCCGCGGTCGAAGCCGAGGCCGTACTGGAACCCGGAGCAGCCGCCGCCCTCGATCGCGACGCGGAGCACCGAGACGTCGGACTCCTCGGCCATGAGGTCGCGGATCTTCGCCGCCGCCGCGGGCGTCAGCGACACGAGCTCGTCGGTGCGCTCCTTGATCTCCACGTCGTCATCGTACCAACGAGGCAAGCCGCCGCCGTCCCCCGCACGGGCGCCACTTTGTAACACCCGTCTCACGCACGGCTGCGCGGTTTGCCCTTGCGCAAGTGCACGTTGAAGGTTGATAACGTCAACCCGTGCTGGGCGCCTGGCTCCCGTTCCTCATCTACGCGCTTCTCGCCCTCGCGATCCCGGCCTCGATGATCGTCATGTCCTTCGCCTTCGCGAAGCGGCCGGTGCGCCGGACGAGGGCCCGCGTGATCCCGTTCGAGGCCGGCGTCTCGCAGGGACAGATGCGCGCCCAGCGCTTCACCGTGAGCTACTACCTCACGGCGATGCTCTTCATCGTCTTCGACATCGAGATCGTGTTCCTCTACCCGCTCGCCGTGCAGCTCCACGCGCTCGGCTGGTTCGGGTTCTTCGAGTTCCTCTTCTTCATCGTGATCCTGGCGATCGCCTACGTGTACATCTGGCGCAAGGGCGCCCTCGAGTGGTGAGCCGATGGCGCGGCTGAGGGACAACGGGCTCCAGTCGGAGCGGCTGCTCTGGCCGACGAAGGGGCCGTCCAGGTTCGAGGAGGAGCTGGGCGCCGAGGAGCTGGAGAAGGCGCTCGGGCTGACGACGCTCGAGAAGGCCGTCCGGTGGGCGCAGACGAAGTCGATGTGGCCCGACACGTTCGGGCTCGCGTGCTGTGCGATCGAGATGATGTCGATCGTCTCCGCGCGCTACGACCTCGCCCGGTTCGGGATGGAGGCGTTCCGCAACTCGCCGCGCCAGGCCGACCTGCTCATCGTCTCCGGCCGCGTCTCGCACAAGATGGCCGCGCCGCTCCGCCAGATCTACGACCAGATGCTCGAGCCGAAGTGGGTGATCGCGATGGGCGCGTGCGCGAGCTCCGGCGGCATGTTCAACAACTACGCGATCCTCCAGGGCGTCGACCGGATCGTCCCCGTCGACATCTACGTCCCGTTCTGCCCGCCGCGGCCCGAGGCGCTGATGGAGGGGATCATCCGGCTCCACGAGGCGTACCTCGGCGGCGTCCCGCCGGCGGCCGAGCGGAGGCAGGTCGCCACGTGAGCAGCTGGGAGTCGCTGCCGGGGTTCGTCGCCGTGACGGAGGCGCACGGCGAGACGACGGTCACGGTCGAGGCCGCGTCCGTCCGCGACGCCGCGCGCCACGCGCGCGACGAGCTCGGCTTCAACTTCCTCTCGGACGTCGTCGCGACCGACTACCTCAACTGGGGTGCGCGCGGGGTCTCCGGCTACATCGGCACCGCCGGCGGCCGCGACCTGAACCATCCGATGACGGAGGGGCTCCAGGCGTCGCCGGCCGAGAAGCCGAAGCGGTTCTCCGTCAGCTACCAGCTCCTCGCGCTCCGCGAGGGCGCGCCGCGCGTCCGGCTGCAGACCTGGGTCGACGACGGCGAGCCGGTGCCGAGCGTCGTCTCCGTCTGGCCGACCGCCGACTGGCACGAGCGCGAGCAGTTCGACCTGATGGGGATCCCGTTCGAGGGCCACCCGAACCTGGCACGGATCCTGCTCGAGGACGACTGGGAGGGCCACCCGCTCCGCAAGGACTACCCGATCGGCGGCGAGCCGGTCCGCTTCTCCGACGCTGAATGAGCCTCCCGGCGGAACTCACCGGCGCCCTGCCCGCGATCACGCGGCGCGCTGCCGCGTCCTCGGTCGCACCCGTAGCCCAGGCTACGAGTGCTCCCTGCGTCCTTGCATCGCTTGGTGCTCGCGACCCGGGCATCCAGCAGTCCCACCGGGAGACCCATTCATGACCGTCGCTCCGGAGAAAACGGCCGGCGCGCCGGGCTGGCCGATCGTCGCGCCGCCGCAGTACGAGGGCTCGCGCATCCCGGCGCGCGTCCCGACGATCCTCGACGTGCCGGCGGGCCTCACGGACTCGGACGACATCCTCCAGATCAACTTCGGCCCGAACCATCCGTCGACGCACGGCGTGCTCCGGCTGATCGTCGACCTCGACGGCGAGACCGTCGTCGGGCTCAACGCCGTGATCGGCTACCTCCACACCGGCTTCGAGAAGAGCATGGAGCAGAAGACGTGGTGGAAGGCGATCACGTACCCGGAGCGGATCGACTACGTCGGCTACCAGAACGCGGAGCTCGTCTTCGTGCTCGCGGTCGAGAAGCTGCTCGCGATCGAGGTGCCGGAGAAGGCGACGTGGATGCGCATGCTCCTCTGCGAGCTGAACCGGCTCCACTCGCATCTCGTCTACCTCGGGACGTCCGCGCTCGAGCTCGGCGCGATCTCGATGTTCTGGTACTGCTTCCGCGAGCGCGACATGATCCTCGACCTCTCCGAGATGGTCGCGGGGACGCGCATGCACACGCGGTACTTCCAGGTCGGCGGCCTCGCCGAGGACATCCCGCAGGGCTTCTTCCCCGAGTGCCGGAAGTTCATCGAGTGGATGCCGCACGCGCTCGACGACTACCTCACGCTGCTCGACCGCAACAAGATCTGGCTCGAGCGGACGACCGGCGTCGGCGTGCTCTCCGCCGAGGACGCGATCGCACTCGGCCAGTCCGGCCCGAACCTCCGCGCGTCGGGCGTCGACTGGGATCTCCGTCGCGACGAGCCGTATCTCGCGTACGACGAGGTCGACTTCCGCGTGCCGGTGTACGCGAACGGCGACGTGTACGACCGCTACCGCGTCCGCATGGACGAGATGGCGGAGTCCGTGCGCATCGTGCGCCAGTGCCTCGACCGGCTCGAGCGGATGGAGGGCGAGCCGTGGATCGCGGACGACCGCAAGGTCGTGCTGCCGCCGCGCGAGGAGCTCCACACGTCGATGGAGTCCCTGATCCACCACTTCAAGATCGTCACCGAGGGCTACCGCGTGCCCGAGGGCGAGGTCTACGCGGCGATCGAGTCGCCGCGCGGCGAGTCCGGCTGCTACGTCGTCTCCGACGGCGGGCCGAAGCCGTGGCGCGTGCACTTCCGCGCACCGTCGTTCGTCGCGCTCGAGGCGACGGCGACCTGCCACCACGACGCGCTCGTCGCAGACCTCGTCGCAATCGTCGGCTCGCTCGACGCCGTGATGGGGGATACCGACCGGTGACGCTCACGTTCCTGGGGCGCCGCTGGCGCCGCACGCCATCGCCGTCCGGTCCGCGGACAGTACTTGCCGGTACGGCCGCTGACCGGACGGCCTCGGCGGGTGGCGTCAGCGGCGTCAGCCTTTCGCGGAGCGCCGCTCCGCGGCGCGGGAGCGAAAGGCGGCCAGGGACGTGAGCGAGCTGTACGACGAGATCCAGGAGGTGCGGAAGCTCTATCCGCCGAACGCGCGCTCGGCCGTGCTGCCCGCGCTGCGGCTCGCGCAGGAGCGCTACGGCTGGCTCTCGCGCGAGGCGCTCGAGGAGGTGGCCGACGCGCTCGAGCTGACGCCGGCGTACTGCCTCTCCGTCGCGAGCTTCTACGACATGTTCCATCTGGAACCGGTCGGAAAGCACCTCGTCGAGGTCTGCACGAACGTCTGCTGCGGGCTCGTGAACGCACAGGCGGTGTTCGAGGCGTTCCAGGCCGAGCTCGGGATCGGCCCGGGCGAGACGACCGAGGACGGCGAGATCACGCTGCGCGCGGTCGAGTGCCTCGGCGCCTGCTCGACGCCGACCGCAGTGGCCGTCGACCGGAGATATCGCCAGTCGGTCACGCCGGACGACGTCGTGAAGATCGTCGCGGAGCTGCGCGGTGTCTGAGACGCTCGTCCTCGCCGGCGCGGAGCTCTCGCCGCTGCGCGACATCGCCGCGTACCGCGAGGCCGGCGGCTACAAGCAGCTCGAGCGCGCCCGCGCGATGACGCCGCAGGCCGTGACCGAGGAGCTGATCGAGTCGAACCTGCGCGGCCGCGGCGGCGCGTTCTTCCCGATGGGCCGCAAGGCGAGCTTCATCCCGAGCCCGGACAAGGTCGCGAAGCCGATCTATCTGACCGTCAATGCGGACGAGTCCGAGCCGGGCACGTTCAAGGACCGCGAGATCATGCTGCGCGTCCCGCACCGGCTGATCGAGGGCTGCCTGATCGCGGCGCACGCCATCCAGTCGAAGCATGTCTACATCTACATCCGCGGCGAGTACCTCGCGGAGTACGAGGTGCTCGAGGCGGCGCGCAAGCAGGCGGTCGAGGCGGGGCTGATGGACGGCGTGCAGATCGTGATCCACCGTGGCGCCGGCGCGTACATCTGCGGCGAGGAGACGGGCCTGCTCGAGTCGCTCGAGGGCAAGCGCGGCCAGCCGCGCTCGAAGCCGCCGTTCCCGGCGATCTCGGGCCTCTACGCGTCGCCGACGCTCATCAACAACGTGGAGACGATCACGACCGTCCCGAAGATCCTCGAGGTCGGCCCGGAGGAGTACTCGAAGATCGGCGCGCCGCCGGACTCGACCGGCACGCGCGTCTTCTGCCTGTCCGGGAACGTGAAGCGGCCCGGCGCGTACGAGCTCCCGCACGGGATCACGGTGCGCCATCTCGTCGAGGAGATCGGCGGCGGCGTGCCGGACGGGCGCACGCTGAAAGCCGTGATGATGGGCGGCTCGTCGTTCCCGGTGATGACGCCGAACGATCTCGACACGCCGCTCGACGCGAACTCGCTCTCGACGAAGGGCTACTTCATCGGCTCGGGCGTCGTCACCGTCATCGACGACCGGACGTGCATCGTGCAGTTCGCGCTGCGCGTCGCGCAGTTCTACCAGCACGAGTCGTGCGGCAAGTGCACGCCGTGTCGCGTCGGGACGCGCTGGCTGACGCAGCTCCTGACGGCGGCGGAGGCGGGCACGGCGACGGAGCAGGACTTCGACCTGACGCTCGACGTCTGCGACCGGATCATCGGCAAGTGCCTCTGCGTGCTCGGCGACTCCGCCGCGATGCCGGTCGCGAGCTGCGTGACGAAGTTCCGCGACGAGTTCCGTGCGCACCTCGAGCACGGCGGCTGCCCGTTCGGCGCCGACTCGTCGCTCAACAACCTCTTCGCCCCGGTCGACCAGCACGCCCACTCCGAGGTGCACGTATGAGCGCGCCGGAGCTCGTCACCGTCACGATCGACGAGCGCGAGGTCCAGGTGCCGAAGGGCACCGGCATCGTCGAGACGGCGCTCGAGGCGGGGATCGAGATCCCCGTCTTCTGCTACGAGCCGCGGCTCGGGCCGTCGCTGGGCGCGTGCCGCATGTGCCTCGTCGAGGTGGAGGGGATGCCGAAGCTCCAGGCCGGCTGCACGCTCTCCGCACAGGACGGGATGAAGGTGCACACGGCGCGCACGTCCGCGCTCGCCGCCGAGGGCCAGAACGCGACGCTCGAGTTCATCCTCGTCAACCACCCGCTCGACTGCCCCGTCTGCGACAAGGGCGGCGAGTGCCCGCTGCAGGACCTGACGTTCCGCTACGGGCCCGGCTCGACGCGGATGACGTTCGAGAAGACGACGTTCGAGAAGCCGATCCCGATCTCGCCGGCGATCTCGCTCGACCGGGAGCGCTGCATCCTCTGCTACCGCTGCACGCGCTTCAGCGAGTCGGTGAGCGAGGACGGGCAGCTCGTCGCGCGGAACCGGGGCGCGATGTCCGTGATCGCGACGTTCGAGGACGAGCCGTACAGCGGCCCGTTCACCGGCAACGTGACGGAGCTCTGCCCGGTCGGCGCGCTCCTGCCGACGCAGTACCGCTTCGAGGGGCGGCCGTGGGAGATCGTCGACGTGCCGACGGTCTGCGGCATGTGCCCCGTCGGCTGCAACACGAACGCGACGGTGCGCGAGGGCAAGGTCAAGCGGATCCACTCGCGGAACCATCCCGAGGTCGACGAGGGCTGGATCTGCGACAAGGGCCGCTTCGGGTTCACGCATCTCCGCGCCGACGACCGCGTCGTCGAGCCGCTGCAGCGCGTGCGGCGCCGCGGCTTCGAGCCCGTGTCGTGGGACGACGCGCTCGACGAGGCGGAGCGGCTGCTCCGCGCGGCGAACGGCCGCGTCGTCGTCGCGCTCTCCGGCTCCGAGACGGTGGAGCAGGCGTACGCGCTCGCGAAGCTCGTGCGCGTCGGGCTCGGCTCGCACACCGCGATGCTCCCGGAGGAGGTCGGCGCCGCGCTCGACGCGTACCGCCTGCCGCTGTCTGCGATCGCGGACGCGAACGTCGTCGCGGTGCTCGGCGACGTGCCGCTCGAAGAGAGCGCGCCGATCGTCGACCTCTGGGTGCGAAAGGCACGCCGGAACGGCGCGCGCGTCGTGGCGAGCGTGGACGAGGTCGGCGACGCGGAACGCGTCGTGCTGATCTGGAGCGGGCCGCACGGACGCGGCGGCGCCGTCGTCGCCGGGCTCGCCGAGAAGCTCGGGCTCGCCGGACGCGACGGCTGCGGCGCGTTCTTCGTCCCGTCCACGCCGAACTGCCGCGGCGTCGCCGACGCGTGGGCCGCCGCGTCCGACGAGGAGGGCGAGGAGCCCGAGTCGATCGGCCTCCTGCTCGTCTCCGGCGACGAGGCGGCGGGCAACGCGAACGTCCGCGCACTCGCCGAGCAGGCCGACGCCGTGATCGCGATCTCGATGTTCCAGGGCCTCGCGCTCGGCTGGGCCGACCTCGTCCTCCCGGGCACGAGCTACCTCGAGCGCGAGGGGACGACCGTGAACCTCGAGGGCCGGCTGCAGCGGCTGCGCCGCGCGGCGAGCCCGCCCGGCCCGGACGAGCTCGCGTGGCTCTCGGCGCTCGCCGCGCGCTTCGACGTCGAGCTCGCGCCGTACGCGTCCGGCGTCTTCGCCGAGGTCTCGGAGCGCTGCTTCGGCGGGCTCGCGTTCGGCGACGTCGACGCGCAGGCGCCGCTTCGCGGCTACGAGGGCGCGCCGGCGCACGTCGATGCCGAGCCGGTTCCCGAGCCGCCGGAGCCGCACGCGCCGGGGCTCCACCTCGTCTGCTACAAGCCGCTCTTCTCCGGGCCTGCCGTCGAGCGCGTCGAGGAGCTCCAGTTCCAGCGGCCGGGTGCCGAGGTCTCGCTCTCGCGCGCCGACGCGCGCAGCCGCGGGATCGCGAACGGCGACACCGTCACGGTCTCGCACAACGGCACGTCCGTCGAGCTCCGCGCGCGCGTCACGAGCGCCGTCCGCGCCGGCATCGTGCTCGTCCCGCAGGAGCACGCCGCCGGCCTCCGCGGCGGCCCCGTCGAGGTGGTGGCGCAATGAGCGAGCCCTGGTGGATCGGCCTGATCGAGGCCGTGATCGTGATCAACCTCCTGCTCGTCTCGTTCGCGTACCTGACGTGGCTCGAGCGGAAGCTCCTCGGCCGCATGCAGCTCCGCTACGGGCCGAACCGCGCCGGGAAGTTCGGGTTGCTGCAGCCGTTCGTCGACCTCATCAAGCTGATCCGGAAGGAGGCGTTCGCGCCGTCGAGCGCGATCGCCGCGCCGTACATCCTCGCGCCGATCCTCTCCGCGTTCACCGCGCTCGCGGCGTTCGCCGTGATCCCGTGGGGGCCGGGCTGGACGATCAACGGCTGGCAGGTCAACGGCGAGGTCGCGAACGTCTCGGTCGGCCTGCTGCTGATCTTCGCGCTCGGCTCGATCGGCGTGTACGGGTTCATCGTCGGCGGCTGGTCGTCCGAGTCGAAGTACTCGATCCTCGGCTCGATGCGCACGTGCGCGCAGCTCGTGTCGTACGAGGTGTCGCTCGCGCTCTCCGTGCTCGGCGTCGTGATCCTCGGCCGCTCGCTCTCGCTGCCCGACATCGTCCACCGGCAGGGGGAGCTGATCCCGTTCGCCGCGCCGCAGATCGTCGGCCTCCTCGTGTTCGTCCTCGCCGGCGTCGCCGAGACGAACCGCGCGCCGTTCGACCTGCCGGAGGCCGAGTCCGAGCTCGTCGCCGGGTACCACACGGAGTACTCCGGCATGCGCTGGGGCCTCTTCCAGATGTCGGAGTACATCAACCTGATCACGCTCTCCGCGCTGATGGTGACGCTCTTCTTCGCCGGCTGGCACGGCCCGTGGAACCTCGGCCCGCTCTGGTTCCTCCTGAAGCTCTTCGGCGTGATCTTCGTCTTCATCTGGCTGCGCGCGACGACGCCGCGCCTCCGCTACGACCAGCTGATGAAGTTCGGCTGGAAGGTGCTGCTCCCGGTCGCGACGGTCAACGCCGTGATCACCGCGCTCCTGGTGGTGTGGCTGTGAGCGCTCAGCCGATCGGCACGCTGAAGGGCTTCGGCGTCACCTTCAAGCAGATCTTCAAGAAGCCGATCACGCAGCAGTACCCGGAGTACAAGCGCCCGCTCTACCCGCGCTTCCGCGGCCGCCACCGGCTGCACCTCCACGAGAACGGGCTCGAGAAGTGCGTC
>DATJOZ010000040.1:0-4681 GCA_035506655.1 Gaiellaceae bacterium
CGAGCTGCTCCGCGGTGATGAGCCCGTCGCGGACGAGCAGGCTCCCGAGCGGGAGCCGCGCCGTATCGGTCAGCGCCGCAGGCAGGGGCTGTGGGAGCTTGGCCGCCGTCTCCACCGTCCCTCTATCGGACTACGCCGCGCGGGACCTGAGCCTGCTTGTCGACGGCGCGGCGCGGCCGCGCGTCAGCCGATCAGGTCGGAGACCGCGGCGAGGGCCTCCTCGAGCGACGTCCGGCCGGAGCGGGCGAGCCGCATCGCGCTGCGCGCGAGCACCGGCATGCCCTGGCGACCGGCGGCGGCGGTGATCTCCTTCGTCGTCCCCGTCCGGACGACGTCACGGAGCGTGTCGGCGACCGGCATCACCTCGAAGACGGCGGCGCGCCCGACGAAGCCGGTCTGCTCGCACTTCGGGCACCCGCGGCTGCGGTAGAGGAGCAGCGGCTCCTTGTCGCCCGCGGAGACGCCGAGCAGTGCGCGCACATCCTCGTCAGCCGTGTACTGCTCGCGGCAGTGCTCGCACAGCGTCCGCACGAGCCGCTGCGCCACCACGAGATGCACGGCGTTCGCGATCAGGTCGCGGTCGACACCGAGCTCCGCGAGCCGTCCGATCGACGACGCGGCGTCGGTCGCGAGCAGGGTCGAGACGACGAGGACGCCGCCGAGCGCGCCCTCGATCGCCGCGCGGGCGGTCTCCGAGTCGCGGATCTCGCCGATCAGGAGGACGTCCGGCGCGGCGCGCAGCACGGCCTGCTGGCCCTGCGCGAACGTCGGGCCGCCGGCGCCGTTCACGGCGACGTGGTCGACGCCCGCGAGCGTCCGCTCGACCGGATCCTCGAGCGTCATCACGATCCGCTCCGACGACGCGAGACGGTCGAGCGCGGTGTACGCCGTCGTCGTCTTGCCCGATCCGGGCGGCCCGACCACGAGTACGAGGCCGGAGGTCCGGTCGAGCGCCGCGGCGAGCGACGCCTCCGCGGCGGGCGCGAGGCCGAGGTCGGGGAGCGCCGACGCGCGCTCGTCGTCCGGGACGATCCGGAGCGCGATCTGCTCTCCGCGCACCGTCGGGATCACCGTGCAGCGAAGCTGGACCGCGTCGGCGCCGACGAGCACGGAGAAGGCGCCCGTCTGCGGCAGCCCGTTCGCCTCGGGGTCGAGCCGCGCGAGGGACTTCAGCCGGCGCGTGACCGCCTCCTCGCCGCTCTTCGGGACGCGCCGCAGCTCGCGGACGACGCCGTCCACGCGCATGCGGACGACGAGGGCGTCGTCGTGCGGCTCGAAATGCAGGTCGGACGCGCGTGCGGCGACCGCGTCGTCGATCGCGACCGACACGAGGCGGCCCGCCTCGTCGAGGTGATGCACAGCCCCCTCCATCTGGTTCCTCTATCGGTTTACGCTCGCCCGAGGATGAGAGCCGTCGTCCAACGAGTGAGGGATGCGCGCGTCTCGATCGAGGGATCCGTCGCCGGCGAGATCGGGCCCGGACTCTGCGTCCTCGTGGGCGTGGCGGCCGGCGACGGGGAGGAGGCGGCGGCCCGGCTCGCGCGCAAGATCGCGCGGCTCCGCGTCTTCCCGGACGACGAGGGCCGCTTCGACCTCAGCCTCCTCGACACCGGCGGGTCGGCGCTCGTCGTGTCGCAGTTCACCCTGATCGCCGACACCGCGAAGGGAAATCGCCCGAGCTTCTCGGGCGCCGCGCGTCCGGAGCAGGCGGAGCCGCTCGTCGAGCGCGTCGCCGCCGGGCTCCGCGCGCTCGGCGTCCCGGTCGAGACGGGCGTCTTCGGCGCCCACATGGTCGTCGAGCTCGCGAACGACGGCCCGGTGACGATCGTGCTCGACGTCTGACCTGCGTCACGCGGCGCGGACCGCGCCGCCGAGTGTGACGCCGACCAGCGTCCACATCGCGACGTACGGGATCGCGTAGGCGATCGAGCCGAGACGGACTCGCGCGTGCGGGATCGTCGGCGCGCCGGCCGAGCGGGCGAGCGCGACGACGAGGACCGGGTTGACCACCGCCGACGCGAGCGCGTACCGCCGGTCCGGGCCGCGTTCGATCCACGCGACGGGGCGGCGCATCAGACGGCTGTCCCGGATCGTCGCGAGCTTCCTGCCGATGCGTGTGTCGTCGCCGGCGAACCAGTCGTCCCAGCGCCGGTTCGTCCACGTGCAGCAGCCGATGCTGAGGACGCTCACCGCGAGTGCGGCGCCGACGAAGACGAGCGAGGGCCGGAACGAGGCCGCGAGCAGCGCGACGGGCGTGCCGACGACGGCGCCGTCGAAGAACGCGAACGCCGCGACGACCGTTCCGGCCGCACCGGTCCGCGCAGCGGCTCCGGTGCGGTGCGTCCGGCTCTGCGGCGAAGCCATCGTCCGGGTGTCGGCGCGGGGCCGCGCGCGCTCGACGCTGAAGTAGGGTGCTCTTCTCGAGGCATGAGCGACACGCGGACGTACAACGTGCTCGACGGCGAGCTCGACGTCGAGCGGGAGGACCAGCATCCGGGCTACGCGGTCGGCGGCACGCTCGCCGGCGAGCGGATCGGGACGGAGTCGCTCGGCGTGACGCTCTACGTCCTCCCGGCGGGGAACGCGAACGCGCCGTACCACTGGCACCACAATGTCGAGGAGCTCCTGCTCGTCCTCGACGGGACGCCGACGCTCCGCACGCCCGACGGCGCGCGACAGTTGCGCCCGGGCGACCTCGTCTCGTTCCCGCGCGGCGCGGACGGCGCCCACAAGGTCGGCAACGAGTCGGACTCCGTCGCGCGGTACCTCGTCTTCTCGACGAAGCCGGAGATCGACATCGTCGAGTACCCGGACAGCGGCAAGGTCGGCTTCGGCTCGAAGGGCCGCGGCTCGCGCATGCTGCGCCCGGGCGATGAGCTCGACTACTGGGACGGCGAGTAGAGGTCGCCGCCGTGAAGGATCGAGAGCGTGCACGCCGGAGCGCGATCCGCCTCGGAGCGATGTGGGGCGTGCTGCTCGTGTTCGTCGCGATCGCGCTCGTGGCGCAGTCACTCGTCGTGCTCGCGGTCGGGGTCGTCGCGTCGATGCTCGTCTCGGTCGTGATGCGGCTCGTCGGCCGGTGAAGATCCTCGTCACCGGCGGCGCCGGGTACCTCGGCGCCGAGGTCTGCCGGCAGGCGCTCGCGGCCGGGCACGACGTGCTCGCGACGAAGCTCCACGCTGCGCCGCCGTGCGGGCGCGTCGTCGAGGTCGACCTCCGCGACGACGAGGCGGTGCAGCGCGCGCTGATGAAGCACGGGCCGGAGCTCGTCGTCCACACGGCGTACCGCCAGGCCGACGAGGTGCTGCAGGGGGACGTCGTACGCGCGTCGCGGAACGTCGCGCTCGCGTCGCATCGCGCCGGCGCGCGGCTCGTGCACGTGTCGACCGACCTCGTCTTCGACGGCGAGGCGGGCGCGCCCTACGGCGAGGACGCGGAGCCGCGGCCGGTCTCCGCGTACGGTCAGGCGAAGCTCGACGCGGAGCGGCTCGTGCGTGAGCTCCATCCCGGCGCGCTGATCGTCCGCACGTCGCTCCTCTACGGGCTGCCGGAGCCCGGGCCGCAGGAGCGGCTCGCGCTGCTCGCCGAGACGCCGTTCTACGCCGACGAGATCCGCTCGCCGATCCACGCGGCCGACCTCGCCGGCGCGCTGCTCGAGCTCGGACCGCGCGACGACGTCCCGCCGCTCCTCCACGTGGCCGGGCCGGACGCGATGTCGCGCTACGTCCTCGCGCGCCGGCTCCGGGCCGCCCACGGCCACGACCCCGATGCCGTGACCGGCGCGCCCGCTCCGCGGGGGAGGGCCCGGAACGTCGAGCTGGACTCGAGCCGCGCCTACGCGCTGCTCGCGACCCAGGTCCGGCACCTTCGCGGCTGAGCCCCGCGACCCGCCCGCTGCTACAATCCCGTCACCATTTTCACCGGAAGTGCTTGGCGAAATGGGCCCTGCGGGCCCATTTTTCGTCAGAGGGGAGCGAAGGCAGTGCCGACGACGTACGAACGGGAGCGCCAACTGGAGCAGGAGATCGCGCCGCGGGTCCGCGAGGACCTGCCGGGCGTCGACGTGCTCGCGGTCGAGCTCCTGGCGCCGTCACGGTTCTGCGTGTACGTCGACTCGCCCGAGGGCGTCGACCACGCGCTGTGCGAGCGGGTCACCGGCCTGCTCCGCGAGTACCTCCGCGAGTACACCGTCGACGTCTCCTCGCCCGGGATCGAGCGCCCGCTGCGCCGGCCCGAGCACTTCGCGCGCTACGCCGGCCACAAGGTCGCGCTGCGCACCGCCGAGCCGGTCGGCGGCCGTTCCAAGTTCAAGGGTGTCGTGGTCGAGGCAGGCCCCGATTCCGTCGTGCTCGACGTCGCGGACGGCGGGCGTCAGCAGATTCCATACGCCGCAATCGTCCGCGGCAACCTGATCGACGAGAGGGTGTGACATGAGCCAGGAGATCATCGAGGCGGTCCACGAGATCGAGCGCGACAAGGGCATCGAGGAAGGCGCCCTCGTCGCCGCGCTCGAGGACGCGCTGCTCGCCGCGTACAAGAAGACGCCCGGAGCGACCCGCCACGCGACCGTCGAGATGGACGAGGGCGGCGACTTCCGCGTCTTCTCCGTCGAGCTGCCCGCGGACGTCGAGGAGCGCCTCCTCGACGAGGCGCGGGAGCGCAAGCTCGAGGAGCTCGAGCG
>DATJOZ010000041.1:0-33714 GCA_035506655.1 Gaiellaceae bacterium
GCCGAGCTCTTCCTCGTCGACGGCAACAACCTCGCGTACCGCGCGTTCTTCGCGCTGCCCGAGGAGCTCGCGACGTCGGAGGGCTTCCCGACCGGCGCCCTCCTCGGCTTCACGAACATGCTCTTCAAGCTGCTCTCGGACTACAAGCCGAAAGGCGTCGCCGTCGCCTGGGACACGCGGCCGGTGCACCGGGCGGCGGCCGCCGAGGCGGTCGAGGTCGTCTACAAGGAGGGCCGGCGGCCGATGGCCGACCTGCTCCGCGAGCAGTTCCCCTACTTCCGGCCGATCGTCGAGGCGTTCGGCTACCGGAACCTCGAGTTCGAGGGCTGGGAGGCGGACGACGTGATCGCGACGCTCGCGACCGACGCCGACGCGGCCGGGATCCGCACGTGCGTCGTCTCGACCGACCGCGACGCGTTCCAGCTCGTCACGGACAACGTCTGCCTGATGATGACGCCGCGCGGCGTGAGCGACGTCCAGGTCTACACGCCGGAGCGCGTCGAGGCGCGCTACGGGATCCGCCCCGACCAGATCCCGGACTTCATCGGGCTGAAGGGCGACACGTCGGACAACATCCCCGGCGTCCCCGGCATCGGCGACAAGACGGCGGCGCAGCTCGTCGCGCAGTACGGATCGCTCGAGACCGTGCTCGAGCACGTCGACGAGCAGTCGCCCGCGCGCCGGAAGAACCTCACGGAGTTCGCGGACCAGGCGCGCGCGTCGAAGCAGCTCGCGACGATGCGGCGCGACCTCGACCTCGAGTGCGACCCCGCCCAGCTCGTCCTCGCGCCGCCGGACCGCTCCGAGCTGCGCGAGATGTTCCGCCGCTTCGAGTTCCGTGCGCTGCTCGGGCGCATCGACGAGCTCGACGAGGCGGTGCCGGCGCGCGAGCCGACGACGGTCGGCACCTCGGTGCCGTGGCGTGAGGCGGCGCTGCCGAAGCTCGACGGCGAGGTCGGCGTCGCGGCCGACGCCGACCGTGTCGCGATCGCGACGGCGGACGGGGTCGTCGTCTCGCCGAGGCCGGAGCAGCTCCGCGGAACGCTCATCGCGCACGACGCGAAGGAGATCGGCGTCGACGCGGTCGACGACACGATGCTGCTCGCGTACCTGATCGAGCCGGGGCGGAGCGGGTACGACCTCGACGACCTCGCGGCGGAGTACGCCGTCGAGGCGAAGCCGGAGCCCGACGCGGAGGAGGAGACCGACCGGCTCGTCCGCCACGCCGCCGTGACGCTGCGCCTGCGCGATCCGCTGCTCGAGCGCGTGCGCGAGCGCGGGAGCGAGCGGCTCTACCGCGACGTCGAGATGCCGCTCGTCGGCGTGCTCCGCGCGATGGAGGACGCGGGGATCAAGATCGACACGTACCGCATGGGCGAGATCACGGCGCGGCTCGCCGACCGCGTCGAGGAGCTCGAGTCGAGCGCGTACGAGCTCGCGGGCGAGGAGTTCATGATCGGCTCGACGCAGCAGCTCGCGCGGATCCTGTTCGAGAAGCTCGAGCTGACGCCGGGCCGCAAGGGCAAGACCGGCTACTCGACCGACACGAAGGTGCTCCGCTCGATCCGCGACGAGCACGCGATCGTCGCCGTGGTCGAGGAGTGGCGCGAGCTGACAAAGCTCCTCAACACGTACCTCGGCCCGCTGCCGGCACTGCTCGGCGAGGACGGGCGACTGCACACGCACTTCAACCAGGCCGTCGCCGCGACGGGCCGGCTCTCGACGTCGAACCCGAACCTCCAGGCGATCCCGATCCGCACCGACCTCGGCAAGGAGATCCGCTCCGCGTTCGTCGCCGAGCCCGGCCACCGGCTGATCTCCGCCGACTACTCGCAGATCGAGCTGCGCATCCTCGCGCACGTCTCCGGCGAGCCGAAGCTGCGCGAGGCGTTCGAGCGCGGGGAGGACATCCACACCGCGACCGCCGCGGAGGTGCTCGGCGTCGATCCCGCGAAGCTCACCTCGGGCCAGCGGAGCATCGCGAAGATGATCAACTTCGGGATCGTCTACGGCATCTCCGCGTACGGGCTCTCCGAGAACCTCGAGATCCCGCGCGAGGAGGCGCAGGAGTACATCGACGCGTACCTCGCGCGCTTCCCGCTCGTGCAGGACTTCATCCAGCGGACGATCGAGCAGTGCGAGGAGGACGGCTACGTGACGAGCCTGCTCGGACGGCGGCGCCCGGTGCCGGAGATCCGCGCGCGCAACCGGCAGACGCGCGGGCTCGGCGAGCGCATCGCCGTGAACTTCGTCATGCAGGGCTCGAACGCGGACATCATCAAGGTCGCGATGGTCGCGATCCACCGCCGGCTGCGCGAGGAGGGCCGCAGCGCGCGGCTCGTGCTCCAGGTGCACGACGAGCTGCTCGTCGAGGCGCCCGACGCGGAGCTCTCGGCCGTGAAGGAGCTCGTGCGCGCGGAGATGACCGGCGCGTACCCGCTCGACCCGCCGCTCGCCGTCGACGTCGGCGCGGGCGACGACTGGGCCGAGGCGAAGAGCTAGAGCGAATCGGGCAGGGCGTCCGGCACGAGCCCGATCCCCTGCCGCAGCTCTTCGATCAGCTCCTGCGCGCGGTCGAGGATCGCCGCGAGCTCGGCGAGCTCGGCGCGCGGCACTTCCAAGGTGACGCGGACGGGCAGGCGCGACGACGACGAGAGGGCGAGCGTCTCCTCGTCCTCGCGCACGAGCGCCGTCAGGTCGAGGTACTCGTCGCGGCCGGCCGGGAGCTTCGCGCCGGGGCGGAACATCTCGTCCGCCTTCCGCAACCGCTGTGCGAGCACGCCGGGGTAGTGCCCCGGGATGTGCACCGTCGCCTCGCGTCCGCGCAGGCCGATCGCCGCGGTCCACTGCGTGTAGCCGACCTCGCGGCCGTCGTGCCGGATGACGGCCACCGAGACCGAGTCGGTCTCGCCGATCGGGTACCGCTCGTCCATGGGCTCAGAGTAGTCGGATCAGAGGTATCCGAGGTCCGCCAGGAGCTCGCCGGCCTCGTCCTCGACGTCGGCGACCTCCGTCGCCGTCAGGTCGCGCTGCCAGCGACCGACCGAGGCCGGATGCGCGTCGCGAAGCGACGCGGCGAGGAGCAGCGGGTCGAGGCCGAGCTGCGGCGCGATGCGCTCCGCCTCCGCGGCGGGGTCGGAGACGAGCGCCTCGTAGCGGAGCTCGACCGTCCGCTCGGCGGGCGCCTCGCGGGCCGCGGTGACGTAGCGCCGCCACGCCCAGGCGGCACGGCGCGCGTTGCTCACGCGCTCGAACTCGTCGCGCCGCTCGGGCTCGACCCAGAAGCGCGCGTGCGCGCCGTAGCCGGCCCGCGCGTCGTCGTGGCCGTTGCGTCCCGCGCTGAGCCAGCCGCGCTCGAGCAGCGAGCACACGACGTCGCGCCCGTCGCGCACCACGTGAAGCGCGCTCGCCGACGGGTAGCCGGTGAGCGCGGCGTCGACGACGAAGCTCGTCTCGGGCGTCTGCTCGACCCCGCGGAGATGCTGGACGAAGGCGAGCCTGCGCACGCGGTCGAGGATCCGGCGGACCGCGAACGCCTGGTCGCGGGTCGGCAGCTCGACGAGGCTCGGCAGTGCGGCCTTCAGCGGCTTCACCTCGCCGAGGTCGACGAACCCGGGCTGCTCGCCGAGCTTCGTCGCGGTGAACGTCGTCCCGGAGCGCGGCGAGCCGACGACGAACACGAGCCGGTCGTCGCGCCGGACGAGCGCGCTCTCCCGGCGGCCGCGCACGCCGACGCGCACGGCCGTCTGGCCGTATGACGCGATCGCCCAGACCTGCCGGGCGGCATGTACCAGACCGCCTGCTTCGTGCACCGGACTCCGAACTATGCCAGGGGAGGGACTCCGAGGGGGCCGGATTCCCGCGCGGGCAAACAAATGGGAGCCCTGGGCGTCTAGGGCTGTGGGGCTATACTGACCCGCTCTCATGGCCAACGAAACCATCAACGATCCCCGGCTCGAGGAAGGCGTCTGGACGACGGGTCCCGACGGCGAGCTCGTCCCGGACTACGAATCGACCTTCCCGACGATCAACGAGGGAGAGGTCGTCCACGGCACCGTCGTGCGCGTGGACAAGGACGAGGTCCTCGTCGACATCGGCTACAAGTCGGAGGGCGTCATCCCCGTCAGCGAGCTGTCGATCCGCCGCTCGGTGAACCCGGCGGACGAGGTCACGGTCGGCGACGAGATCGCCGCGCTCGTGATGACGAAAGAGGACGCCGAGGGGCGTCTGATCCTGTCGAAGAAGCGCGCGCGCTTCGAGATCGCCTGGAAGGCGATCGAGGGAGCGCACGAGCAGGGCGAGGCCGTCACCGGTCGCGTGATCGAGGTCGTGAAGGGCGGCCTGATCCTCGACCTCGGCGTCCGCGGCTTCCTGCCGGCGTCGCTCGTCGACATCCGCCGCGTCCAGGATCTCGACGAGTACCTCGGGCAGGAGCTCAGGTGCAAGGTGATCGAGCTCAACCGCTCCCGCAACAACGTCGTGCTGTCGCGCCGCGCCGTCCTCGAGGACGAGCGCAAGGAGATGCGGCAGGCGATCCTCGACAAGCTCAACCCGGGCGACGTCGTCGAGGGCACGATCTCGAACATCGTCGACTTCGGCGCCTTCGTCGACCTCGACGGGATGGACGGGCTGATCCACATCTCGGAGCTCTCGTGGAGCCACGTCAACCATCCGTCCGAGGTGCTCGAGATCGGGCAGAAGGTCCAGGTCAAGGTGCTCGACATCGACCGCGACCGCCAGCGCATCTCGCTCGGCCTGAAGCAGACGCAGACCGATCCGTGGCAGCAGGTGCTCGAGAGCTACCAGGAGGGCGACGTCGTGCAGGGCAAGGTGACGAAGGTCGTCACCTTCGGCGCGTTCGTCGAGATCCTCCCCGGCGTCGAGGGGCTCGTGCACATCTCCGAGCTCGCGCAGCATCACGTCGAGAACCCGCGCGAGGTCGTCTCGCAGGGCGACGACGTGAACGTGCGCATCCTCGAGGTGGACGCCGAGCGCCGCCGCCTCTCGCTCTCGCTGAAGCGCGTCGAGGACGGCATGCCCGTCCAGCCGAAGCCGGGCGACGAGGCCGCACCGCCGGCGATCGATCTCTCCGAGGACGTCTTCACGGACGAGACCGCTCCCGCCGCCGAGGCCGAGGCCGAGGTCGAGGCCGTGGTCGAGGCGGCGCCCGAGCCCGAGCCCGAGCCGGAGCCGGAGCCGGTCGCGGTGGCCGAGGAGTCGTCGGCCGCGCCTGCGGACGAGCCCGCCGAGCCCGCGGCCGAGTAGCGTGGAGCGGCCGCTCGCGGTCGCGATCACCGGGGGCATCGCGGCGGGGAAGAGCGAGGCGCTGGCGGCGTTCGCGCGTCACGGCGCCTCGGTGCTCTCGAGCGACGAGATCGTCCACGGGATCTACCGCGGCGACGCGGCGCTCCAGGACGCGCTGCGCGCGCGCTGGGGCGACGCCGTGTTCGCGCACGGCGAGGTCGACCGCGCCGCCGTCGGCCGCATCGTCTTCGCCGACCCGGACGAGCTCGCGTGGCTCGAGTCGCAGCTCCATCCGCTCGTGCGGATCGTCTCCGAGCGTTGGCTCGACGAGGTGCGCGCGATGGACGATCCGCCGGCGATCGCCGCGGTCGAGATCCCGCTCCTCTACGAGACCGGCGGCGAGGCGCGGTTCGACAAGGTCGTCGTGATCACCGCGTCGGAGTCCGTCCGCGAGGAGCGCCGCGGTGCGTTCGCCGACCGCGAGGCGCGCCTGATCCCCGACGAGGAGAAGATCCGGCGCGCCGACTTCGCGTACGTGAACGACGGCACGCTCGAGGAGCTCGACGTGTTCGTCGCGGGCGTCGTCCGGGAGCTCACATCCGCGTCCTGAGGCGCTTCATCCTCGTCGTCGCGGTCTGTGCCGCCGCGGCGGGCTTCGTCGTCTACCTCCAGCGCACCGAGCCGCCGTGGTGGGCGCGCCTCTGGTATCCGCTCCGCTACTCCGCGATCGTCCGCGGCCACGCGGCGAACTACCACCTGAACCCGGCGCTCCTCGCCGCGGTGATCGAGCAGGAGAGCAAGTTCGACGCGAGCGCGAAGTCACCCACCGGCGCGATCGGGCTGATGCAGCTCCAGCCGGCGACGGCGCAGGGGATCGCGATCCGCACCGGCGGCTCGAAGTTCGTCGTCTCCGACCTCTACAACCCGGAGATCAACGTGCGCTACGGCGCGTGGTACCTCCGCCACCTGCTCGACAAGTACGGCGACGAGCGGACCGCGCTCGCCGCGTACAACGCCGGGCAGGAGAACGTCGACCGCTGGCGCGCCGCCGGTGAGGGCGTCCAGTTCCCGGAGACGCGCGCGTACGTCAGCCGGGTCGAGCGCCTGAAGGGGATCTACCGGCGCGCGTACAGGGCGCAGCTAGGGCTGCCCTAGCGAGACCGGCGGCGCCGGCGCGCGGGACGACGCGAGCGAGGCGGCGCAGGTCGCGTCGCTGTTGTCGACCGAGAACGTGCGCATCGCCGTGCTCGTGTTGCCGCGGATGTCGGTCGCGCGGACGTGGATCGTGTAGGCGCCGTTGCGGAGGTGCCGCGTGTCGAGCCGCTGCGCGAGGAGGAACAGGTAGCGGCCGGGCGTCGACGCGAACTGCTGGTCGCCGAAGCGCGTGTCGTTCTGGTAGGAGCCGCGCGCGTAGACGTCCCAGAAGCGGCGGTTCGGCGGCAGCCGGTGCCGGAAGTCCGCCGCGACCTTCGTCGGCACGACGACGTGCGAGTTGTGCGTGATCCCCCAGCTCACGAGCGCGGGCGCGACGGGCAGCCCGTTGAACTTGCCCGGCACGCGCATCGGCGGCGTGTCGAACGCGTCGGCGACGATCTGGATGCGCCCGCAGATCGAGGCCGGGTCCTCGACGACGCCGTTCCCGTTCTCGACGAGGATGCTCGCGACGGTCGGCTTCGTCGTGTCGGCGTACGGCGTGAGGTGGCCGCGCTGGAGCGGGTTGACCGCATGCCCGTTCCGGATCTCCGAGATGTGCACGTGCCCGAACGGCGCCTGGACGTAGCCGATCACCGTCTGCCGTGCGAACACGCGCTGGCCCTCGCCGACCACCGTCACGACGTGGAAGTACTGAAACGTCAGCGTCGGCCCGACGACGATGTCGACGGTCGCGGCGCCCATGTAGCGGATGCGCCCGTCCGCGATCGCGTACACCGGCGTGCCGTCCGGCGCGGCGACGTCGACGCCCTGGTGGAACGAGAAGCTGCCGGGGCCCGCGATCCCGTTGTCGTCCACGCCGGCGGCGAAGACCGTGCGCGGGTCGCCGAAGAAGCCGCGGATCGGGTGCTGGCGGTCGAACGGCTTCACCGGCCACGGGTACGCGGCCGCCGCCGACGGGAGAAGGAGGGCGAGTGCGAGTGAGAGGAGAAGGGTCGGCCGCATCGGCGGAGGAAGGGTCGGGTTATCCGCCCGTGCGGCGAATCCTGCCCAAGTTGGGGCTATCAGCCGTCGTTCGTCCGTTGTAACGTCAGTCCGAACGAGACATCTGTCAAGTGCCAACCGTTTCCACTGCAGCCCCCAATGCCCGACTTCCGGATCCTCGGGCCGCTCGAGCTCGTCGGTGACGACGGTGTCCCGGTCGCGCTCGGCGGACAGAAGCAGCGCGCTCTCCTCGCGGTGCTGCTGCTCCGCGTGGGCGAGGTCGTCTCCACCGACTTCCTGATCACGGCCCTCTGGGGCGAGTCCGCGCCCCGCGCCGCCGTCGCGTCGCTCCAGAACCTCGTCGCGGCGCTCCGGAAGCTGCTCGGGCCGGAGCTGATCGTCACGCGCACACCCGGCTATCTCCTCGCGGTCGACCGCGAGTCGATCGACCTGTGCCGGTTCGAGCTGCTCGTCCGCGACGCGGTGGGCCGCGAGCCGGCGGAGCGGGCGCGGATGCTCCGCGAGGCGCTCGCACTCTGGCGCGGAGAGCCGCTCGCCGACGTCGCGTTCGAGCCGTTCGCGCAGTCGGAGGTGCTGCGGCTCGAGGAGCTCCGGCTCGTCGCGACCGAGAACCTCTTCGAGGCCGAGCGGTCGGCCGGCCGCGACGCGGAGCTCGTCCCGGAGCTCGAGGCGCTCGTCGCACGCCACCCGCTGCGCGAGCGCTTCCGCGGCGAGCTGATGCTCGCGCTCGCGCGGAGCGGACGGCAGGGCGACGCGCTCGCGGCGTACCAGGAGGGACGCCGGATCAGCATCGAGGAGCTCGGGCTCGAGCCGAGCCAGTACCTTCAGCAGCTGAACTCCTCGATCATCGGCGGAATCGTCGTCGACGGCGGGAAGTCCGGGCCGGCGACGCTGCCGGACCACTTCGGGGACGTCGCCGAGGCGATGCGCTCCGGGACCCTCGTCGCGGTGCTCGGCACCGACGTCGCCGATCTCGCCGCGCGGCTCGCGACCCGGTTCGAGTATCCGCCCAACGAGTCGTCCGACCTCACGCGCGTCGCCCAGTTCGTCGCGCTCACGAAGGGATCCGGCCCGCTCTACGACGAGCTGCACGCGATGCTCTCGGCCGGGGTCGTCCCGACGAGCGTGCACCGCTTCTTCGCCGCGCTGCCGCCCGTGCTCCGCGAGCGCGGCGCTCCGTACATGCTCCTCGTCACGACGAGCTACGACCTCGCGCTCGAGCAGGCGCTGCTCGACGCCGACGAGGAGTTCGACGTCGTCTCGTACCTCGCGAGCGGACGCAACCGCGGCCGCTTCTGCCACGTGCAGCCGGACGGGACGTCGTCGGTGATCGACCTGCCGAACACGTACGCGACCGAGCTGTCGCTCGAGCGGCGCACCGTGATCCTGAAGCTGCACGGCGGCATCGACCTCGACCCGGCGCGTGCGCTCGAGAGCTTCGTCGTCACGGAGGACGACTACATCGACTACCTCGCCTACGGCGACATCGGCACCGCGGTCCCCGTCGCGCTCGCGGCGAAGCTGCGGCGGAGCCACTTCCTCTTCCTCGGCTACGCGATGGCGGACTGGAATCTCCGCCTCGTCCTCGGCCGGATCTGGGGGAGCGACGGCGTGTCGTGGCGGTCGTGGGCGGTGCACGCCGGCACGAGCATGCTCGAGCGGCAGTTCTGGCTCCAGCGCGACGTCGACCTGCTCGAGGTCGACCTCGACGAGTACGTCACCGGGCTCGGCCGGTACCTCGGGCTGAACGGCGCGGTTACGCGATGAGCATCGCGCCGGTCGCCGGGCTCCGGTCACCGTACAAGGGTCTCGCGCCGTTCGAGGACTCCGAGCAGGACGCGCTGTTCTTCTTCGGCCGCGAGCGTGAGTGCGAGGTCGCAGTCGCGAACATCGTCGCGTCGAAGCTCACCGTCCTCTACGGGCCGAGCGGTGTCGGCAAGAGCTCGATGCTGCGCGCGGCGGTGACGCGGCGCCTGCGTGAGATCGCGCCGGAGGCGGACGTCACGGTCATCTCCGAGTGGGCGGGCGACACGACGCTGCCGCGGCCGCGGGGCGAGGCGTTCCTGATCCTCGACCAGTTCGAGGAGTACTTCCTCTACCACGGCGAGGGGCGGCTCCTCGACGACCTGCCGGAGCTGCTCGAGCGCCCGCGCGTGCACGTCCTGATCTCGCTGCGCGACGACGCGCTGTCACGCCTCGACGCGTTCCAGGCGCGGATCCCGAACGTCTTCGCGAATCGCCTCAGCATCGACCACCTCGACCGCGCGGCGGCGCGCGCCGCGATCGTCGGGCCCATCGACCGCTGGAACGAGCTCGTCCCGGAGGCGGAGCGCGCCGGGATCGAGGGAGCGCTCGTCGCGGCGGTGCTCGACGACGTCGCGACCGCGCCCGGCGGCAACGGATCGAACGGCTCGAGCCGCGTCGAGGCGCCGTACCTCCAGCTCGTGATGGAGCGCGTGTGGGAGGAGGAGCGCGCACACGGCTCGTCGCTCCTGCGCGTCGAGACGCTCGAGCGGCTCGGCGGCGCGCGCGAGATCGTCAGCGCACACCTCGAGCGGACGCTCGGCACCCTGACACCCCACGACGCGGCGATCGCGGCGAGCGCGCTCACGTACCTCGTCACGCCGTCGCGGACGAAGATCGCGCAGTCGTTCGACGACCTCGTCGGCTATACGGAGGAGCCGTCGGACGAGCTGCGGGACGTGCTCGAGCTGCTCGCCGCGCAGCGCATCCTCCGCGTGAGCGCCGTCGACGGCGGCTCCGACGGCCGGCGCTACGAGATCTTCCACGACGTCCTCGCCGAGCCGGTGCTGACGTGGCGGCGCGGCTTCGCGGCGGAGGCGGCGCTCGAGGCCGAGCGCGCGGCGTCGGCGAAGCGGCACCGCCGGCTCACCGTCATCGCGGTCGGCGCCGGCCTCGTCGCCGCGGCGATGATCGCGCTCGCCGCGTACGCGATCTCGCAGAAGAACGAGGCGTCGCAGGCTGCGCACCGGGCGCGCGTCGCGGCGGCCGAGGCGACGAGGTCGGCGGAGAAGGCGAAGAAGGCCGAGCAGAACGCGCAGCAGCAGACGAAGAACGCGAAGCAGCAGACGAAGAAGGCGAACGAAGCGACCCAGACCGCGCAGCAGGAGACGAAGACCGCGAACGAGCAGACGCAGAAGGCCAACGACGCGACGCGGACCGCGCAGCAGCAGACGCAGAAGGCGCAACAGGCCGAGGCGGCGGCGAAGCACCAGAGGAACAGGGCAAACGCCGCGACGGTGCGGGCGAAGGTGCAGGCGCAGCACGCGAAGGCGCGCGCGTTCGCCGGGCAGGCACGCGCGAGCGCCGCGACGAACCCGGTCGCGTCGGTCGGCCTCGCGCTCCACGCATACGCGTTGGAGCCGGGCGCCTCGACCGAGGACGTGCTTCGGGACTCCGTCGTCGCCGACCGCATCCGGGCCGTGATGCGCGGCGGAGGCGGCGACGTCCGCACCGCGGTCTTCAGCCCCGACGCCTCGCATCTCGTCTCCCTCGCCGACGGCGGCGGCGCGCGGCTCTTCGACGCGAGCGGGAAACTCGTCCGGAGGCTCGGCAGCGGGCATCCGTCCGCGGTCGCGTTCAGCCCCGACAGCTCCGTCGCGGCGACCGCGGGCGCCGACGGCGTGCAGCTCTGGAACGCGACCACCGGAGCGCCGGTGCGGAGGCTCGCCACGGCCCGCGCGCTCCCGCTCGCGAAGGCCGACGCGGTCGTGTTCTCGGCGAACGGCACGCGCATCGCGGCCGGCGGTGCGGGCGCCGCCGTCGTCTGGAGCGCCGACGGGACGCAGCTCGCGTCGTTCCCGCACGACGGCACGGTGACCTCCGTCGCGCTCAACGCGGACGGCTCGCGCCTCGTCACCGTCGCGACCGACTCGAGCGGCCGGCAGCAGGCGCGCGTGTTCGACGTCGGCGGCGGCTCGCTCGCGTTCCTGATCCCGGAGCGCGGCATCACGAGCGCGGTCTTCAGCCCGGACGGGACGTGGGTCGCGACGACGAGCAACGACAAGAGCGAGCGGCTCTGGGACGCGGCGTCCGGCGCCCAGCACTCGAGCCGGACCGCCGACGGCCACCTCCTCGACGCGCAGTTCAGCGCGGACGGGAAGACGCTCCTGGCCGCGAACGACGCGGGCGGCGCGCTCGTGACGAACGTGCCCGGCCTCGACATCCAGTCGCAGCTGCTCGGCCCGACGAACAAGGTCGAGGCCGCGTCCTTCAGTCCCGACGGCCAGTACGCCGTCGTCGCGAGCCTCGACGGGACGGCGCGTGTGTACCGCGCCGACGACGGGTTCCAGCTGGCCGTGCTCACCGCCGGGAGCACGGGCGGCGTCCTCGATGCGCACTGGGGCGGCACGCGGGTCGTCACCGCCGCCGAGGACGGCCGCGTCCGGATCTTCGACCCCGGCGTCAACCCGCTGCTCGGCCTCGTCGGCAAGCACGCGGGCGCGGTCACGTCGGTGCACGTGAGCCCGAACGGGAAGCTCGCGCTGAGCTCGAGCGCCGACAGGACGGCGCGCCTGTGGAGCCTCCGCGGCGGCGGGAGCGTCGTCCTCCCGCACGACGGCGCGGTCGAGGACGCGACGTTCAGCGACGACGGCTCGCTCGTCCTCACCGGCAGCGACGACGGCACGGCGCGGCTCTGGCGCGCGCCGGGCGGCGCGCCGGTGCGCACGCTCCCGGTCGGCTCGCCGGTGCGTGCGGTCGCGTTTGCGCACGACGGGAAGACGGTCGCGACCGCCGAGGCCGACGGCACGGCGGCGATCTGGCGCATCTCCGACGGAGCGCGGCTGCACGTGCTCCCCACCACGGCGGGCAAGCCCGTCGACGCGGTCGCGTTCAGCCGCGACGGGTCGCTCGTCGCGACGGCCGGCGACGACGGCGTCGCGCGGCTCTGGGACGCGCGGACCGGCGCGCTCCGCTACAGCCTCACCGGCCACACCGACGCGATCACGAGCGTCGCGTTCAGCCGTGACGGGCAGCGTCTCGTGACCGCGAGCAAGGACGACACCGCGCGGCTCTGGTCGGTCGCGAGCGGGACGCTGATCAGAACGCTCGCGGGGCACACCGGCGCGGTGAACGACGCCGAGTTCAGCGTCGACGGAACGCGCATCGTGACCGCGAGCGCCGACGACGACCTGCGCCTGTGGGACGGGCGGACCGGCCGGTTCATCCACACGCTCCGAGGGCATTTCGGCTCGGTGTCGACCGGCTCGTTCAGCCCGAACGGCAAGTGGATCGTCAGCGGCGGGCCGACGACCGTCGGCGTCTGGTCGGTCGCCACCGGAACGTTCTTCAGCCCGACGAACTCGAACGACCCGTACCTGCGCGGCCCGACCCTCGCGGTGAGCTCCGTCGTCTTCGCCCCGAACGGCCGGACGATCGTCGCCGGGAGCCTCGACGGCTCGGTTCGCGACTACGACTGCCTCGGGTGCGCGGACGCGGCCGGGCTCGTCGCGCAGGGGAAGGCCGAGCTCCGCGCGAGCACGCCGCGCGGCTGACGGCCGCCGATACGCTGAGGTCGTGGCAGAGCTCACGACGACCGACGACTACCGGCCGACCGGCGACCAGCCGAAGGCGATCGAGACGCTCGCCGAGGGGATCGAGGCAGGCGAGCGCTACCAGACGCTCGTCGGCGCGACCGGCACCGGCAAGACGGCGACGATGGCGTGGACGATCGAGAAGGTCGGCCGGCCGGCGCTCGTCATCGCGCACAACAAGACGCTGGCGGCGCAGCTCTGCAACGAGTTCCGGGAGTTCTTCCCGTCGAACGCCGTCGAGTACTTCGTCTCGTACTACGACTACTACCAGCCCGAGGCGTACGTCCCGCAGGCCGACCTCTACATCGAGAAGGACTCGTCGCGGAACGACGACATCGACCGGCTGCGCCACGCCGCGACCTCGAACCTCCTGTCCCGCCGCGACGTGATCATCGTCGCGTCCGTCTCCTGCATCTACGGCCTCGGCTCGCCGGAGGAGTACGCGGAGCGCGTCGTCTTCGTCAACGTCGGCGAGGAGCAGGACCGCGACCTGATGCTCCGCAAGCTGATCGACATCCAGTACGTCCGCAACGACACGCTGCTCGGCCGCGGCCGCTTCCGCGTCAAGGGCGACGTCGTCGAAGTGCAGCCCGCGTACTCGGAGACGGCGTATCGCATCTCGTTCTTCGGCGACGAGGTGGAGCAGATCACGCACTTCGACCCGCTCACCGGCGAGGTCCTCTCGCGCTACGACACGATCACGATCTTCCCGGCGACGCAGTACGTCACGTCGAAGCCGACGATCGAGCGCGCGGTCGGCGAGATCCGGCACGAGCTCGAGGAGCAGGTGAAGCTCTTCGAGAGCGAGGGGAAGATGCTCGAGGCGCACCGCATCCGGCAGCGCACCGAGTACGACCTCGAGATGATGCAGGAGCTCGGCTTCTGCAACGGGATCGAGAACTACTCGCGGATCCTCGACGGCCGGCCGCCGGGCAGCGCGCCGCACACGCTCCTCGACTACTTCCCGTCCGACTTCGTCGTCTTCGTCGACGAGTCGCACCAGACCGTCCCGCAGGTCGGCGGGATGTACGAGGGCGACCGATCGCGCAAGCAGACGCTCGTCGACTTCGGCTTCCGCCTCCCCTCGGCGCTCGACAACCGCCCGCTCCGCTTCGACGAGTTCCTCGCGAAGGTGCCGCAGCTCGTGTTCGTCTCCGCGACGCCGGGGCCGTTCGAGCTGCGCCACGCGACGCGAACGGCCGAGCAGCTGATCCGCCCGACCGGCATCGTCGACCCCGAGGTCGAGCTCCGGCCGACGCGGAACCAGATCGACGACCTCCTCGGCGAGATCCGCAAGCGCGAGACCGCGGGCGAGCGCACGCTCGTCACGACGCTGACGAAGAAGATGGCGGAGGACCTGACGGACTACCTGCTCGAGTCCGGCGTCAAGGCGCGCTACCTCCACTCGGAGATCGACACGCTGGAGCGGATCCAGATCGTGCGCGAGCTCCGGCTCGGCGAGTACGACGTGCTCGTCGGCGTGAACCTCCTCCGCGAGGGCCTCGACCTGCCGGAGGTGTCGCTCGTCGCGATCCTCGACGCGGACAAGGAGGGCTTCCTCCGCGGCCGCACGTCGCTGATCCAGACGATCGGCCGCGCCGCGCGCAACATCCACGGCAAGGTGCTCATGTACGCCGACAAGCAGACGGAGGCGATCAAGGAGGCGATCGACGAGACGAATCGCCGCCGCGTGATCCAGCTCGCGTACAACGAGGAGCACGGGATCGTCCCGGAGACGATCTCGAAGGGCGTCAGCGACATCGCCGAGCTGCTGCAGCTCGACGCGCCGCACGTCCCGGGCCGCCGCCGCCGCGGCACCGCGAAGGTCGAGGGGATGAGCCGCGACGAGCTCGAGAAGCTCGTCGTCACACTCGAGGAGGAGATGCTCGTCGCGGCCGAGGAGCTCCGGTTCGAGTACGCGGCGAAGCTCCGCGACGAGATCAAGGAACTGCGCCGGGAGCTCCAGGCGCTCGAGGAGGTGTCAGCGTAGTGCTCCTCCGGCGGGCGTCCTGCGGCTCCTGGAACGCGATCACGCGGCGCGCTGCGGCGTCCTCGGTCGCACCCGTAGCACGACTACGAGTGCTCCCTGCGTCCTTGCGTCGCTTGGTGCTCGCGCCCCAGTAGCTCGCCAACGCCCACCGAAGGAGCACTCATGTGCCGTTCGATCCACACGCTCTACAACGTCGCGCCGGCCGCGAGCGAGGAGGAGGCCCGCGCCGCCGCGCTCCAGTTCGTCCGCAAGATCAGCGGCTACCGCAAGCCGTCCCGGGTGAACGAGGCCGCGTTCGAGCGCGCGGTCGACGAGATCGCGTCGATCTCGTGGCGGCTGCTCGGCGAGCTCGAGACGTCGGCGGCGCCGCGCGTCCGCGAGCACGTCCACGTGTAGCCGCTACCCTCCGCGCGGGATGTTCTACAGCATCGTCGCCCTGCTCCTCTCGGCGTTCGTCACCGGCGGGCTCGCGCGGTTCGCAGTGCCCGGGCCCGACCCGATGCCGGTCTGGCTGACGGTGCTGATCGGCCTCGTCGGGTCGCTCATCGGCGGCGGCATCGTCGTGCTCGCGATCGGCCCGAACGCGGGCTGGGTCGGGATCGCGTCGTTCCTCTGCGCGACCGTGCTCGTCGTCCTCTACCGCCTGTTCGTGCAGAGGCGGCCGCTCTTCGGTCCCGACGCGTACCGCTTCCCGCAGCGCGGGCTCGGCGTACGCGAGTACCGGCAGCGGCTCCACCGCGCGGGCATCGACCCGGACCGGATCGGCTCGCCGTTCGGCGCGCCGCCGAACCCGGAGGCGTCGGGGGCCGCGCTGGCCGCGGCCGCCGCGGCGCGCGAGGCCGAGAGCGCGCCCGGCCCGCCGACGGAGAACCCGGCGCACTACCTCGGCCTGCTCGAGGAGCTGCACGACTCCGGCGTGCTCACGGACGACGAGTTCACCGCCGTGCGCACGCGGCTGCTCGAGTCACTGCGCTAGCGGCGGAACTCGCGTCGCGCGACCGGCGCGTAGCCGCCGTCCGTCCAGAGGTGCGTCTCGACGGCGATCGCCGTCTCGTCGATCTCGTAGAGCTGGAGGCCCTGCGCCTCGCCGGTGCGACTCGGGCGCGGTCGCGTCAGTCCCGGCGCGACGGCGACGACCGTCGCGTGCGCTGCGCCGTCGACGACCTCGAACTCCCGCCGCTCGGCGACCGCGGCCTGGTGGATGTGCCCGGAGAGGATCAGCTCGGCGCCCGAGCCGGCGAGCGTCCGGAGCACCGCGTCGCGGCGAGAGAGCGGGAACTTCCGCGCTGCGCGCCACGGCGCGCCGAGCAGGTGGTGGTGGAGCGCGACGACCCGGAACGCACCGGGCGTCGCGTCGCCGAGTCGGTCGGCCGCGTGCGACAGCTGCTGCTCCGTCAGCGCGCCGCCCTGGTGCCGGAACGGCCGTGCCGAGCACAGCCCGACGACGTGCAGCGTGGGGGAGGCGTACGACGGCTCCGTCGTCCCCCACACGGCCTTGAACTCCGCCCACGGACGCGTGAACCGCTTCGGGAACGCGTACGGCAGGTCGTGGTTCCCCGGCACCGCGAGCACCGGGACGCCGAGCCCGGCGAGGAGCGCGTGCGCCCGCTCGAGCTCCGCCGGCCGGCCGCGGTTCGAGAGGTCGCCCGACGCGACGACGAGCTCCGGGGCGACCCGGGCCGCGAGCTCGCCGAGCGCCGCCTCGACGTCCGGATCCTCGCGGCCCCCCACGTGGAGGTCGGAGACGTGAAGGATGCGTGCGGGCACGACCGAATGAGGCTATAGATTGATGTGATGGCCGACGAGTCCGCCGAGATCTTCGACGACCTCTACCTCGGGCTTCGCGCCGGCGGCGCCATGCGCAAGCAGCGGCGCGGCGAGACGCTCACGACCGAGGAGCAGGAGGTGCTGGGCCGCTGGCAGCGGCTCTCGACGGCGCGGAAGGCGGTCGCGATCGGGACGTTCTCGATCGGGACCTTCGGCCTCGGCTTCACCCTCGGCGGCCTCGTCTTCGGCCGCTGGCGCAAGGCCTAGCCCGCAGCGGGGACCCGCGCGAAGCGGCTGCCGGCCCACGCCTGGATCCGGTCGAGCGACGCGATCGCGGCGCCGGCGCCGACGAGCTCGATCACGAGCGGCATGTCCCAGTAGTAGTACGTCCCCATCGGGTCGATCGCGAGCCGCACGATCGCGGCGGCGGCTGGGACGATGAAGATCGCGCCGGCGAGCCCGCGCACACGCCGGGCGAGCGGCACGACGACCGCGAGCACGATCGCCGCCTGGAGCACGCGCAGCGGCCAGCCGAACGCGTGCCCCGGGATCACGAGGCTCAGCGGCCCGCCGGTCACGTGCCAGTGGTACGTCAGCATCCGGAAGTCGCCCGAGAGGAGCCACGGCGCGAAGAGCGCGAGGAACACGCCGCCGGCGACCGCAGCGCCCTTCGCCGCGTCGCGGAGCCGGGGCGCGAGCGCGAGCACCGAGATGCCGAGGATCCCCCACGGCTCGAGCGCGCCCGCGAGCGCGACGAGCACGCCGCCGCGTACGACGCGGCCGCGCTGCGCCTCGCGCGCCGCCGCGATCCAGAGCACCGCGGAGATCGGCTCGGCGAAGTGGCCGAGCGTGTACGGATGCGTCGTCAGCCCGAGCGCGAGCGCGCCGCCGCAGACGAGCGCGAGCGCGAGTGTCTTCCGGCCGACGAACATGAGCACCGCGCCGACGAGCAGCAGCGCGACGAGCACGTCCGAGATGATCGCGAGCGGCACCGGCCACCCGTGCAGGTGCCAGAGCGAGCCGTCGAGCGCGAGCTCGAGCGGGCCGGCCTGGACGAGCGGGCTGTGGTACGCGTGGAGGCTCGACGCCGACAGGAGCGTCCGGCCCGCGCGCCCGTAGATCCCGAAGTCGTCGCCGGTCCACCCGTGCGCGGTCTGCACCGCGAGGGCGACGGTCGCCGCGACGAACGCGGCGGCGACGAGCTCGAAACGACCGGGACGGGGGAGCCGCATCTCACCCCGTTGATCGGCCGCCGCGACCCGCATCTTGACCCTTCACGAACACACGTTCGCGCGATAGAATGGCCGCTCATGGCTGCCGAAGAGCTGGTCGTCCACGGGGCGCGCGAGCACAACCTCAAGGACATCACGGTACGGCTGCCGCGGAACCGCCTGATCTGCATCACCGGGCTCTCGGGCTCGGGCAAGTCGAGCCTCGCGTTCGACACGATCTACGCGGAGGGCCAGCGGCGCTACGTGGAGTCCCTGTCGGCGTACGCGCGCCAGTTCCTCCAGATGATGGAGAAGCCCGACGTGGACCACATCGACGGGCTGAGCCCCGCGATCTCGATCGACCAGAAGACGACGTCGCGGAACCCGCGCTCGACGGTCGGCACGGTCACGGAGATCTACGACTACCTGCGCCTGCTCTACGCCCGCGTCGGCCGGCCGCACTGCCCGGTCTGCGGGAAGCCGATCGCCGGGCAGTCGATCGACGCGATCGTCGACCAGGTGCTGCGGCTCGAGGACGGGACGCGGTTCACGGTGAACGCGCCGGTCGTGCGCGACCGCAAGGGCGAGCACAGGGACGTCCTCGACGAGCTGCTGCGCGAGGGGTTCACGCGCGTGAAGGTCGACGGCGAGCAGTACCTCCTCGAGGACGGCGTGCCGCCGCTCGACAAGAAGTTCAAGCACACGATCGAGGTGGTCGTCGACCGGCTCGTGATGAAGGCCGACCTGCGTCTCCGGCTGACGCAGTCGATCGAGGCCGCGGCCGGGCTCGCCGAGGGCCTCGTCGTGATCGACGTCGTCGACGGCGAGGAGCTGCTCTTCTCGCAGAACTTCGCGTGCCCGGACCACGGCGTCTCGCTGCCGGAGCTCCAGCCGCGGATCTTCTCGTTCAACGCGCCGCACGGCGCGTGCCCGCGCTGCACCGGCCTCGGCTCGCAGCAGGAGATCGACCCGGACCTCCTCGTCCCGGACCCGTCGCTCTCGATCGACGACGGCGCGCTCGTCCCGTGGTCGGTCGGCGGCTCGTCCGGCTTCTACGAGGCCGTGATCCAGGCGATCGCCGAGCGGTACGAGATCGACACGTCGGTCCCCTGGGCCGACATGTCGGAGGACGACCAGGCGAAGTTCCTCTACGGCACGGACGGCGAGCGCGTCTACGTTCAGTACCGCAACCGGATGGGACGGCGGCGCCAGTACATGCTCGCGTTCGACGGGATCGTCGAGTCGCTCCAGCGGCGCTACAAGGAGACGGACTCGTCGCAGCAGCGCGAGCGGATCGAGGAGTACATGTCGTTCCGCCCGTGCCCGGTCTGCAAGGGCGCGCGCCTGAAGCCGGAGGTGCTCGCGGTCACGGTCGGCGAGCGCTCGATCAACGAGTTCACGACGATGTCGGTGAAGCGCGCGCTCGCGTTCCTCGACGAGCTCGGGCTGACGGAGACCGAGCAGCTGATCGGCCACCGGATCGTGAAGGAGATCCGCGAGCGGCTGACGTTCCTCGACGACGTCGGCGTCGGCTACCTCACGCTCGACCGCGCGGCCGCGACGCTCTCGGGCGGCGAGGCGCAGCGGCTCCGGCTCGCGACGCAGATCGGGTCGCAGCTCGTCGGCGTCCTCTACATCCTCGACGAGCCGTCGATCGGTCTCCACCAGCGCGACAACGCGCGGCTGATCGCAACCCTGGAGCGGCTCCGTGATCTCGGCAACACCGTGCTCGTCGTCGAGCACGACGAGGAGATGATGCGGCGCTCCGACTGGCTCGTCGACATGGGCCCGGGCGCCGGCCTCCACGGCGGCGAGGTCGTCGCGGAAGGGCCGGCGGCGAAGGTGTCGCGGAACCGGAAGTCCGTCACCGGGCGCTTCCTCTCCGGCGACCGCGCGATCGCGATCCCGGAGCGGCGCGCCGAGGACCGAGGCACGTTCCTCGTCAAGGGCGCGGCGGAGCACAACCTGAAGCAGATCGACGTCGAGTTCCCGGTCGGGAAGTTCGTCGTCGTCACCGGCGTCTCCGGCTCCGGGAAGTCGACGCTCGTGAACGAGATCGTCTACAAGTCGCTTGCGAACCGGCTGAACAAGGCGCGCGTGAAGCCGGGCGCGCACCGCGGCGTCGAGGGCATCGAGGTCTTCGACAAGGTGATCGAGATCGACCAGAAGCCGATCGGCCGCACGCCGCGCTCGAACCCGGCGACGTACACGGATCTCTTCACGCACATCCGCGAGCTGTACTCGCTGACGCCGGAGGCGAAGGTGCGCGGCTACAAGCCGGGCCGCTTCTCCTTCAACGTGCGCGGCGGCCGCTGCGAGACGTGCAAGGGCGACGGGCAGATCAAGATCGAGATGCACTTCCTCCCGGACGTCTACGTCCCATGCGAGACGTGCAAGGGCGCGCGCTACAACCGCGAGACGCTCGAGGTGCGGTTCAAGGGGCGGTCGATCTCCGACGTGCTCGACATGTCGGTCGAGGAGGCGCTCCAGTTCTTCGCGAAGATCCCGAAGATCCGGCGGCGGCTGCAGACGCTGCACGACGTCGGGCTCGACTACATCAAGCTCGGACAGCCGGCGACGACGCTCTCCGGCGGCGAGGCGCAGCGTGTGAAGCTCGCGTCGGAGCTGTCGAAGGTCGCGACGGGGCGGACGCTCTACATCCTCGACGAGCCGACGACGGGCCTCCACTTCGCCGACATCGAGAAGCTGCTCGAGACGCTGCAGCGGCTCGTCGACGCGGGGAACACGATGCTCGTGATCGAGCACAACCTCGACGTGATCAAGCAGGCCGACTGGATCGTCGATCTCGGCCCCGAGGGCGGCGAGGCGGGCGGCGAGATCGTCGCGGCCGGCACGCCGGAGGACGTCGCCCAGGTCGAGGGCAGCTTCACGGGCGCGTTCCTCCGCCACGTGCTGCCGGCGACGGCGGTCGCGGCCTAGAGCACCGCCTGCGTCTGCGTGACGCGCGCGACGAGCTTGCCGTCGTCGTCGTAGAGCTCGGTGTCGACGACGATCGTGCGGCGGCCGGTGTGGAGTGGGCGGCCGATCGCGTGGACGTAGCCGCTGCGCACCGGGCCGAGGAAGTTCGTCTTCGACTCGATCGTCGCGGTGCCCGCCGCGTCCTCCGGCAGGTTCAGGAACGCGACGAGGCCGCCGACGTTGTCGGCGAGGCCCATCAGCGCGCCGCCGTTCAGCATCCCGCCCGTCGTGCATTTGTCGGCGCTCCACGCGAGCCGGGCGCGCACCTCGTGCGGCGACGCGGAGACGAACTCGACGCCGAGGAACGCCGTGAACGGCGAGGCGAGCGCGACCTGCGCGGTGAGCTCGGGGTCGGCAGGGTCCACGGGCGGGAGGCTACCCTCCCGGCGTGAGCAGCGAAGCCGCACGGGCCTCGGCGTTCGACCGCAGCTGGTGGGTGCGCGCGCCGATGGTGCTCGTCGCGCCGCGCGCGGTCTTCGTGTCGCTCCGCGACGAGTCGGCCGAGGCGGTCGAGGCGCGGACGGAGCCGATCTCCGCGATCGCCGGGCTCGCCGGGATCGGCGGCGTGCTCGGGACGCAGGTCGCGCGAACGATGCTCAACGACCCGTCGATGTCGCTGATCCTCGTGCCGGTCTGGGCCTTCCTCGGCGGCGCGCTGTACGCGCTCGCGGGCTACTGGCTCGGCGGCGGGCTCCTCTTCGGCGCGTGCCGCCGGCTCGGGAGCCACGGGACGTACCGCCGCTCGCGCCAGGTGCTCGCGCTCTCGGTGACGCCGCTCGCGCTCTCGCTCGTCACGCTCTGGCCCGTCCGGATCGCGGTGTACGGCGAGAACCTCTTCCGCACGGGCGGCGACGACTACGGGCGCGGCGACGCGATCTTCGGCGCCGTCTACTTCGCGTGCCTCGCCTGGTGCCTCTGGCTGCTGCTCGTCGGCGTCCGCTCGGTGCACGGCTGGACGTGGGCGCGGTCGACGGCGGCCGTCGCGCTCGCCGCCGCGTTCCCGGTGCTCGTCGTCGTCGTGACGAAGCTCTAGGGAAAGCCGCAGCCGGCCTCCGGTCGAGTGCGGATGCCCGCCCGCGCGGGCCGGAGCATCGTGGCTCCATGGAGTCGATGTGGGCGATCCGGAAGCGCGGGCCCGAGCCCGGGCTCGCGCTCGACGAGGTGCCCGTCCCGGTCCCCCGCGACGACGAGGTGCTCGTCGAGGTCGAGGCGGCGAGCATCTGCGGCACCGACCTCCACATCTTCCGCTGGGACGCGTGGGCGCAGCACCGCGTCGCCCCGCCGCTCACGCTCGGGCACGAGTTCGCGGGCACCGTCGTGGACGTGGGTCGTGGTGTCCGTCATGTCGAGGTGGGCGACTATGTCTCCGCCGAGAGCCACGTCACCTGCGGCGCGTGCTACCCGTGCCGCACCGGGCGCGCGCACCTGTGCGAGAACACGCAGATCCTCGGCGTCGACCGGAACGGGGCCTTCGCGGAGCTCGTCGCCGTCCCCGAGTCCGTGATCTGGAAGAACGACCGCGGGAAGCTGCCGCCCGAGATCGCGACGCTGCAGGAGCCGTTCGGGAACGCCGTGTTCGCGCTGAGCCACCACGATCTCGCGGGCAAGACCGTCGCGATCCTCGGCTGCGGGCCGGTCGGCCTGTTCAGCGTCGGGATCGCGCGCGCCTCGGGCGCCGGGCGCGTGCTCGCCGCCGACCTGAAGCCGTTCCGCCTCGAGCTCGCGCGGCGGATGGGCGCGCACGCAGCGGTCGACGTCCGCGACCTCGGCGACGTCGCCGCCTGGTTCGTGGCGCAGAACGAGGGCGAGCACCCGGACGTCGTCTTCGAGATGTCCGGGGCGCCGGAGGCGATCGCCGAGTCGTTCCGCATCGTCCGCAACGGCGGACAGGTGGTCCTCTTCGGCATTCCCGCGCGGCCGGTCGCGTTCGACGTCGCCGAGGCGCTGATCTTCAAGAATCTCACCGTCTCCGCCGTCAGCGGACGCGAGGTGTTCGCGACCTGGTACAAGACGCGCTGGTTGCTCGAGCACGGAGTCGTCGACCTGCGTCCGCTCATCACCGAGGAGCTCGGCCTCGCGCAGTTCGAGCACGCATTCGCGCTGCTCGACTCGGGCGAGGCCTGCAAGATCGTGCTCCACCCGGGCGGCGCGCCGACGACGGAGCCGCTGTTTGCCGTGCCGATCGGAGCGGCGCGCACCGACGGCGACCTCTCGAGCCTCGGACGCTGGGCGCACCGGTGAGCGCGTCGACACGGCTCTCGCACGAGCTCGGCGCCGAGCTCGCCGCGCTCCGCGACGCCGGAACGTACAAGCAGTTCAACACGCTCGAGTCGCCGCAGGGCCCGGTCGTGCAGATGGCCGGACGCGGCGACGTGATCGTCCTCTCCTCGAACAACTACCTCGGCCTCGCGGATCACCCCGACGTCGTCCGCGCCGGGATCGAGGGGCTCGAGCGCTACGGCGCCGGGACCGCGTCGGTGCGCTTCATCTGCGGGACGTTCGCGCCGCACCACGAGCTCGAGGAGGATCTGGCGGAGCTCTCCGCGACCCAGGCCGCTCTCACGTACGTCTCGTGCTGGAACGCCAACGAGGCGGCGATCCCGACGCTCGCCGACGAGCGGACGGTGATCCTCTCCGACGAACTGAACCACGCGTCGATCATCGACGCGGTGCGGCTCGCGAAGCCGGCGCGGAAGGAGCGCTACGCACACTCCGACATGACGCAGCTGCGCGACCTCCTGCGCTCGTGCGAGCCGGGCGGGCGCACGCTGATCCTCACCGACGGGGTGTTCTCGATGGAAGGGGATCTCGCGCGGCTGCCGGACATCGTCGAGCTCGCGCGCGCACACGACGCACTCGTCCTCGTGGACGACTCGCACGGTGTCGGCGTCGTCGGCAGGATGGGTCGCGGTGTCGCGGAGCATTTCGGCCTCCTCGGCGAGATCGACGTGCTGACGGGGACGCTCGGGAAGGCGCTCGGTGGCGCGGCCGGCGGCTACGTCGCGTCGACGTCCGAGGTGTGCGACCTCCTCGCGCAGCGCTCGAGGCCGCAGCTGTTCTCGAACGCGCTTCCGCCGACGGTCGCGTGCAGCGCGCGCGCCGCCGTGGGCGTGCTGCGCTCGCGGCCCGACCTCGTCGCGAAGCTGCGCGAGAACACCCGCTGGTTCCGCAGCGCGCTCCGCGAGGCCGGCTTCGACCCGCTCGACGGCGAGGCCGCGATCATCCCGATCATCGTCGGCGAGACCGCGCGCGCGATCGAGTTGTCGCGGCGGCTGCTCGAGCGCGGCGTCTTCGTCACCGGCTTCGGCTACCCCGTCGTGCCGGAGGGCACGGCGCGGATCCGCGTGCAGATGTCCGCCGCGCTGGAGCAGGCGCACCTCGAGCGCGCGCTCGAGGCGTTCGTCGAGGTCGGCCGCGAGGCCGGGCTCGTTCCCGCCTAGCGCTTCGGCTGCGCCGTCTCGAAGGCCTTCAGCTCGTCCTCCGGCATCGCGTACGTGTGCTGCTCCTCCGGGAAGATGCCGCTCCGCACCTCGTCCGCGTAGCGCGACAGCGCGTCGGTGATGACCTCGCCGAGATCCGCGTACCGCTTCACGAAGCGCGGCGACTGGCCCTCGTAGTAGCCGAGCATGTCGTGCCAGACGAGCACCTGCCCGTCGGTGTCCGGCCCCGCGCCGATTCCGATCGACGGAATCGTCAGCGCCCTCGTCGCGGCGCGCGCCACCGCCGCCGGCACGGCCTCGAGCACGACGGCGAAGCAGCCCGCCGCCTCGAGTGCGAGCGCCTCGTCGACGACCGTCTGCGCGCGATCGGCGCTCCGGCCCTGCGCCTTGAAGCCGCCGAGCACCGTCGCGGTCTGCGGCGTCAGCCCGACGTGGCCCATCACGGCGATGCCCGCGTCGGCGATCGCACGCACGCGCGCGATCGTCGTCCCGCCGCGCTCGAGCTTCACCGCGTCGGCACCGCCCTCCTTCACGAGCCGAACGGCGTTCTCGACCGCCTGCGCGTCGGAGACCTCGTACGAGCCGAACGGCATGTCGGCGACGACGAGCGGCCGCTTCGCGCCGCGCGTCACCCACTGCGTCATCAGCAGGATCTCCTCGAGCGTCACCGGCACCGTCGACTCGCGGCCGTGGACGACCATCCCGGACGAGTCGCCGACGAGGATCAGGTCGACGCCCGCCGCGTCGGCGAGCCGGCCGCTCGGCGCGTCGTACGCGGTCACCATGACGATCTTCTCGCCGCGACGCTTGATCTCGAGCAGCTCCGGCAGCGGCAGCTTGCCGGCGGTCCAGGACGCGTAGCGCGGAGGCTTCGCGCTCATCCGAGGTCTCCTTTCAGGATCACGTTGTCGATGAGCCGGGTCGAGCCGACGCGGACGGCGGACGCGAGGACGAGCGTGCCGTCGAGGTCGAAGAGCTCGACGTAGTCGGGGGTCAGTCCGTTCAGCGCCGCGCGCGTCGCGGCGGCCGGGTCGGCGCCGCCGGCGTAGGCGTCTGCGCCCGCGGCGAGCGCGGCCGGCAGCGCGAGCGCGCGCTCGCGGTCGGCGGGGGAGAGGAGCACGTTGCGCGACGAGAGCGCGAGCCCGTCCGGGTCGCGCACCGTCGGCAGGACGCGGATCTCGAGCGGCAGCGCGAGGTCGCGCACGAGCTGCCGGACGACCGCCGCCTGCTGCGCGTCCTTCTGGCCGAAGTACGCGCGCTGCGGCGCGACGACGACGAAGAGCTTGAGGCAGACCGTCGCGACGCCGCGGAAGTGCCCCGCGCGCGCGTCGCCCTCGAGCCCGCGCGCGACGTCGTCGACCTCGACCCACGTCTGGAAGCCGGGCGGGTACATCTCGTCGGCGGACGGAGCGAACACGACGTCGACGCCCTCCGTCTCCGCGAGCGCGAGATCACGTGCCTCGTCGCGCGGGTACGCCGCGAGGTCGGCGCTCTCGTCGAACTGCGCCGGGTTGACGAAGAGCGAGACGACGACCGTCTCGTTCTCGGCGCGCGCCGCGCGGATCAGCGCGAGATGCCCGTCGTGGAACGCGCCCATCGTCGGGACGAGCCCGACGGACTCGCGGCCACGCAGCTCGGCGCGCAGCTCGTCGATCGTGCGGATCGTCCTCACGTCGCGATCGCCGCCGTCGCGCCCGCGAGCGTCTCGTAGAGGTCGTCGAGCTCCGGCCGTGCCTCGTGGATCTCGGCGCGGTGCGCCTCGACCGTCGTCCAGTCGCCGCGCGAGATCGGGCCGGTCAGCTCGTAGCCGTTGTCGATCGTCCCGCGGATCAGCGGCTCGAGCGCCTCGGGCGGCGCGCCCGCCGACTCGAAGAGGAGCGACGCCGCGCGGTGCAGCGTGACGAGATAGTTGGAGACGAACACGGCGCCTGCGTGGTAGAGCGTCCGCGCCGAGTCGTCGAGATCGAACGGCTCGAGGCCGAGCGTCTCCGCGAGCCACCGGCCGGCCGCGCGCGCGTCGTCCGTCTCTGCGCAGACCGCGCCCCATGCGCCGTCGAGCTGCTCGGGCCCGCGCGCGAGCGAGAACGTCTGCAGCGGATGCATGCTGAAGCGGCGCGCGTGCGGCGCGAGCGCCGCGAGCGGCGTCGCACCGCTGACGTGCGCGACCCACGGCCCCGGCTCGACGGATGCGGCGACGTCGGCGATCGCGCCGTCCGGGACGCAGAGGAGGACGAGCTCCGGCGCATCCGCGCCCACGGCGAGGCCTCGCTCGCGCAACCTCGCGGCGACCGCCGAGCCGACGCGGCCCGAGCCGATGACGTTGATCCTGTCGACCACTCTCTCGCTCCAGCTCCGTAGCGGATGCCGGGCACGGAGATTGTACGGATGCGGCCCGCGGGAGGCGAGCCGATCCTGTCTCCCGATGCCAGTCAACGTCTGGACGGTCACCGTGGCCGCGGCCGTGACCGCGCTCGCGACCGGGATCGGCGCGCTCCCGTTCCTCTTCCTCCGAGGCAGGAACGTCTCGCGGCGCTGGCTCGGCGGGTCGAACGCCGTCGCGTCCGGGTTCATGCTCGCCGCGAGCGTCGGCCTCCTGTGGCAGGGCTTCGGGCTCGGGCCCGCGAGGCTCGCGCTCGGCGCGCTCGCCGGATGCGTCTTCATCTGGGTCTTCCGGCGCCTGATCGGGCGGAACGAGGGCTACGAGATCGCGCGCCTCGCCGGGGCCGACGCCGCGAAGGCGCTCGTGATCGTCGGCGTGATGACCGTGCACTCGGCGGCGGAGGGGATCGGGGTCGGCGTCTCCTACGGAGGCGGCGAGCGGCTCGGCGTGCTGATCACGATCGCCATCGCGGTGCACAACATCCCGGAGGGGCTCGCGATCAGCCTCGTCCTCGTGCCGCGCGGCGCGACGGTCGGCGCGGCTGCGTGGTGGAGCGTCTTCTCGAGCCTGCCTCAGCCGCTGATCGCGCCGATCGCCTTCCTGTTCGTCGAGGCGTTCACGCCGCTGCTGCCGGTCGGGCTCGGCTTCGCGGCCGGCGCCATGATCTGGATGGTGATGTCGGAGCTGCTGCCGGACGCGGCCCGCGACGCCTCCGCGCGGACGCTCGCGCTCGGCGGCGGCGTCTCGTTCGGGCTCATGCTCGGCGCGCAGCTCCTCCTCTTCGGCACGTAGAATCCCCGCCATGCCGATCTACGAGTACGTCTGCATGGAGTGCGAGTCGCACTTCGAGGAGCTCGTTCGCGGGGAGCAGCAGGTCGCGTGCCCGGACTGCGAGGCGACGAATGTCGTGCGGCAGTTCTCGACCTTCGCCGTTCACGGCACGGCGAAGCAGCCGTCCTTCGGCGGCGGCGGCGCCGGCGGCTGCTGCGGCGGTTCCTGCGGCTGCGGGCACTAGGTGTCCGAGCCGCAGGCGGAGCACCTGACGCGCGCGCAGCGCGAGCAGCTCGAGGCGGAGCTCGCCGAGCTCGAGGGGCCGCGCCGCAAGGCGATCGTCGAGGCGATCGCGGTCGCGCGCGGCCACGGCGACCTCTCCGAGAACTTCGAGTACCACTCGGCGAAGAACGAGCAGGGCCTCCTCGAGCGGCGGATCACGATCCTCCGTGCGCGCCTCCAGAACTCGGTCGAGGTCGACGAGGAGGCGGCCGCCGCGAGCGGCGTCGTCGCGGTCGGCTCGCAGGTCGAGATCGAGCGCGAGGACGGCGAGCGGATGAGCGTCGAGATCTCGAGCGTCGGCGGCGTGTCGCCGGAGTCCCCGGTCGGCCGCGCCGTCCTCGGCAAGGCCGTCGGCGACGAGATCGTCGTCGAGGCGCCGCGCGGCACCTGGAAGGGGCGCGTCGTCTCGATCGGCCGCGGCTAGCCCGGCAGCCGGTCACGCTCGCGTCGGCGCGGCGCCACTCCGCGTCGCGAAGGTTCACGACGTGCCGGTCTGCCACGCCCGATGTCTCGCACGATCGGCGTCGAGGTTCGCGACCGCGCGGCGCAGGATGTCCCGCAGCGCGCGCTGGTCCTTCGCCGAGAGCAGCGTGATCGCGGCCGGCGGCTCGTTCATCAGCCGCATCACGCGCGCGCGCAGGTCGACGCCCGCCTTCGTGAGCGTGAGCATCTTCACGCGCCGGTCGGTGCCCTCCGCGCGGCGAACGAGCCCGCGCGCCTCGAGCCGGTCGGCGATGCCGGTGACGTTCGACGCGTCGCAGAACAGCAGCTCCGCGAGCTTGCTCATCGGGAACGGGTGGTCGGGCTCGAGGAGCCGGAGCGCGTGCGCCTGCGTGAACGTCAGGCCGAGGTCGGCGAGCGCCGCGCCGACCTTGACCCGGTGCGCCATCCCGATCTCGAAGAAGAGCCCCTGTGCCTCGTCGGCCGCTGTCATCGCCTCTCACCCGAAATGATACTTGATGATGTCGATACTTGGCCACCTCAACTTTATGCGGGTAGACTCCGGCACATGGAGAACGGCTACGCGATCGAGGCCGCGGACCTCGTCCGGGAGTTCAAGAAGGGCCCGCGCGCCGTCGACGGCATCGACCTCGCGGTCACGACCGGCGAGATCTACGGGTTCCTCGGGCCGAACGGCGCCGGCAAGTCGACGACCGTGCTGATGCTGACGACGCTGCTCCCGCCGACGTCGGGCACCGCGCGCGTCGGCGGCTTCGACGTCGTCCACGAGGGACCGCACGTCCGGCAGGCGATCGGCGCGGCGCTGCAGGAGGCGGCGCTCGACCCGCTGCTGACCGGACGCGAGCATCTCCGGCTCCAGGCGAGCCTGCAGGCGCTGCCGCGCGAGACGCGCGCGGAGCGTGCCGACGAGCTGCTCGAGCGCGTCGGGCTCACCGAGGCCGCGGACCGGAAGGTGCGCGGCTATTCCGGCGGCATGAAGCGGCGGCTCGATCTCGCGCTCGCGCTCGTCCACCGGCCGCGGATCCTGTTCCTCGACGAGCCGACGACGGGGCTCGACATCCAGAGCCGCACCGCGCTCTGGGAGGAGGTGCGGCGGCTCGCGCGCGACGAGGGCGTGACCGTCTTCCTCACGACGCAGTACCTCGAGGAGGCGGACGTCCTCGCCGACCGCGTCGGGATCATCGACCACGGCCACATCGTCGCCGAGGGCACGCCGGACTCCCTCAAGGCGGAGATCGGCCGCCCGACCGTCGAGGCGGTGCCCGCGAACGACGACGACCGGCAGCGGACGGAGGCGATCCTCTCCCGCTTCGGCGAGGCCGTCCCGTCGGGGCGCGGTGTCGCCGTGCGGCTGCGGACCGGCGCGGCGGATCTCGCCGAGGTCGTCCGCGCGCTCGACGGCGAGGGCGTCGCGGTGGCGCAGCTCCAGCTGCACCAGCCCTCGCTCGACGACGTGTTCCTCGCGAAGACGGGCCGCTCGCTCGAGGGCAGCGACGACGCGGACGTCGCCGCGTGACGGACACCGCGGACCAGGTCTACCTCCTCGCACGCCGGTCGGTCGTTCGCACGATGCGGCAGCCGGCGAACATCATCGGGCCGCTGATCTTTCCCCTGTTCCTGCTCGCGGTGAACTCCGCCGGCCTGCGCGCGGAGACGCATCTGCCCGGCTTCCCGTCGCCGTCGATCCTCGCGTTCATCCTCGCGGTGCCGTTCATCCAGGGCGCGCTCTTCGCGACGATGAACACGGGGACGGATCTCGCGCGCGACATCCAGACGGGATTCCTGAGCCGGCTCTCGCTGACGCCGATGCGCGGCGTCGCGCTGCTCCTCGGCCAGCTCGGCGGGACGATCACGCTCGGGCTGCTCCAGGCGTTCGTCTACGTCGCGGTCGGGACGATCGCCGGCGTGCGCTTCAAGTCCGGCGTCGCGGGGCTGCTCGTGCTGCTCCTCTTCTACACGCTCGTCGTGCTCGCGTTCGGCGCGGTCGGGCTCTTCGCCGCGCTCCGCACCGGCTCGGGCGAGGCGATCCAGAGCCTCTTCCCGGCGTTCTTCGTCTTCCTGTTCATCTCGTCGATGGCGATCCCGCGCAACCTGATGGCGGTCACGTGGTTCCGCGACGCCGCGACCCTGAATCCGGTGTCGTATCTGATCGAGGGCGTGCGGAGCCTGATCATCGTCGGCTGGGACGGAGAGGCGCTCGCGCTCGGCTTCGGCATCGCGGCCGCCGTCGCCGCGATCGCGATCTCCGCGTCTGCGTGGGCGCTCCAGCAGAGGCTCGCGCGATGAGGACCGTGTCGATCGCGCGCGGCGTCGCGTGGAGGATGCTGAATCGCTTCTTCACGAACATGTCGCTGCTGATCCCGTCGCTCGTCTTCCCGCTCTTCTTCTTCACCGCCTTCGCCGGCGGCCTCGCGGGGATCCAGCACGCGCCCGGCTTCCACTTCCCGACGGGGTACACCGCCTTCCAGTTCTCGTTCGTGCTCCTGCAGTCGGCCGCGTTCGCCGGCGTGTTCACCGGCTTCGGGATCGCGCGCGACTTCGAGAGCGGCTTCGCGCGCCGGCTGATGCTCGCCGCGTCGCACCGCAGCGGGATCGTGCTCGGCTACGCGGTCGCGGGGCTCGTGCGCTGGATCGCCACGGTGTCGCTGCTGACCGCGGTCGCGCTCGTCGTGCACATGCGCGTCGACGGCGACGGTGTCGACGTCGTCGGGCTCTACACGCTCGGTGTCCTCGTGAACTTCACCGCGACGCTGTGGGCGACCGGCGTCGCGATGCGGCTGCGGACGATGCAGGCGGGCCCGATCATGCAGTTGCCGGTGTTCCTCGTCCTGTTCTTCGCACCGGTGTACGTGCCGCTCGCGCTGCTGCAGGGCTGGATCCACACCGTCGCGCTCGTCAACCCGATGACGCGGGTCCTCGAGGCCGAGCGCGGCTTCATCTCCGGCGCGCCGACGGAGGTGCTCGCCGCATTCGGCGCGATCCTCGCGCTCGGGAGCCTCTTCACCGTGTGGGCGATCCGCGGCCTCCGCAGAGCCGAGGCGGCCGGCTAGCGCACGGCGTGCTTCGCGCCGCGCTTCGTGATCCTGATCCGGGTTGCGCCCGACGTGTCGAGGATGCGGCGTGCGGCCTTGGCCGCCTCCTTGTGCGATGCCGCGTCGATGCTCAGGGCCGCCGTGTAGCCGGTGACGAGCGCGTCGCCGGCGCCCGCGTCTTCGATGTCGTTCTCGATCTGGTCGAGGTCTCGGCTCGGGTGGTGAAAACGCACGATGACCGTCTGCACGTCGCCTCCAGGGAAGGGGTCGGGTCGTCTCTCTCGTCTTCATGGTCGACCCGTGGAGCCGTTCCCGCATCCGGACGAGCTACTGAGGCGGCTACTCGAGCAGCGCGCCGATCGCCTCCGCGTCCTCCGGTCGCAGGTACGAGCCGCGGATCACCGTCCACGCGCGGATCCGGAACTCGTCGAGGCCCGCGGCGGCGAACGCCGCGATCCGGTCCTCGAGCTGCCGCCGGTCGTCGAGGCGGTTCGTCATCGGGTTCCAGAGGAACGACGGGACGTCGTACTCGCGGTCGGCCGCGTACGGCTTCGGGTCGATCGCGACGTAGCCGTCGCGGTGCCGGAGGATGTTGTGGTGGTGGAAGTCGCCGTGGACGAGCCACTCCGGCGGCCGTTCGATCTCGTCGAGCAGCGCGCGCGCCGCGGGGTCCCGGATCCACCGCCGGACCTCCGGATAGACGTTCCGGAACGGCGGGCGCGCCGGGACCCAGAGCCGCGCGGCGAGCTCGACCGCGATCGCCGTCGCCTCCGGCTCGGGAAGCTCGGAGAGGTCCGTCCCGGGACGTGCGCGCTCGAGGAGCAGCGCGCGCCCCGACTCGTCCAGCAGCCGCACCGCGCCGTTCCCGTCCCAGACGCGCAGCGCCTCCGCCTCGTGCAGCGACTCGTCGTCGCCGTCCCACGCGACCTTCACGACCGCGTCGCCGGCCGGCGCGACGTAGGACCACTGCGCGATCGCGAACGCCTCCCCGAGCTGCACGCCGAAGCGGCGCGCCGCCTCGACCGCGGCGTCGCGCATGCGCGTCGGATCGGGGAGGTTCTCGTCTACCGGCGGAGCGAGTCGACGAGGGTGGCGACGTCCTCGCGGCCGTCGGCCCCGAGGCCCGCGACGACGCCGTCGATGTTCGCGTCCTTCTGGTTCTGGCTCATCTTGAACTTCACCTCGACGCGCGCGATCACGACCTCGAGCCCGACGATGGCGCGGAGCTGGCCCTCCCGGAAGTCCGGCGGCGCGTCGTCGACGCTCCAGGGAGCGGAGCGGCCGGCCTCGTGACGCGTCGTCAGCTGCCGGACCATGTCGTCGAGCCAGGCGGGATCGTCGTGGACGACGAGCTCGCCGTAGACGTGGGCCGTCGTGTAGTTCCACGTCGGGACGACGCGGCCGTGCTCCGCCTTGCTCGGGTACCAGCTCGGGCTGACGTAGGCGTCCAGCCCGTGCGCGATGACGAGCGCCTGCCCGGCGGGCGCGAGCTTCCACTGCTCGTTCCTGCGGGCGACGTGCCCGATGAGCGAGCCGGCCTCGCCGCGCTCGGGCGCGTACACGAACGGGAGGAACGTCGCGACGAGACCCTTCTCGGTCACCGTGACGAGGTCGGCCGCCTCGATCCGCGACAGGAACGCTTTCGCGTCCGCCTCGTCGACCGCGAAGTGCGGAGGCGTGTACATCGCCGGTGATGCTAGCGCGGGCTCAGCTCCGGAACCCGTCGCCCGCGGCGTCCGCGAGCCGACGACGTCTCTCGCGCGGAACCGCCCAGAGGAAGTACACGAAGAACCCGAACAGGAATCCGAGCAGAACGAGCCCTCCGACGTTCCCACCGTACTGTGCGATCAGCACGCCGAGAACGGTCGCCGAGGCTGCGAGCGCAGGGTTGCGCTTTCTCACTCTCAGATACCGGAGTCGGGGTGAGAACAGGACGTGCGCGACGACGGCGCCGAGAGGAATGCTCACGAGTCCGACCAGGGCGGGCGCACGTCCGATGTCCGCGACGAGGAATGCCAGTCCGACCCCGACGCCCGCGGTGAGGAGCAGGAAGAACACGTACGCGCCGATGACGCGCGGCGTCATGGCGCCGTCAGAAGAGGCCGAGCTGCTCGACCTGCGCCGCGGCGGGCGGCGCGACGAGCGTCAGCTCCGGGGCCGGCTGCGGCTCGGCGGGCTCGGGCACGACGGAGCCGATCAGCGACGGGATGCGGGCGAAGTCGGACTCGAGCACCTTCAGCATCGCCGGCGTGTAGAGCGCGGCCGCGGGGTGGTAGAGCGGGTAGAGCAGCACGCGCCGGCCGGCGAGCGTCGTCGGCTGCTCCTGGCCGTGCACGCGCGTGATGCCGAGCGGGCGGCCGGACAGGAGCTTCGTCGCGAAGTTGCCGAGCGTCGCGATCACCGTCGGCTCGATCAGCTCGATCTGCCGGAAGAGGTGGCGCTCG